>JANWJO010000191.1 GCA_025449435.1 Chloroflexota bacterium | reverse complement strand
TGTGCTGGGGAGTGGGCGAGGGCGGCACCAGCCCCGACGACCTCGACCTCCACGGCGACAGCGGTAGCATCATCTACCGGATGCAAACGCCGCACATCCTGCAGATTGGCCGCATGGGTGGCCAGCTCGAAACAGTGCCCGTTCCTGAGGAATTCGTGCGGCCCGTCGGCGGCGTGCCCGGGATGCTGGAGGGTGACCCCTACCTCACCTTCCGCTTTAATGAGATCTTCGAGTTCGTCGACGCCATCCGTCACGAGCGAGACTGTGTACCGTCGCTCGTCGATGGTGTGCGGACGCAAGCCGTGGTTGATACCATCCTGGCGTCGTCTGAACAGCGCCGCTGGCTGGAGGTCCCCCAGCTTGCCTGAGACGTCTACCGCCCCTGAACTCGCCGTCCGCCAGCACGTGCTGCGCCGCTACGCCGTGATCCTGCACAACGACGACGTACACGACATGGTGGGGGTGGTGCAGGCCATCCTGAAATCCATCCCTGGCATGGGCACACTGCGCGCCACCCAGGTGATGCTGGACGCGCACTTACACGGCGAAGCGGTGGTGATCACCTGCCCGCTGGAGCAAGCCGAGTATTACCAGCAGCGTCTGCAGACGTTCGGCCTCAGCGTCACCATCCGCCCGGTGTAGCGCGCCTGCCCGTTAGTGGTTGCTGATGGCCTCGAACGCCTCGTCCACCATCTCGAGCGTGTGATCGATGTCCGCCATCGTGTGCGTGATCGATAGGTAGAACTTCTCATTGGGATTGACCAGGATGCCGCGCTGCAGCAGCTCAATCGCCCATTGGAAGCCAATTGCCTTGTCGGCCGTGAGCAGGTCTTGCCAGTTACGCAATGGCTTGCGGCTGGTGAATCGCACGCCGAACACGGCGTCCTCGCCGGGGCACTGGGCCGCGAAGCCGTACTTGGCGCCAGCGTCTTCGATCCCCTGGCGCAACCGGCTGCCGATGCGGTGGATGTGCGCGTATTGCTGCGGGTCGCGCAGCACCTTGAGCGCCGCCACGCCGGCACTGGCGCTGATGGGGTTACCGTTGAGAGTGCCGCTGGCCCAGGACAGCTGGTTGCGCGGCCGGATGCGCGCGTCCAGTGGGGCCATCACGCTGGCTTTACCGATGATCGCCGCCATGGGGAACCCGCCGGACATCGCTTTGCCGTAGGTCGCCATATCGGGCACACAGCCATAGCGCTCTTGCGCTCCACCCCAGGCGATGCGGAAGCCGGTGACCACCTCATCGAAGATATACACGATGCCGTGGCGAGTACACGCCTCCCGGATGGCTTGCAGGAAGCCGGGCTCCGGCAATAGCACGCGCTGGAGCGGTTCCACGATCACCGCGGCGAGGTCCGCGTGGTTGTCCTCGATGATCTGCAACGCCCTGGCAGTGTCGTTAAACGGGGCGACCAGCGCCAGCTCGCCGATGCTCGCGGGGATGCCTGCCGAGTCGGCCTGCGCGTGCGGGTATTCCGATGGCCCTTCCGGCACCGTGCCCCACAAGGCGTAGTCGTGCATGCCGTGCCAGCCACCCTCAAACTTGAGGATCTTCTGGCGCCCGGTGAGCGCCCGAGCGATACGCAGCGCAAAGAACGTCGCTTCGGTGCCGGAGCCGGTGAAATGCACCCGTTCGCCGCACGGCACGGCGTCCACCAGTAACTGCGCTAGCTCAATGGCCGGCTCGTTGAGGAAGTAGTACGTCGACCCTTTGGTAAGCTGTTCACCGACTGCCTGCACGACTGCCGGGTGTGCGTGGCCCAGGAACGCCGGGCCCGACCCAAGATGGAAGTCGATGTAGTCGCGGCCGTCCACCGCCGTGATGTGGCTGCCCTTGCCCGATGCCACCACCAGGGTGACCTCGTCAGGCAACTGGAACAGACCCAATCCGCCACCAGCCAGGGTCTGGCTGGCCTGGTGCAATAGAGCGTTTTGCTTGTCGATGCCGCTCTTGGTGCTCACTGCCATCATTAGGCCTCCAGGTTTCCTACTGGTGCGTGAAAGTCGCGCCGGGCGCGGATGTCACGGGCGCGAAACTCCTGTATGAAGTTTGCCAGGTGCCCCACCGCCGCCGTGTTCAGCTTAGCCCCTTTGTCCGAGCTGGCCAGCGTGGGGTCGCCCTGGACGCCTGTACTGCTGTTGCGGCTGAAGAACTCCTGGAAGTACACCGGGCCACCGCGCTCCAGGTCCCAATAGATGTGTTCGGAGCGTTGCACTGCGTCCATGTTCTTCCTGGCGCGGTCCATGGCGACCAGGTCGGGGCGCAAATGGAGGATGAGCGAAGTCTCCGCCTCGCAGGCGTGCGACATGCCGCCCGGATAGGGAGACTCCCGCCAGACAAGGTCTTCCTTGTGCAGCAGTGACCACCAGCTAAACGCGCAGGCGATGGCTGGCGAGCGATTGGTGATGTTGCGCGCCGCAATATCGATGAACGAGGCATTGCTGCCATGTCCATTGAACAGGATGATATGCCGGAAGCCGTGGTGGGCCAGGCTGAGCCCGATGGCACTCACATAGTCGATCACCACGTGCGGATCGATGGCCACGGTGCCCGGGTAATCCATATGGTGTTCGTTGAAGGAGTAGGGCACCGGATGGAGCACCACCGCTGGCACCGGGTTGGCGCCAGCTGCTGAAGCCAGTTGCGCGACCGCCTGATCGGCGATCTGGCTTGCGGTCAAGTAGTCTGTCATCAGCGGCAGGTGGGGGCCGTGCTGTTCGGTGGTGCCGATCGGCAGCACTGCCACCGGGTCGTGCGGCACCAGCTCGCGCACCTCGGTCCAGCTCATCTCCTCATACCGGTAGCGAGCCAACTCGAACTCCTCTCATTCCATAGCTCCAAGGGTGCCACGCGTTGAGCACTATGCTAGCGACGCTGACGCACCGCGCAAGGGTAAGGAGGGGCTAGCGCTGCCAGCGATCCCACGCTTCCTGTACCTGTTGCAGCGCCCACATAGCCGGAAGCACCGAATCGCCACTGATAGCCGCGGGACGGCGCTCGGCGACCGCGGCCACAAACTCGGCGTTCTGTAGGGCGTGAGCTACTGGAGCATCAACTGGTACCTGCAAGTTCGCGCAGGATCCTTTGGCTTCTACGACTTTGCCGTTGCTCAGCAACACCGAGCCCTCGTGCCCGATGATCAGGTAGTCGTACAAGCTCAGGTGGGAGTTGTAGGACATGTTCACCGATGCCAGCGCGTCCGAACGAGTGCGCAGGAGGATGCCAAGGTCCATGGGGATACCCATGTGCGCGTCGGGCCGGGCTACCTGCGCGGTGACTTCGACGCCGCCGGGTTGCGTTTCGCCGAGCAACCACAGGCACATGTCGGTAGCGTGGCAGGCGTGGTGCCACAGCAGGTTATCGGTCCAGGAGCGCTTCCGGCCGGTCCAGTCCACGTTTTCTCGCCTCAAAAAGACGTAGCGCGACACGATGTGATGGACCGTGAGCTGGCCACTGGCGATCAGGTGCTTGGTCGCCAGCATGCCGGGCTGATAGCGGTGGGTATGCGCCACCATTAAGGTCAAGCTGCGCTGGTGGGCAAGCGTAACGAGCCGTTGCGCGCCCGCAAAAGACATGGCCAGCGGGATCTCCACCAGCACATGCTTGCCGGCCAGCAGTGCGGCTTCCGTTTGCTGCTCGTGGGCGGCGCTGGGCGAGCAAATGACGACGAGGTCGAGTTGGGGGCGTGCCAGCGCCTCAGCCAGGTCGGTGCTGTGGTGCTGAAAACCCAGCTCGTGCGCAAAAGCTGCCGTCTGGTCCGGCAAGCGACCAATGGTGGTATCCAGCACGAACCCGTGCTGCTGGAAATAGCGCGCGTGGCTGTGCGCGGTGGTGCCATAGCCGATGACCGCGACGTGTTGGGGCATCCCACTCTCCTACTGTAGCCGCTCGACGGCAGCACGAAGAGCACCGCCGGCGCGATTGTACGTCGCACCGGCGGCCGGGAGAAGGAGGGTCGAGGACTAGCGAGCTGCGGCGGCTGGCTTGGTCGCGCGCACGAAGGCGCTATACAACGCGTGGCGCAGCCGCTCCTGCTCGGAGATGGACTGGCTGGCGAGCCACGAGCTGGAGTTGGCGTCTTCCATTTCTGCAACGTCGTAGTACCGTGTTGGCTCCAGGCTCACGCCCTCAAAGCCCGCTGCGCCCAGGAGCCGTTTGTATTGCTGGCGCTCCAAGGCGCCAGCCACGCACCCCACCCAGAGCTCCATGCTCTTGCGCAGTTCGTCGGGTACCGAGCCATCGACGACAACGTCCGACACGGCGAAACGTCCACCGGGCTTGAGCACCCGGAACGCCTCGCGCAACACCTGCCCCTTGTCAGTGGACAGGTTGATGACGCAGTTGGAAATCACCACATCGACGCTGGAAGCTGGCAGCGGGATTTGTTCGATGTGGCCCTGCAAAAACTCCACGTTGGTGGCACCAGCCTCAGCCGCGTTGGCGCGCGCCAGGGCGAGCATCTCATCGGTCATATCCAGGCCGTAAGCCTTGCCTGTGGGCCCCACCCGCCTTGCCGACAGCAGCACGTCGATGCCACCACCGGAGCCAAGGTCGAGAACGGTCTCACCCTCCTTCAACTCGATGAGCGCCGTGGGGTTTCCGCAGCCGAGCGATGCGGCGCCGGCCAGTTGGGGAATAGTGGCGAGTTCCGAGTCCGCGTACAGGTTGCTCGAAATCGCGTCGCTGGTACCACAATCACTGCTGGCCCCGCCACAGCAACCGCCCCCACCACAGCAACCGGCGACGCTGGCCGGGTCCGGCTGTACGACGCGTAAGGCAGCCGCAGCGTAGCGCTGGCGGACGGCTTCACGAATGGCACCTCGTTCAGTTGTCAACGGGTTCCTCCACAGGGTGTACGCGGCTCGCTGCCGCGTGCTTGCATCGACGGTTGTCGATGTATTGGCAGTCTACTGCATATATCGACAGCCGTCAATGCAGTGTGCTACACTTGGTACATGATGCAATCCACGCCAACGAACACGCTCCCTGTGCTCACCGAAGTGGTGTGTTGCGCGCCTGCGCTCACTTCGCTCCCCGCTCGCGACTATGACACGCTCAGCGAGCTGTTCAAGGCCCTGGCCGACCCAGCTCGGGTGCAGATTGTGCACATCCTGCAGGCCACTAACGAGCCTGTGTGCGTGTGCGACCTCACAGATGCGTTGAGCGTGAGCCAGCCGACGGTGAGTCACCACCTGGCCAAACTGCGCGAAGCCGGGCTGGTCACCAGCACGAAGCGTGGTACCTGGGCGTACTACGAGGTACGCCCGGATTTGTCGGAGGCGGCGCGCGCCGCATTGGCGATTATCCGCTAAGGCGTTGACGGCTTAGCTGTTGGGCAGCACCAGCACTTTGGTCGCTCCAGAGTTGGCTTTATCCTCGGCGGCGGCGAACGCCACGCCGATCTGATCCAACGCAAACCGGTGCGTGATGATGGTCTCAGCCCGTAGTTTCTGCGAAGGCAGCATTTCCAGAGCGATGTCGTACTCCGATCTCCCGTGCCACAGGCCGTAGCTGTTGGCCCAGGTGATGGTGAGTTCCTTGCGCAGCCCTACCCGTGCGTCGATTTGCTGGTCGGCGGTGTACAGTCCGATGATGCACACGGTGCCACCGCGCCTGGCCATGGTGATGCCCTGTTGCATGGTGGGCGCGGTGCCGCCGATGGTTTCAAACACCGCGTCCGCGCCGTCGCTGCCGGCTTCCTCGATCACTCGCCCGGTGGCATCCGGCTCGGTCTGCGACACCACGACATCGGCTGCGCCAGCGGCGATGGCCCGCTGCAGTGGCTCCATGCGGCGGCCGACCATGATGACTTTGCGCACGCCAGTGGCGCGCAGCACTTGCCCGAGCGTCATGCCGATGGCGCCGGTGCCCAGGATCACCGCGCAGGCAAATGGCGGCACCGGCACGCGATGGATGGCGTGGATGGCACAGGCGTAGCAATCCAGGATGGCGGCGCTATCCAGCGACACGGCGTCGGGCAGCGCGTGTACGTGGGTCGCCCGGCACACATCGAGCTGAGAGAAGCCGTGGCTGCGGTGACCGAAACCACGCGCCGGACAGATCTGCTGATCACCGCGCCGGCAATACTCGCAGACGCCGCAGCCCACCAGGTGTTCCGGCTCGATGCCGACGCGTTGGCCCACCGCCAGGGCGGTGACACCTGGACCAATCGCGACGACCTCTCCAGCCAGCTCGTGCCCATTCTCGAACGGCTTGAGCTGCTGTTCGATGCCCGGACGCGGCGTGACGCGGTAGCCGTGCAGGTCGCTGCCACAGATGCCGGCCGAGGCGACACGCACCAGCACCTCACCCGCCCCGGGTTCGGGGTCAGGGAGTGTCTCGACGCGGATATCGTGTCCGCCGTAAAACACCGCCGCTTTCAACGCACTTCCCCATTCGCTACCTGTTCGAGCGCCAGTTGCAGTGTGCGTGCGGTGCGCCGGGCCAGCTCGGCCCGTACCCAGTCGGCCACCAGCGTCACTGCCAATGGATTACCGGCTACCCAGGGCACAACAAGATGAGCATAGCGCTTAGACGCGCCCGTGTACACCGAGTAATTGGGGAGGACGTCACGCCGGTACCATGCGGCGGCACGCTCTAGGTCAGTACCTCGTTCCTTGACGTCGCGCAGCAGACGCCGTATTACGCGCTCATCGTCGGGCGCCTCTAAAAAGACGCCGAGGTCAAGGCTCGCTCTGAGTTCGTCGTGCCACAGCGCGAACAGCCCCTCCACGATGATCACTGGGGCCGGTTGTACGATGCCGGCCGCGGCCATCCGGCTACTAGCGCGCGTACCCGCCACGGGCTCCGATACCGCCTGGCCGTGCCGCAAGGCGTGGAAGTTGGCGATAAACCCATCCCAGACCATGCCTGCGGGACTATTCACGGTGCGCTTCGCCTCGCGCTCGGCCTCTGGCACCTCCTTAAAGTCGCGGAAGTAGCGGTCTTGGTGGAGGACTGCCGTCCCCACGTCGTTGAGTTCCGCTGCGAGGAGGCCGCTAAAGGTGGACTTGCCCGCACCGGAACCGCCAGCGATGCCGATGCAGAGCGCCGCGCTGGCGCGTGCGTGGGGCTGAACTGTGTTGTCTGTTTCCATGTCCCTCCCATTCTGAGCGCCAGATGATACACGGTTTAACACGCGGCCAGCTTGCGGCGGGCATGGGCACAGGAGAAACGTACACTGTCGTATGGAGAGTGCGCAGCGCGCAGTGTGGAGCACACAACGTTTGAGGTTTCTGGCTGTTCTGGCTGCGATGGCAATCACCATGAGTGTTGCCACCGCGTGTGCTCGCAGCACTGTTCCTCCGGTATCCAATGCCCCGGCCAAGCGACTAGTGTATGTGGCGCTGGGAGCGTCG
>JANWJO010000190.1 GCA_025449435.1 Chloroflexota bacterium | reverse complement strand
TCAGCGATGACCCAATCGCGTAGGTAGTCGATTGGCAGGGCGAGTTCCTCGGCAAAGATGGCCAGCCGCCGGTGTACCCTTGCTGGCTCGACCTCGTGGCCACCCGGATCTGGATTGAGAAAGAACTGGCCCACGTCGAAGCCACGATCGCCCACGACGCCTTTGGGGTCGATGGCCAGCCAGCCGGCACGCGCAGAGGTCAGGATGTTGTAGTGATGGCAGTCGCCGTGCAGCAACACCGGGTCGCGCGTGGCAGCGAGCAGGTCGCGTGCCAGCCGTTCGGCGCGGTCGAGCACCGCCGCGGGAAATGGGCCCGGACCGCCGTAGTATGCGCGGTGTTTGGCAAAAGCGTCGTCGAACCAACTGGCCAGCGGCAACAGCCCCTGGGGTTCAACCGGCCGCCAGAGGGTGCGCATCACCTGAGCCGCGATCCGCGTGGCGGCATCATCATCGGTGCGGGCCAGCGACACGAGTGTGTCCCCCGGCTCGACGCGCTCCAGCAGGATAGCGCAATTCGCCACGTCTACCTCGAGCAACCGGCAACAGCCATCACCTCCATACTGCTGCAAGGCGTGCATCTCGTACTGAAATTCCTCTGTGGGCACGCTGACTTTGAGCACCGCCAGGCTGCCGCCAGCGCGGCTGACCGGCGCAACGTAGTTGAACGAGAGGTCATACGGCGAGCCAATCGTGAGGCTCCACTGCGCCGCAAGCTGGCTCAATAGTGCGGGTATCGACCGCAACCACTGCTCTCCCGCGTCCTTGAAAGTAGAGGTGACGTTGCGAGCGAAGGTTGGGGAGATGTGCACGGGTGGTGACGCCATAGGTGGTATCGCTTTCCTGCTCTCCTAGGAGTCGAATATCTTCACTACTGAAGGTACCGCACCTTTCGCACTTGCCCGCTGGTCGTTCAGTTGAGTCACCACCTCACCAAGCGAGTTGCTCGATGATGCTGCGCTGGCCGGCAGGTATCGCGGCCAGGAGCGCTGACACGGTTTGCTGGAGCACTGGATGTGTAACAGTCGGGTCCAGGTCCATGATGGGCTGTAGGACGAAGTCGCGCTCGTGGCATCGTGGGTGGGGGAGTGTCAGCACCGGGCCGTCCATCACCACGTGGTCGGTGAAAATGAGGTCGAGGTCGATTTCGCGCGGACCCCAGCGGAACCGGTACACACGCCCGAGCTGTGTTTCCATGCGCTGCAGTTCATGGAGACAAGCTAGAGGTGAGAGTGCCGTCGTGCCGGACACCGCCGTGTTGATGAATTCCGGTTGCTCGGTATAGCCGGCTGGGCGAGTACGATACAGCCCGCCAACTCGCAACTGATCGAGTTGAGTGCGCAGCAAGTCGATTGCGCGTTCTATATGTCCTTCCGGCTGCCCGACGTTGGAGCCCAGGGCAACGTACACCTTGCTCACGGTTGCCTGCGTCGCACAGCGTCGAGCATGGCCAGAAATCGCACGGTGGCGGGCACGTCGTGCGTGCGCACCACGGAAGCACCATTGAGCACTGCAACGGCGGTCTCGGCGAGTGCTGCTTCCAACCGATCGTTGATACCTGGCCGTTCCGGCAGCCCGAGTTCCATCTGGAGGATGCGAGCAAGGTGCCCTTTGCGGGACACACCGATGACCACAGGCAAGCCGAAGCTGGCCAGCTCGGCGAGCGACCTGACGAGCTCCAGGCTCTCCTCCGGCTTCTTTTGAAAGCCCAACCCCGGATCAACAAGCAGGCGATCATGAGCCAGTCCGGCAGTACGTGCGTATACCAATTGGTGCGCAAAGAACTGCCTGGCACGCGCCACGATGCTTGACGTAGGCTGAGGCGTTTCTGGCAACGTTCGTTCCGGGCTGGGGTTGTAGCCAATGATCACCGGCGCAGACATGTCCTGGAGTACCCGAGCGAGTTCAGGATTTCGATCGATAGGTCCCATATGGTTGATAAGGTCGGCGCCCGCTGCGAGCGCTTGGCGGGCGACCTCAGCCTTGGTGGTGTCGATGGAGATCCAGCACTGGCTGCCGGCCGAGCGACGCAGCGCCGTGAGAACCGGCAATACGCGGTCGAGTTCCTCATCCAGTTCGACCCGCGAAGCGCCCGGGCGCGTCGACTCGCCGCCAATGTCGATGATGGTTGCGCCAGCTTCCAGCATACTGTGCGCGAAGTCGACAGCCGCTTCCACCTGGTGATGGAAGCGGCCGCCATCGGAGAACGAGTCGGGGGTGACGTTGAGGATGCCCATAACGATGGTGCGGTGGCCGAGCGGCAGCGATTTGCCCGCAAAGGTCAGCGTGTGGTCCACTCGCTCGTCCACGCACTCCGTCATCTGGCCACTGACCACGATGCTACTGGGTCGCGCTGTCACCCGTCAATCAGCAGTGCGCTCGTTAGCTCGGCGTACGAAGGGCGATCCCCCCTGTCGTCCCCCCGTTGGGGGGGACGTTGCGCCGGGTGCGTGCGCAACGCCAGGTGGCACGATCTGCACCCTGTCGAAGCCGTGCGTGGTGATGCGTGCCTAACGAATCTGCGGTTGCGAGTGACTGCACAGTATAACCATCGATACTAGCCGGATCGAGCGGTGCGATGCGAGGTGTTGGATGACTGGGCGCTCGGGGCTTGGCGCGCGCATTCAACACGTTGTAGAAGCTACTCGCCCGCGCGCTGTGGTGGACTACGATCGCACCTGGTTGCCTGCCGACGTGCTCGCTGGGCTCACACTCGCTGCCGTCGCGATCCCGGTGGGAATGGGGGTCGCGACGATCGCCGGAGCGCCGGTGGTCGCCGGCATCTATACCGCTCTTTTGCCCTTGATCGCCTTCGCATGGGTTGGCGGCTCGCGGCGGCTGTCGGTGGGCGCCGACTCAGCCACGGCGGCCATCCTGTTTGCGGGCCTCGTAAGCGTAGCCGAGCCCGCGTCGGTGCGCTGGATGGACCTGGCAGGCGAAGCCGCGCTGATCACCGGCGTGTTGCTGCTGTTCGCGCGCATCGCCCGCCTGGGCTTTCTCGCTGACTTTCTGTCGCAGACCGTCCTGGTGGGATTCTTGAGTGGCGTTGGCGTCGGGCTGGTCGCAGCGCAGCTGCCAGCCGCCGTGGGTCTCAGCGTGGCGAGCCACGATGTGCTCCCCCGCATGGTCGAGTTAGTAAGCCAGCTCGCAGGTGTTCACGTGCCCACACTCATCGTGAGTTGCAGCGTGTTCGCCTTTTTGCTGCTGAGCGAGCGCTTTACACCGCGCCTGCCGGGCATGTTGATGGTGGTCGTACTGGCCATCGCGGCGAGCTATCTCTTGGGCTTTGGGCAGCGCGGTGTGGCACTGGTGGGAGCCGTTCGAGTCGGCCTGCCCGCGTGGAGCGTGCCACCAGTGTCGGGGGCTGATGCCGAATTCCTGTTTCCGCTGTCGGTGTCGCTGTTTCTTGTGGTCCTAGCTCAAAGTGCAGCCACCAGTAGGCGATTCGCCCAACGCCACGACGAACCGTTTGATGAGGGTCGCGACCTGGTCGGTCTGGCGCTAGCCAATATCGGTGCAGCTTTCAGCGCCAGTTTTGTCGTCAACGGCAGCCCTACGAAGACAGCCCTGGTCGACGCAGCAGGTGGCCGAACGCAGGTCACGTCGCTGGTAGCAGCGCTCGCCACGGTCGTGGTGTTGCAGTTTGGTACGGAACTGATCGCGCAACTGCCGCTGGCCGTGCTCGCGGCCCTCGTGGCCTATTTCGGCGTGCGACTGGTTGATGTGCGCTCCATGCGCAACATTTATGTCACCCACCGTCTCACCTTCCTGGTGGCGGCCGGCACCATGGTCGCGGTGATCGTGGCTGGTGTGGAACGCGGCCTGTTCATTGCCATCGGGCTCTCTATCCTCGATCACTTACGCCAGGAATATCATCCTGTGGACACGCTGCTCGTGCGCGATGGGACGGGTTGGAAGGCACAACGAGCTGCACCTGGTCTGGAGTCGGCTGATGGGCTGCTGGTGTATCGCTTCGATGCCCCGCTGTTCTTCGCTAACGCCGGCTACTTTTCTGACCGGTTACGGGCCATGGTCGAACGGGCACCGCATCGAGTGCGCTGGCTGGTGCTTGATCTGGTGAGCGTGTCCAACGTGGACTACACCGCCGGACTGGTGTTGCAGGCAAATCTGCACTGGCTGGTGCGGCGGGGCATCGCGGTGGCCGTGGCGCAAGGGAACGATGTGGTACCCGAGCTGCTGCGCCGGGGCATTCTTACGCCGAGTGATGGCGTCCGAACCTATCCGACCATCCAGGCGGCGGTGAGCACGTTACTCCAGCCTTCAGCTCCGGCTCCTGAGGCGTAGCCTGTCACTTCCAGGGATGGCGCTAGCTGCCAAACCGCTGGACGAGCTGGCTGTACACGCTCGGCGGGAGTGGCGGGCCATTCACCGCTGCGACGTTTTGCTCGAGTTGTTCGACGGTACGCGCCCCAGGCACGACAGTGGAGACTGCCGGATGCGCAAGGACAAACTGCAGCGCGGCCGCCACCAACGACATGCCGGAGGGTTCGACCATGTGTTTGATCTCGTCGACCTGCTCTAGCGACGGGTACAGTCCGCCGCCGGTGGCGGCGTTGGCCACGCGAGCCTTGCGCACGTCGTCGTCGGGCACCTGTTCGGCGCTGGTGTATTTGCCGGTGAGGACGCCCCAGGAGAATGGCACGGCAGACACGATACCAGTGCCATGTTCGGCTGCCAGCGGCAGCAGTTGCCGCGCCGCCTGCTGATAGAACATGTTGAAGTAGATCATCAGGGCGTCCACCCAACCGGCGCGGATGAGCTGTATGCCCTTGTCCAGGTTGGTGGCGATGGACACGCCGGCCAGGCGAATGCTGCCCTCCTGGCGAAGCTCGTCGAGCGCACGACGAATGCCGTCCTCTTCGCGCGCATCAAAGCTGGCGGTGTGGATGAAGTACAGATCGATGTAGTCGGTGGCGAGGCGCTTGAGACTGCGGTGACACGCCGCCACCAGGTGGTGGTAGGACACATCGGCGTACATCCGGCCGTAATCGTGGACGTTAGAGCCTTTGGTTGCCACCACCACGCTGTCGCGGCGACCTTGTATGGCCTTGCCGACGACCGTTTCGCTGCGGCCGGCGCCATACATGTCGGATGTGTCGATGAAGTTGACACCTAGTTCGAAGGCACGCTGCAAGGTGCGCAACGACTCGGCATCGTCGGCGCGGCTGTAGCCTCGCCATTCGCCCATCCAGATGTTGCCGCCAATGGGCTGGGCGCCAAAGCCCATTGCTGACACCTGAACGCCTGATTTTCCCAACGTTCGATGTTCCATACGACGTCTGCCTTTCTGGTCTGGCCCGGCTTGGCGGCGAGGATAGCATAGGGAACCTCTCCCCCTTCCCCCTCCCCTAAAGAGGGAGGGGTGAACGATGGGAACCTCTCCCTCTAACCCTCCCCTAAAGTGGGAGTGGTGTCCATGCCAGCGACCAGGTGTGACGTGTCTACTCCCCTCCCTCTTTAGGGGACGGGTGCATGCCCAAAGGGCACCCGGCGCTGGGGGAGAGGTCCGTAACCACAACCCCACGCCCAAGGGGCACCCGGTCCCCCCTTGGCAGGGGGGGACGGGCTGCTGGATGCGTACAAACTTCGTCCCGCGTGCCTGCTCCCCTCCCACTTCAGGGGAGGGGTGGGGGGAGAGGTCCGCTACTGCTCCCCTCCCACTTCAGGGGAGGGGTGGGGGGAAAGGTCGTGGGTTGGTTTGGGCGTTTGTGTGCATTGTGGGCGTTTTGCCCTGATATAGATCAGGTGGATCGCGCATCGAGCGCAACGCCACCGATCTCTAGGTGGAGGAAGCCAGGAAAGAGGTTGCCAGCATGTTCGCCCAGTTTATCCGTACCCAGCGCATCGCCAAGAGGTGGAGTGTGGCCCAAGCCGCCATGCACGCCGGTGTCACTTACTGGCAATGGCGCAGCTTGGAGCACCCGCGACGCTTCCCGCCACCGCCGGACCTCGCCCGACGGGTCGCGACGGCGCTGGACTGCACCGCCGAGGAACTCTACGCCCTGGTGGCTGCTGGTGACACACCTGCGTTGCGACTGGTGCAGCGAGGTGAGCGGTGAGTGCTGGACACAGCGGCTGGTTCCCGCCGCCGGCGTACCTGAAGGTGCTACCCGATGCTATCCCTACCGAGCTGCGCGCACTCAGCCAGTGGGTGCTGTGGCGCGCAGAGTGGAACGGCGTGCGCTGGGTCAAACGCCCGTACACGCCCACCGGTGCGGTGGCTAGCACCACCAACGCGGTGTACTGGTCGCCCTGGAGCGATGTGTGGCGCGCCTACCGCACGGGTGCGTTTGCCGGCGTCGGGTTGGTGCTCACACCGCCGCTGGCCGGTCTGGACTTCGATCACTGCATCCACGACGGCGACATCACCGACGGGGCCATACGCGACTGGCTGGTGCGCATCGACTCCTACACCGAGCTGAGCCCGTCCGGCAGCGGCTTGCACGTGCTAGCGCGCGCCACCGTGCCGCCTTTGCCAGGCCGCAAGCGCGACGGCTGGGAGTGCTACAACAGCGCGCGCTACTTCACCGTGACCGGCCACCACTGGCCCGGCCTCCCCGCGCGGGTACACCTCTCCAGCAGCGCGGTGCGGGAGTTCCATCACAGCTTGGCGCCCGACGGCCTGCCACCCAGCGCCCAGCCGCGCGGCGACCACCGCCAGTTGCAGCCGGTGCAGCCCACCGGCAGCTGGGCGGTATTGGGGCCGCGCGTGCAGCAGCACCTTGCCAGCACCGGCGCAGCTGGCTACAAAAGCCCCAGCGAAGCCGACGCGGCTGCTGCTGCGGCGCTGATCGCCTCCGGGCGCACGGCCGGAGAGGCACTGGCGCTCATCCTGATGTCGCCGCGCGGCATGGCCGCCTACCAGCGCGGCCACTCCAAGTTCGACTACTGGCAGCGCACCGTCATGCGTGCCGCCGAGCTGGTGGGTCCGGTGACCATCCTGCCCGACGGCTTGCGCGTGCGCGAACTGCGACCAGCAGCAGGGCAGGAAGGTGCACGATGACCACCATCACCCTCGTGCCCGCGCCGATGCTGCGCGTGGGCCCCTATCAGGTCAGCCTGCGCAGCTTCGAAGCACCCGGCAGCGCCGGGCTGGCCAGCGTCTGCGTCAGCCACGACACCCACACCGTCTACGAAGCACCGGTGCGCCTAGCGGAACCCATCGCGCGCGTCGAGTTCCTCGCCGCCGTGGTGCTCGCCGACACTGCTGCTGTCGCCCAACTCCCCCACTTCGAAGCTGCGCTCCGCAGCCTACGCGACCGCGTCCTGCAAGCCGCCAGCCGGGTCAGCATGCCCCCTTCCCTCCCCGATCCGCAAGACCCGCCCTGGCCCGGCCCGCTTGCCCCAGCTGCCTTCCACGGTCTGGCCGGCGACGTCGTGCGCTGCCTGGACCCCCACACGGAAGCCGATAGCGCCGCCATCTTGCTCCAGTTCCTGGTCGCCTTCGGCAACGCCGCTGGGCGGGGTCCGCACACGCTCGTGGAGAGCACCCGCCACGGCGTCAACGAGTTCGTGTGCGTAGTAGGAAACACGGCCAAAGCGCGCAAGGGCACCAGCATGGGCCACATCCTGCGCTTGTTCACCGCTGTGGAAGCCCGCCAGGCTGTGCTCCAGCGTCCGGCTGGGGGAAGCTGGGTCAGCACCCGCATCAAGTCGGGCCTGTCATCCGGCGAAGGGTTGATCTGGGACATTCGTGACCCCAGCGAGCCCGCCCAGCCCGCGCAGGGCCGTCTGGTCGAGCCGGCGGGAAGCAGCGACAAGCGCCTGCTGATTGTGGAGGGGGAGTTCGCTGCCGCGCTCAAAGTGCTCGCGCGTGACGCCAACACCCTCTCGCCCATCTTGCGCACCGCTTGGGACGGCGGCCCCTTAGCCATCCTCACCAAGAACGCCCCTGCGCGTGCCACCCATCCCCACGTGTCCATCATCGGCCACATCACGCGCGACGAGCTGCAGCGCCACATGGCCGAGGTGGAAGGCCGCAATGGTTTTGGCAACCGCTTCCTCTGGGTGTGCGTGAAGCGCTCCAAGGAACTGCCCGATGGCGGCCACCTCACCGAAACTGATCTGCACCCCCTCGTGCTGCGCCTGGAACTGGCGCTGTCGTTCTGCGAGCACGAACGCACGCTCAGCCGCGACGCGCAGGCCAGCGCCGGCTGGGCGGCGGCCTACCACGCCTTGAGCATAGAGCACAGCGGCTTGTTTGGCGCCTTGACCGCCCGCGCGGAGGCGCACGTGCTGCGCTTGTCCATGCTCTACGCCCTGCTGGACTGCTCGGCGCTCATCTGCCAGGAGCACCTGGCGGCGGCGCTCGCGGTGTGGACCTACTGTGAGCAGAGTGCGCGCCACATCTTCGGCACGCTCAGCGGCGATGGGCTCAGCGACCGGCTGTACCAGGCACTCGTCCTAGCGGGCAGCTCGGGCATGTCGCGGTCAGACATGTTTCGCACATTGGGCAACAACGTGGCGGCGAGAGACATGAGCGCGGCGTTGGGAGCCCTTCGCGCCGCGAACAAGGTCAGCTGTGCGCACGTGTTGCCCGACGGCGGGCGCTCACGCGTCATCGAGCACTGGTATGCCATCGCTGCGTTCCCAACCGCACACCACGATTCGTCAATTCGTACGATTC
>JANWJO010000189.1 GCA_025449435.1 Chloroflexota bacterium | reverse complement strand
GCAGCGATGACCCCCAAGTCGTCCTCCCGGTGAGGGGGACGTTGCGCTGGAAGAATGGTTGCCTGCCCGCTGATCGCTCTATGGAGCACCATCATTCAGCCCGCTCGGTTCCCCTCTTGGGGAACCTTAAAGGAGGGGGCCGTCGCAGCAACTAGACGGCTCTCACCTTGCTCTAATCCACTCTAATGCTGATCCAAGTTTCGAGCGCGAACATGCCTGCAGTGACACACCGGTCCCAGGCAACGGCGCCGGTCCGGCAACCAGTCCCACAAGCCAAAGGAGTGCAATTGTGGCTACTAGCAACGGTTCGAACCCGCAGGACCCCCGCAACCGCGGCGACAATAGCATGTTTCAGCGCCCCGATCCGGCAATAGAACAGGGCAACCCCGCGTCGCAGCCCGGGATGTATCCATTGACTTCGCGCCAACCGGCCGGTGCACGGTCGACGCGCCGGGGCTTCCTCGTGGCTGTCCTAGCTGGCGGCGCAGCCCTTGGCGTAGTGAGCGGGGCCGTCGGCGGAGCCTACGCCGCCACCCACCTAACGATGGTAGGCGCTGCCACGGCGACTGTGCCGCAGGCGGCATCCGCTGCTACATCGCTGCCAGCAACCGCCGTTGCGCAGGTCGCAGATGCGACCACCAAGCGCGCTAGCCAGCCTACGGCGGTTCCTGCCACGGTGGCTGCCGCACAGCCGGCGACCCTTGCCGGCGTCGGCAACGCCACTACCGTTGCCGACGCCGGCAACGCTACTACCATCGCCGGCCAAGTGTATACCCAGGCCAATACCTCTATCGTGAGCATTACCGTCACAGAAAGCCAGGTCGGTCCGCGCGGCATTCCGTCGCAGGCCCAGGGTGAAGGCTCTGGCATCATCCTGGATACCTCTGGACACATCCTCACCAACGCGCACGTGGTGTCTGGCGCCAACTCCGTGACCGTGGCATTTGCCGATGGCACGCAGTCGCCGGCGAAGGTCGTAACAGCCGATACGCTCGATGATCTTGCTGTTGTTCAACTGGTCGGGTACACCGGCACATTGCGGCCGGCGACGCTTGGCGACTCCGACGCGGTGAAGGTCGGCGATCCAGTGGTGGCCATCGGCACGCCATTCGGCCTTGAGCACACGGTGACCTCAGGCATCATCAGCGGGGTGGGCCGCACCTTCGATGCAGGCTCCGGCAAGCCGCTGAATGGGCTCCTGCAAACCGACGCGCCGATCAATCCTGGTAACTCCGGTGGCGCGCTGTTCAATGCCCATGCCCAAGTGATTGGCATCACTACTGCTATCGAGAGCCCAGTACGTGGGTCGGTCGGCGTTGGCTTTGCCATCCCGATCAACGAGGCTAAGGCCCTGTTGCCGAAGTTGCTGGCTGGCCAGTCGGTGCAGCATCCGTTCATGGGCATCGGTGGGCTCGACATCACACCAGCCATCGCCAAACAGTTGGGCGTGAGCGTCACCAGTGGCGTGCTCGTGACTTCGGTCCAGCCGGGTGGACCTGCAGCCAAAGCCGGACTGATTGCCGCCACCGACAACGGCAATAACCCACCAACGGGTGGCGACATCATCGTCGCGGTGGATGGTCACGCGGTGAGCAAGGTTGCTGAGATATCCAGTTACCTCGCGACCAAAGCGGTGGGCGACACCGTGTCGGTCACTATCATCCGCGATGGGAAGCAGCAGTCAGTCAACGTCATCCTTGGTGATTGGCCAGCCCAGCAGACCACAAGTTAGCGTGTGGTCTCCCTTTCCAGGGGCCAGCGACGACGAATCCCACCCCCACCCCCCTCCCTAGCTTGCTGAGGAGGGGGGAGGGGGTGGGATTCGTCGAGTTCTGAGCCAGCGATAGGCCACAACGGCCAGCGCCGATGGACACTCCTGTATACTGGTCAAGGAAGTTCCAGGGGGACGCGAGCACGTCTGGTGGCCAGGCGAGGAGAGGTAGTGCCAGCGCCGCGGGAGGCGGTCCAACAAGGGCGCCCATCGACCAAGCCGCGCGGAGTAGGAGAACAGTGCACCATGCAGGCGCGCAGCCTCTCCGCTTGGATCACCAGTGGCTGCCTTGGAATCGCGCTGGCAGCTTGCGGGTCACCGCCCGCCATCGCGGTCCCAACACCAACCGCCAAAGCGGCCATCACTACGGCGCAATCCTCGGCACCTGTGGCAACCTCCGCGCAGCAGACCACCAGCCAGGTGGCATCGTCAACAGCAACTTCGGCCGCCACACAAGCGACGACTTCGACCGCGTTGGCCTCGACCAGCACAGCACAAGACACGAATTCCGCGCCTCCGGCCACGACTGTTGCCGCAACCAGCCAAGTGGCAACCACCGACCAAATCACCTCTAGTGAGGCCAGCATCTCGCACGTGGTGCCGCCGACGCCGACCACACCAGCGTCAATGCCGGTTGGCCTCACCACGGTAGACGCGTTGCGGGTCGCATCCATGTTCTTGACGGCCATGAAGCAGGACCCATCTGGAGCGTCGGCGCAGCAGTTCCTCAGCCAGACGCTCCTCGATCAGATCAAGCAGGGTCGGCCTATACTCACCATCCTCGATGCTAACAGCGTGCCGCAGTCGTTCACGGTCGACACGCCCATTTTGCGCGCTGGCGGACGAGCCTGTACGGTCAACGTTACCTATCACTTCTCTGGAGCCGCTGACTCACAGCAGTTGATGACGCTCGTCCCGGAGTCGGGTTCGTGGCACGTGGATGATATCTCCTCTGGCGGACCGTAGCAGGGCGAACCTCACCCCCGTCGTCCAAGGGGCACCCGCTCCGTCCGGAGAGGGGAGTTTTCACGACGGCGGTTCGCCACCCGTCCTTCCAGCAGCTCGGCTCTCCTTTCGGGGAACCGTTAAGGAGGGGTCTGTACCTGCTCTCCGGCGGGGTGGGAGCGGCGGATGGTGCCAAGCTAGCGCCCCCACCGCTACAATGGCTACGTACAGCACCGGCACAAGGAGTTGGTTATGACCGCTACACAGGCGTCGCGCAGCATGTCCCTGGGTGCATTTGCCGACCCTACCATCGATATCGCAGCTGTTCGGAAGCGGCTCCTCCAGCAGGAGGTGGAGACACCAAGTTGGGGTTACGGCAACTCCGGTACGCGCTTCGGCGTGTTTCCGCAGCCTGGCGTGCCCCGTAACCCCACTGAAAAGCTAGAAGACGCCGCGCAAGTGCATCGCCTCACGGGCATTTGCCCGTCGGTGGCGCTACATATCCCCTGGGACAAGGTTGATGATTTTGCTGCCTTGCAAGCTTCGGCTAAACAGCTCGGCTTGCGCCTGGGCGCCGTCAACCCCAACGTCTTTCAGGACCATGACTACAAGTTCGGCAGTATTTGTCATTTTGATCCAACGGTCCGCCAGAAGGCCGTGGACCACATGCTCGAGTGCGTCGCGATCGCCAAGCAGATCGACTCACACCTACTCAGCTTGTGGTTTGCCGATGGCACCAACTACCCTGGTCAGGCCAATTTCCGGCAGCGTAAGCGCTGGATGGTAGAGAGCCTGCAGCAGGTGTACAACGCTATGTCCAGTAACATGCGCATGCTGATTGAGTACAAGTTTTACGAACCCGGCTTTTACCACACCGACCTGTCGGATTGGGGCATCGCCCTCACCGTCGCGCGTGAGCTCGGCCCGCAAGCCGAGGTGCTCGTGGACCTCGGTCACCACGCGCAAGGCGTCAACGTAGAGCACATCGTAGCGCTGTTGCTAGAGGAGCATCGCTTGGGCGGCTTCCACTTCAATAATCGCAAGTACGGCGATGACGACCTGATCGTCGGCGCGATCAATCCCTTCGAACTCTTCCTTATCTTCAATGAACTTGCCGCTGAGGAGCAATCCGGCACCGCCGCCGACCATGTGGCGTATATGATCGACCAGAGCCACAACATTGAGGCCAAGATCCCGGCCATGTTGCAATCCGTGCTCAACGTGCAGCACGCTTACGCCAAAGCGTTGTTGGTGAACCGGCCGGCATTGCAGCGAGCGCAACAAGCTGGTGACGTGGTAGGCGCTATGGCCGTGTTGCAGCGCGCCTATGAGACAGACGTCCGCGAGTTATGCGCCGATGTTCGCGAACAACTCGGCGGCGCCCGCGACCCACTTGCAGGCTTTGCGGCCAGTGGCTACGCCACGCAGAAGGCGCGCGAACGCACCGGCGGCAAGCAAATGGGCTGGGGCTAGACGTCACGACCCCGCTGTCGTCCCCCACCCCCAGTCAGCCTGGCGAGCGGGACGTTGCGGCGGAAGCCCTCTGCTAACCTGATCTTCCGTCCTCAAAACCTATCGATGCTGGATTTGCAGCAATGGCAAGGTCCGCGACGCGCGAATGCTCACCTGCGCCGCTAGCGCTCGTGCCACCTTGTCGAAAGCATCGCGTTGTGGCGAAGTTTCGCTCTCAGAAGTGATTGGCGTGCCCTTGTCGCCGCTCTCCCGGATGCGCTGGTCGAGTGGGATGTCACCCAGGAATGTCGCTTTGAGTTCTTCGCACAACGCCTTGGCCCCACCGTGGCTAAACACGTCCGTGCGCGTCCCGCAGGTGGGGCATACGAAGTAACTCATGTTCTCAACGAAGCCAAGAATCGGCACGTGCAGTTGCTTGAACATGGCGTAGGCCTTGGACGCGATGCCCAACGCCACGTGCTGAGGCGTCGATACCACCACCACGCCGGTCAAGTTCAACACCTGGGCCAGCGTGAGTTGCACATCGCCAGTTCCCGGAGGCAGGTCGATCAACAAGTAGTCCAGTTCGCCCCAGTCCACATCCCGTAGCATCTGCGCCACTGCCTGGCTGATCATTGGGCCCCGCCACACTATCGCCTGGCCCTCGGGCACGAGGAAGCCCATCGTCATGACCTTGATCCCGTGTACTTGCAGCGGCTGGATGCGCTCACCCTCCACCGACGGGTTTTCGTTTACCCCTACCATCGCCGGCACGCTTGGCCCGTACACATCGGCATCCAGCAATCCCACCCGGGCACCGCTGCGCGCCAGCGCTACCGCCAGATTGGTGGCAACCGTCGATTTGCCGACGCCGCCTTTGCCACTGGCTATGCCGATACTGTTACGCACACCGGGAAGTTCGAGCCGGTTGGCCCCGCCCGACCCGCTGGTCGTGCGCACATTGGCGGTCATGTTCACGTTCACTTGCGCGACGCCTGGCAACACCGCGACGGCCGCCCGGGCAGCGTCGTGCAGTTGGTCACGCACGGGGCACGCTGGGGTGGTGAGTTCAAAGGTAAATGCCACATCGTCGCCACGCGATGCTGGTGTGATCTTGATGTCCTTGATCATGCCCAATGACACCACGTCGCGATGCAAATCAGGGTCGTGTACGCTGCGCAGGGCGTCGAGCACCACCGCCTCAGTGATCCCATGTGTTCCGGCGGCCACGTGGCCGTTGGTCGGCGTCACTGTGCTCGATATTGCAGTACCGTGGGTAATCGAAGGCGCGGCTGGTGAGATAGCAGGCACCGGTCGAGTTTGCGCTGGCTGCGCCCCTTGTTTACGAAATCCAAACACAGGCATCTTGATTCCTTCCGGCGCAGAGCGCTTGTTCCGTGCTCTCGCTCAATGCTACCAGCAGGATACAGCGGCCCCGCTCAGCGGGCACCCGTTCCGTTCGGAGAGGGGTGCTTGCGGCGCTTCCAGCCGCCAGTCCCCCCTGCCAAGGGAGACTACAGGGGGGAAACCCATTCGCTGTTCACCTCCCACCTTCCGGCGCATCATCCCTCCCGCCAGGGGCGACCGGGTGCATACCCAAAGGGCACCCGGCGCGGGGGCGTACAACCTCTACGGAGTGGCGCCCAGCGTGCTAGCCGTCCCGGCGATGGTTTGTTCGCCCGCTGCCCCAATCCGGCGGACACCGAGCCCCGGCTGGTCCGGTAGCACGAGCTTGCCTTTGTCCACTGTTACCCCCTCGAACGGATCGTCGGAGACCAGCAGGTTGCCGTCGAGATCGGCGTACTCCACCAGCGGCGAAAGATGCGCCGCCGCCGTGATACCCACGGCGCTTTCGATCATGCAGCCGAGCATAACTTCCATACCATGCAGGTGCGCAGCCAGAATCTGTGCAATAGCGGCGCGCAACCCACCGACCTTGGCCAGCTTTACTACCACACCATCCACACAACCGGCCAGGCGATGGACGTCGTGGGCGTTGACGCAGCTTTCATCAGCGAAAATCGGCAACGGCGAGCGTGAGCGCAGCCAGCGCCAATCTTCCGGGTCGAGCAAGCGTAACGGCTGTTCGACAAACTGTATGCCGAACTGCTCAATGCGCTGAATGCTTGCAAGGGCATGGCGCGGCAGCCAGGCTGCGTTGGCATCGACCCGTATGATGGCATCGGGCCGGGCATCACGCACCGCCGCCAGGCGTTCCTCGTCCGCCTCCGTGCCCACTTTCACTTTGAGCACGGGGTACGCGTGAGCGTCGCGTGCCTTGCGTGCCATCACCTCCGGCTCGTCGATGCCGATGGTGAACGACGTGAGCGGCGTGCGCGTGGCGTCGAGACCGAGCAACCGGTGCACCGGCACGCCGAGGCGTTTGCCGGCCAGATCGTGTAGGGCGCACTCGATCGCCGCCTTGGCAGCAGCGTTGCGCTGTACCGTGGCATCCAACCGTTCAACGATAGCCTGGAAATTGAATGGGTCATTGCCCAACTGTCCGGCTAACGTGTCGAGCAACGACCGCACGGTGTCGCCTGATTCGCCGTAGAAGGTAGACGGCGCTGCCTCGCCCCACCCCGTCTCGCCTGCGTGTGTGACGGTCGCAATCACCGGTCGGGCAATGGTTTGGACCCCGCGGCTGATGCGAAACGGCTCGCGCAAGTGCAAGGTGAGCGTCTCGTGGCTCAGTTGGATGGCTGTCTTTGCAGGCATGTACTGACCCCTCCCCCAATCCCTCCCCGACACGGGGAGGGGAGCAGGCCCTACCCGATGGCCTGCCGCACCGCGCCCAGCAGCCTGTCGGCCCCAAAGCGAACAGGATCATCCGCCACCAGGCCGGTCGACTGCTCCGCTTCGGCGATGGCCGTCCTGGCGCCGGCGTCATCTAGCGTCGAGGTGTTGAGCGCAATGGCGCGTACCTTGGATGGACACACCCAGCTGGCCGCCTCCTCATAGATTCGCACGAGTTCTTTGAGCGGCGGGATGGCCAGGCTGTAGCCGCGAATGGTGGAACGTCCCGGCTTATGCACCAGGATCATAGCTTCGGCCCGCGAGCCGTGGACCAGCGCCAGCGTCACCGGCGAGTAAGCTGGATGGAGTATGGAGCCTTGCCCTTCCACCCACACCCAGTCGTGGCTGTGGCACGCCGCGAGTATCTGGCGCTCGATTGCCCCAGGCATAAAGTCGCCGATCACGCGGTCTAGCGGCACACCATCGCCTGCGATGATGATGCCGGTCTGCCCTGTGGCCACGAACGTTGACGTCAAGCCGGCGCGCTTCGCCGCGCGGTCGAACTCGAGCGCTGCCGTCATCTTGCCGATTGAGCAGTCGCTACCCACGAACAGCACGGTTTTGGACCCTGCTCGATGCGGCTCACCGGTGGCCACGCTCTCGTTGGGATCAGGTATGCGCACGTCCCACAGCTCGACATCGCACTTCTTGGCCAGCGCCACGAGCTCTGGATCGTCGTGTAACAGCACGTGCAGCCCGTTAATGATCGCCAGGCCATGCTCGATGCCAAAAGCGAGCTGGCTGTGCCAGGCGGCCGGCATCTGGCCGCCGCGCGGTGCGATGCCGATGAGGATGGCGTCCGGATCAAAGCGCATCGCCTCTTGTACGTCGCGCACGATGGGGATGCCGTGCCCCGCGCCAATCACGTCGCCGACGTCTTTGCCCGCTTGGGCGCTATCAATCACGGCCACCACTTGCCTGGTGCCATAACGGATAACGCCGGTGCCCGTCTTGGCCGTTTCTGGCTCAAACGCGCCTTCAGCCAGGATGCACAGCCGTCGCGCCGCCTTTGCCGATCGCATATCCGCTCCTACTCAGCCGCGAATGAGTGCGAGCAACTCGGCCTTATGCTGCTCCATCGCCGCGCACGAATCGGCCTCGATGTTCAGACGCAACAACGGCTCGGTATTGGATCCCCGGATGTTGAACCACCAGCCGGGATATTCCACCGTCAGGCCATCCAGGTGATCGATCTTGCCAGTAGCGTGCGCCTGCTCGATGCGCTGCAACCGTGCCGGAATATCGGACACTCGGGTGTTGATTTCGCCGCTGCGGCAGCGCACATCGAAACCGGCGATCACCTGGGATAACGGCTGTGCGCTGACCGACAGGATTTCCAGCGATTGCAACAGACTGATCATGCCGGAATCGGCGTACCAGAAGTCGCGGTAGTAGTAGTGGCCAGAGTGCTCCCCACCGAAGACGGCGTCCTCCTGGCGCATCTGGGCCTTGATATAGGAGTGGCCGACGCGAGTCCGTACGGCGCGGCCGTGCTCGCGCTCGATGAGTTCGGGCACGCTGTGCGAACTGATCAAGTTGTACAGAATAGTCGAGCCAGGCTGCTTGCGCAGGAAGCTCTGCGCCACCAGCGCAATCACCATATCGCCGCCGACCAGGCCGCCTTTCTCATCCACCAGGAACATGCGGTCGGCGTCGCCATCGAATGCCGCGCCCACATCGGCGCCGCTGCTACGCACTAACCGCTGCAGATCCACCATATTCTCCGGCTCGATGGGGCTGGCCGGGTGGTGGGGGAAGGTACCATCGAGCTCAAAGTACAGCGGGATCACCTCGAACGGCAGATGCCTGAATACCTCTGGCACGATCTTGCCTGCCATGCCATTGCCGGCATCGATAGCCACTTTCAGTGGACGCAACAACGGAAGGTGTACAAAACTGAGCACTTTCTGCACGTACACCGCTGTGCTATCGAGCTGGGTGCGGCGCCCGCCGGGAACAGGTGGTGGCAGTGCGTTGCTCAGCACCATGTCCCGCATGGCAAACAGCCCAGTGTCGCTGCTGACCGGCACGGCATCCCGGAGGCAGAATTTCAGCCCGTTATACACGCCGGGATTATGCGAAGCTGTGATCATGACGCCGGCTGCCAGTCCGTAGTGTCCGACGGCGCAATACAACTGGTCG
>JANWJO010000188.1 GCA_025449435.1 Chloroflexota bacterium | reverse complement strand
TGTTTCTGTTTGTTTCCGCTTCCGTCGACAACGATGGCATGGCCATCGCGCTCAGTAGTTGGGCATTCCTACTAGGGATACGTCAGCTACGCGTTGGCTTGAACTGGCGGCTGAGTGCCGGTGCAGGGCTCCTGGTCGGTCTGGCAGCGCTCACCAAGCTCAGCGCCGGGGCGGTGGGCGTTCCGGTCGCAGTCGCGATAGCTGCCGCGTGCTGGCAGCGCCGCAATTGGCAAACCTTGCTCACGAATATCAGCTTGGTGGTTGCTATTCCGGCCGTTCTCACAAGCTGGTGGTTCGTGCGCAACGTCGCTTTGTATCATGACTTTGTTGGATTGTCGACGTTCGTGGCCGTGGCCGGTCCTCGACCGCAACCCTTCACCTTTGCGACGTTCGTTTCGGAGTGGCCGAGCATCTGGGAAGGCTTTTGGGGCATCTTCGGCTTGTTCGACATCACGTTGCCTGCCAAGATGTATTGGGTGTACGTCGCGGTGACGTGGTGGGGTTTCGTCGGCTGTGCCGTTACGCTCTCGATCGCTGTCCGGCTTCGCCGCGGTTTTGATTTTTCGTACGTCTTGCTGGTGGGTTGGCCCTTGTTGGAGTTTGTACTGCTGCTTCGCTGGACCTCGGCAACGTATGCGTCGTCTGGACGGCTAGAATTTCCAGCTATCGCGGCCGTGTGTGTGCTCCTAGCAATTGGCGTCGATAGGTTGTCCATCCGGCTGGTTTCAGGTTCTTTGCTGCCGGTTGGCTTGGGAGCTCTTGCTGCTAGTGTTATTCCACTCGTCCTCGTACCGGCGTACGCTGTTCCATCGCCGGTTGCCGAGGCAGACTTGCGGCCGGCTACCCGAGCAAACATTTCCTACGGTGCCCTTGACCTGGTAGGGATTTCCTTCGGACCAACGTCGTTGTCTCCAGGCGAAGACACCTCAATAAGGTTGTACTGGCTCTCCCATGGACCCACGCCAGCCAACGTCGTGTACTCGGTACAGGTGTATAGCGTGGAAAGGCAACTCCTCGCCCAGGAGGATGTCTTGCCTGGCAGCGGGAAGCTGCGTACGGCATCGCTTCACTCTGGCTTCGGCATCGTAGATGACGTGCCGCTGCATATTGCCGCTGCTGCAAAGGCGCCGGAACTGGCAACCATTGCAGTCGTAGTGTATCCCCTTGGCGACGCTGGCCATCCGATCGCCCCGCTCGGTGCAAACGGCAAACCAGCCGACCCGGTGGTGGTGAGAGTACCGGTAAGCAACGGTGCAACTCCACCAGCCATTCCGTCAGAAGCGCCGCTCTTTGCTGCCCAGATTGCTCTCGTGCATGCTGCGGTACCGCCGCAGGCAGCACGTGGTTCGAACCTCATGGTGTCGTTAGTGTGGCAGGCCGTGACGATGCCAACTGCCGATTACACGCTGTTCGTGCATGTGCAATCAGCCGATGGCAAAATCGCGGCGCAACTCGATGGCCGCCCGCGCGGCGGTGCGCTTCCCACGAACGTTTGGATTACTGGACAGCAAGTGGCGGACCAGATCGCAGTACCGTTACCTCCTTCACTCACGCCTGGCTCGTACAGCGTACACCTGGGATGGTACCAACTGGCGAGTGGTAAGCGGCTGCAACTTGCTACTGGGTCCGATGACCTTAGCCTGGCGCAGGTAGATATCCAGTGAACGTGTGCATAGGGCAGTTAGACATAGCGTTCTAGTCGGAAATGTATCAAATTGATCGTTCCAGCGAAGGCATCCGCTTTGGGGTTAGGGACAGGCGCGGCGCTGTGAAAGCGACGGCAGTGAGCCCCACGCATCGACTGAGTCTATTCACGCTGGCGCTGGCGATCGGAAGCTGCGTGCTGCCCCTAGCGCTGTACTGGCGTACCCTATCGCCGGCTGAAGTTGGCGGCGATGGCGGCGAGTTTCAGGTCGTCGCCACGGTCCTCGGCATCTCGCACTACACCGGCTATCCGCTGTATACGCTAGTTGGTCATCTGTGGACGCTGATGGACCAGATAGGCACGCCGGCCGTTCGCGTGAACATGCTGTCAGCCATCTTTGGGGCGGGAGCGTGTCTGGCAGTCTACTGGGGCGTGATGGCCGCCGGTGGAAGGCCCGTAGCTGCTCTCGTTGCGGCACTATCTCTCGCCATATTTCCCTTGGAATGGAACTGGAGTGTCATGGCGGGCGTCCGCTCATTGGCCGCCCTGTTCACGGCACTGGTTCTTGCACTTGCGATCCGGTGGGCAGTGGCAGTGAGGGAGGAACGCGCCACCGGACAAGCGGCAGGTGCGCTGAGTACAACCTGGTGGCTGTTGCTGTGCCTATCTTGTGGCTTGGCACTAGCGCACCACCGGTCGATTGCGTTGTTGGGCCCGCCGCTGGCCATCTACCTATTGAGTATTCAGCCGGGACTTATCACCCGGCTCCGCCATCTTCTCGCCGGCATCCTGCTGGTGTTGTTACCATTACTGACCTACCTGTACTTGCCGATTCGGTCGGCTATGGGCGCACCATACGACCAGATGCACCCGGATACGTTGCATGGCTTCGTCGAACTCGTGTTTGCTGGCAATCTGAGCTCCTCAATGCTCACATCACTGCCATTAACTGCGTTGCCATCGCGGGCTCTTGTTCTGCTCACCGACATCGCTCATCAACTTGGCATCCTGTCAGTACTCGTTGTGGTCGGGATCGCTTGCGGCCTGGCCGTGCGCCGCGGCGCACCGCTCGTGGGGCGCGGATTTACCGCGCTTTTGTTCGCCCAGATCATCGATTGGAACAGTAGCGTCGGCGTCAACGATGTCTACCTCATTCCAGTGCTCGTACTGGCGGCCTTTAGTATCGGCGCGGCGCTGTCCACGCTGGCAGAACTGGCGAGCCAGTTCCCAGGAGTACGCCAGCGGGCCTGCGTCGGCGCCGTGTACGTTGTGGGCGTCGCCTTGTTCCTCGCTCAAGCGCGGACGGTGCTGGTGGATCAACGGCTGAAAGCACATCAAGCGATGAGCGACTTCCGGCAAGACCTCACATCTGGATGGCGAGCCCACCGGCTCGCAGCCGAGTCGATCCCCTACCTGCCCCGTGATGCCATCATTGCTGCCGATTGGCAACAGGCCACGGTTTTCTGGTATGAGAAGTTAGTTGCTCACACATTGCCAACGCAAGTCATCGACTTCGGTCTGGGCGACGCTGAGGCGCTCACCCCTCAAGCGCTCCGCGCGACGTACGGGGATCACCCGATCTTCGCCACCAGGCCCGTCGATTGGGCCAAGGGATTACATCCCTCAGCAGCCGGGCCCCTCATTTCCGTTTCGTCCACCGCTCGCACGGCGCCCTGGGCGGAGATGACTCCTACGTCAGTCAATCTCGAAGGCGGGTTGGGCTTGGTGGCCTACCAGCTGTTCAACACACAAGGAACACCGGTAGCCTCACCAACATTTGGCGATGACGTTGTGGGCGTCTTACTAGCCTGGCGTGCTGACCAGGTGCAAGCTCAAGACATTTCGTTTTCGCTGCGTCTTGTCGATGCGCAGGGCAACGTCCGCGCTCAACATGACAACCGCCCTGTGTATGGGCTGGCGCCAACGACCTCCTGGCAACAGGGAGAAGTTGTCGCCGACTATGCTGAGCTGCCGCTGGCAGGGCTCGGCCCGGGCAGCTACTCCATTCTCGCGTTACCCTACTACCAGCCAACACCAGGTACCTATCACAACTTGCACTCGCTCGCCGCGGGCGGAACGCTCGGGCCTGAAGGCGTGATCGTTGCAACCATCCACCTCTAGCCCGGAATTCCGCAATCCTGCCGGTTTATTGCTATCGGACTTCGACTATGTGTTACCGCCCGACCTCATCGCACAGGAGCCCGCGCAGCAACGCGACGCCTCGCGCCTGCTCGTGTTGGACCGCCTGACAGGACACACGCAGCACCGGAGGTTTCGGGAACTTCTCAATCTGCTCTTCCCTGGCGATGTGCTCGTCATGAACGACTCTCGTGTCCTGCCAGCGAGGCTCACTGGCAGAAAAGACACGGGCGGCAAAGCGGAAGTCTTCCTCCTAGAACCAGTGGTGGAAAACCGGTGGCGAGCGCTTACCAAACCCGGAATTGCTCCAGGGAGGGCGGTAACCGTTGGCGATGCTGCTGGCGAGCCGTTGCGCGTCGAGGTGGTGGCAATCAACAGCGACGGTACGCGCGAGGTGGTTCTGAGCGCTGGTGACGCGAACGTCCTCGAGCGCATCCATGCCTTTGGTGCGATACCCACGCCGCCTTACGTACGACACATCCTGAGCGACCCTGAACGCTATCAAACGGTGTATGCCCGCCGCGAAGGGTCAGTAGCGGCACCGACTGCCGGGCTGCATTTCACCCTCGAACTCCTTGCAGAACTTCGTTCCATAGGAGTGCATATCGCGCCCGTCACGCTCCACGTCGGTCTGGGTACATTTCGGCCCGTACGCGTGCAGCAGGTACGCGACCACGTGATGCACGATGAATGGTTCGAGCTTCCTGAGGCGACCGCGCAAGAAGTCAATCAAGCCAAGGCCGAAGGGCGGCGTGTGATCGCCGTCGGCACGACGTCCGTGAGGGTACTGGAGTCCGCAGGAAGTTTTCCTGGCCCACTTCATCCGGGAACTGGCAGAACGCCGCTGTTCATTACTCCGGGATTCCAATTCAAGATCGTCGATGCCCTCATCACCAACTTCCACCTGCCGAAATCCACGCTCCTGATGCTCGTAAGCGCCTTTGCGGGCCGCGAGCACGTTCTCCGCGCCTATCAGGAGGCCATCGACCAACACTATCGCTTCTTTAGTTTCGGCGACGCCATGTTCATCTCCAGCTTGGGTGAGCGTTTACTAGATTTCGGAAGTTAGGAGCACAGCCGAGCGTTCCGGCAGAGCCCCTTGCTGGGTTAGACTGAACAGTCAACCAACGAGAGCGGAGCAGGAATTTGGCGGGGATTGAGATTGCGGTCGGTGACGGCCAGAAACTGCTCACGTGGCTCAAGAAGGGCAACGTGCTTTCAACGCTCGCAAACTTGACATTGCCAAGTCCACTCACGCGCGTCTCCGTCATCGCCCAGAGCAGCAATGACGAAGCATCGCTTGCGGCGATGATTTTTGTGCCGTTTCCCAACCCCGCGAACGTCTTGGGCTCGTTGTTTGGCGGCCCGTCGGTGTCCCAACTGCCACCGGCAGCCCACTTGCGCGAAGCGTTCAAAGTGCAAATTGACGATGACGCGACGTATGTGTTGAACGAACAGGGCAAGCGCTTTGGTGGGGTCGTTCCCGGTCCGTTACCCAACCAGATCACAGCCTTCGTGGGCGATTTGCCGTTGCTGCAATGGACCACCCGTCCACTACGCCTGAGCACCGCTGATGTCCTCATTGACGAGATCAAAGCCTTCAACCAGATAGTGATTGCCACCATTGAAGGGCTGTACCTGGCGCGCAACGTGCCGATACCCAACGTTCGCATAATGCTTAAGCCAGGATCAGGCGACCCAGACACCCTGTTGCGCGATGCCGCCGACCGCGTGGGCAAGGTCATCGACCCTTCGCGCGCGCCGGCCACGGGAGCTGCCGAGCCGATAGAGCGGCCGCTCCAACGCTTCAGCGATGTGGGTGGGCAGGAGGCGGCCGTCCACGCACTGCGCACGGTGGCACTATCGCTACAGGTTCCGGAGCGCTTTAAGGAGTGGGGGGTTCGGCCACCCAAAGGCATCCTACTGCATGGGCCGCCTGGCACTGGGAAGACACTCCTCGCACGCTGCCTCGCCGGCGAGACTAACGCCGCGTTCTTTCACGTGCGTACCACCGATGTGACCTCTAAGTGGTATGGCGAGGCCGAGCAACGCCTCCGAGCCATGTTCGATCGCGCGCTGGCGACGGCGCCCGCCATCATATTTATCGATGAACTCGATGCCCTGGCACCTGCCCGTGAAGGGGCGCACGAGGCCACACAACGCATCGTAGGTACGCTACTCGAGTTTATGGATGGTCTCGAGGAATCTGCTGGCGTGGTCGTGGTCGCCGCGACGAACCGGCCTGCCGCACTTGACCCAGCTTTGGTGCGGCCTGGACGGTTTGACCGGGCGGTCGAGGTTGGAATGCCGAATACGGCAGGGCGAGTACAGATTTTGCATAT
>JANWJO010000187.1 GCA_025449435.1 Chloroflexota bacterium | reverse complement strand
GCTGCCGCGCCTCCATGCATCCTGTAAGCTGGCGATCATCTCTGGCGTGATGCCGCCAACGTCGGCCAGCTCGTGTGCCCGGTTAGCGCATACGTCGAGCATGACTGGCCCGTTTGCCTGGTAGTGGCTGTTGAGTGCCATGGCGCTGTGCCAGTCCCAGCCAGCGACCAAGCCAGAGGTGAGAAACGCTTCCAGATCGCGTACGGTTTCCGGCGCGGCCAGTGCCGCGAATTGCGCGACAAACTGTGTACCCCACTTCGGATCGGCTATCTCGCTACCGGCCAGCACCCACCGCTGCTGTGAGCGCACGGGCCCGAGGAATTGCTTGACCGTGAGGGGAAACATGAGTTCCCCCACTTTGCTGGCGGTGTAGACTGAGAACCCGTCAGAGGTGTTTTTCACGCGCTCCACCGTGACGGTGATTTGCTCCATTTTGGTGATCTGTTTGCTCATGGTCGTTGCTCCAATGTGATCTGTCTAGGCATCGATCCGCGCGGTGATCTTCTCATGGAGCAAGAGGCCGTCTTTGAGCGTGAGACCATCGGTGCTCACGTCGTCAAACTCATTGATCCCCATGATGTTGGCGTTGCCGATTTGCTCCTTGATGTGGTCAATGGCTCGCTGCGTGATCGGTTGCCCGCCTAGGCTGTTTAGCGCCTTCTTCAGATCCTCTTGACCGAGGTTGGTTGCCACGCCATCCGGCGATCCGCTGAATGCGAGGAGCATTGTGAGCCGGTCACGCAGTTTCGCGGTCATGTCCGACTTGGGTTTGCCGTTTGCACCGGCTGCTGGCAGTGGCGCGTATTGCGTGATTTTGTCCCCCCAGCTCTTACCATCGGTCTTTAGACTCTTCACGATGGTTCCGAGACATGACTTGCCGATCCCCTGGTCGGGATCGATGGTAGCGCCTGCTTCGATTGCGGCTATGCTGTCCACGATGCCGAGTGCGATGCAGATGTGGACAAACGTGCTCTTATCGCTGAACGTGGCGGGTATGTTGGTCCAGTCGCGCCGGTCCTGATCCTCCCCCCCAGGCACGGTTACGATCCAATTCCACTCGATCCGCACGTCCCCTTTTTTGCTGAATTGCGTATCGTTCTGTTCCGTGATCTCGCGCCAGCTTTTCAAGGTTAGTTTGTACTCAGCGGTCGGTAGCGCCTCAAATGAGGTGCGAGGGCCTAACGTGTACGGCATGGCTGCTTTCCTTCCTTCCGGTGGTCTGTTTACAGGTAGGCGTTGAGCGCGGCTTTCACGATGACAAGCAGGGCGCTGGTGAGCACGAGTAGCGCGGGTCCGTTGAGTAGCATTGGCTATTTCCTCCCTTCCTTACGTGAGAATACGCGCATTGCGCGCAGTAGTCAATACACTAATTGCGCGCGGCGCGGATCTCGTGTATTGTGGGTGTCAGGGGGTTTAGTATGAAAATCACATACACCACATTCGAGGCTGCGCGGATTAACGGTGTCGATGAGGCAACGGTACGGCGCCAGTGCGCCAATGGGAAGATAGCAGGCGCGTATAAAGAGACAGTGCGTGAGCGGGAAGTCTGGCGTATTCCGGCAGAGGCGTTGTTTACCGATTATTCGGAATCTGGGGACACCTCGCGGGTCGGGGAGGGGGAGTAGGTGGAAGCTGTACAGACTACGTTTGACTATGCGTTGATTGAACCGGAGACGCGGATCGTCGTGCAGCAGCGTACCAGCGAGATCAAGTCGCTGATGCGAAGGGCGGCACATAGATACCGATGGGGACAAGTTTTACGCTGGTGTGCTACGTGAGGCGAAGAAGGTGAAGGCTGGTTAATGTACTACTCGCGCTACCCGAAGAACTGGGGACGGATCAGCCTGGATATTCGCTTTGGCCGCGCTGACGGCAAGTGCGAATGGTGCGGCGCGGTCAATCGTGAACCGCACCCTATCACCGGCTCTAAAGTGATCCTCACTGTCGCCCATCTTGGCGTACCGCACGCCGATGGCCGGCCAGGTAACAAACACGACAAATCAGACTGCCGGCCAGAGAACCTCGCGGCACTCTGTCAACGCTGCCATCTCAGCTTCGACAGGCCGGATCATCTGGCGCGGGCCGCTGCCACGCGGGAACGCAAACGGCGGGATCGGGAGGCTGCCCGTGGTTGGGTACAAATACCGTTGATAAAGTGAGTTGACGCGCGCCCAACCGGACTACAATAACAAACACCCTGGCGTCTACCAGGGTGTTTGTTATTGGAAGGAAGCGAAACGTGGTACGCGGCCAAGCAACCACTACAGGTAGTATACATAACTTACGGCAGCGCGCAATGCGGTTATGCATATGCGTGTCTTAGTCGCGTGTGAGCGATCCGGCAGAGTGCGCGATGCGTTTCGCCTCCATGGCCACGATGCGTGGTCGTGTGACCTGGTCGCATCCGATAACTACGGCCCCCATATCCAGGCGGACGCCATCGAAATGGCCTATAGCCGGCCATGGGATCTGATTATCGCGCATCCCCCATGTACCTACCTGTCTCGCGTCAACGTGGCCTATCGGCGCCTGCATCCCGATTTACAGGTAGCTGCCGAGCACTTCGCGCGCGCTCTCTATGATGCGCCGGCTGATAGGATCTGTGTCGAGAACCCCATCGGTAGCCTTTGGACGGCGATAGGCAAGCCTCACCAGGTCATACATCCCTGGTGGTTTGGCGATCCCTACACCAAGGCTACCTGTTTCTGGCTGCGAGGATTGCCGCGTCTTTCATCGATGAGCGGGCCGGATTCACTACAGAATTATCCCCGGACACATAGCCTGTTTCCCGAAAGTTATCCACAGGCCGCTGCGCATCGTCCGGAGAGAGGCAAGCGGATCAGGCATCGCGGCGTCGATGATTGGTGGCGATGGCCGCGGCCAGAGGGTGTGAAAAGCTGGACATCGGTTGTCCATTCAGCTGAGAGGCGCTCTGAAACGTTCCCCGGCATCGCGTGGGCAATGGCGGAACAGTGGGGCGGGGTAGCGAGTAATCCCTATCAGCCGGCTGATCGTCCTATCAGCGATCGGCCATCGGTCCTATGAGCCAGGCGCGCCCCACCACGATCCGCGCTGATGGCACCCCCCTACCGCCAGTCGAGTGGGCGCCCCACCCTACCACCGCCCCACCGGCAAGGCCGCGCTTCCTGAGTGGGGGGCAGGGCGCCGGAGGGGGAAAACCACAGTCCGCACGCCACACCCGCCAGTCAAGCCCTCGCGAAGCGACCGAAGGCTTGGGGCTTGACCAGGGTGTAGGCTGTGCGGGCGGTTTTCCAGAGGCGCCGCCCCCCAGAGGCTCAGGGAGCGCGGAAGTACCGGCTAAACTGCCTGCCGTTGCCGCGGCTTACCGGAGTACCGCTAGGAACGTAGGGAATTTCTCGCCCGCTCCCCAAAAAACGCCCGATGATGCCAAACGAATCCACCGTTTTGGCCGTCTACGGAAGGCGCGGCCACTGCTGAAAGGAACGGCAATGGAGTATTGCATGTTGTTTGCACGGGATAGCGAGGCAGGGGTACAGGTTGTGGAGTATGGCGGCACGGCAGGTTATCGCGGTTACAAGCACTGTGGCTACCGGCTGTGCCCGTGGTGTTCTCAGGTACTCGCCCAACGAGATGCCGAGAAAGCGGAACGATTCGCGCGTGGTTGGGTCAAGCGCGGTAACGCGATATGCATGGTGCACTTCACGTTGAGGCACAGCCGCGATGAGCGGCCACAAGATACGTGGGGTGCGCAAACACGGGCTTTGGACAGTACGCACCACGGCAGACCGTGGGAGCGTTTCAAGAAGGAGTTTGGCTGTTTAGAGTATTTTTTCGGCAACGAGGTAACGGACGGCGGCAACGGCTGCCATAAACATCAGCACCGTTGCTGGGAAATACAAATGTGCGATGAATTGCGTACCCGGTCGGGTCGCCGGGCATTTGGTCGGCGGATGCAGCGGCGATATGAGGATCTGTACCTAGCCGCGCTCAAGAAGCACGGTCGGGATGCGCTGCCAGGTATCGCGCTACAACTAGCGATCAGCGCGCCTACTCTGGAAAATGCGTCGAAGGCGGCTGAATACGTAACCAAATTCGCCAAGGAGACAATGCAAGGCGGGCTCAAGAGTGGCAGCCGGGGCAACCACACCATATTCGAGCTACTGGATCTCGCGGACGATCAGACACTCACGCAAACAGAGCGATTGACCGCTGCCCACCGCTATGCTGAATTGTATTACGCGCTCCGTGGCAAGCATTGGACCTATTTTTCTGAGGCCACATCAGAGGAAAATGACGCGACTGACGAGGAGCCGGAGATACCGGAACCGGATCTTGACGAGGAGGGCACGGTCGTATTGGAGCTAACCGCGCGGCAGGCTGCCATGCTCGCTGATCAGTCCCGGCAGTGTTACCTGCTAGAGCTAGTCGAGCAGCAGGGTGCTGAGGCCGCGGCGGCGTGGCTGGCGGATTTCAGCGATCCGCGCCACTGGTCAAAAGAGTTTTTGGCGCGGTTCAGGGGCGGTTAGACTTCTTCGGCAATGAGGTAGATATGTTCACCGTTGGTCGCGGATCGCACTAGCAGATCTCCGCTCGTGCATTGATACGCGAGTCCGACAGTGTAGGTACCCGCACCGGGATTTACGAATATGCCTTCGTCGTAGTAGCTTAACAGCGGGTTGTTTAAGGCGGAGTCCCCACCTAGATCTTGCATTGCTAGGTAGGTTGTAGTGCCCAATCGTGCCCAGATGTGAAACGCGCCGCTAAATTGTGGCGTGGCGTTGATGAGGGTGCGTACGCGGATATTGCTACCGGCTGCAATGGTGATCGAGAGCGACAGGTTGGGCACCGTGGTTTGAGCGGCAGTACTACTAAGCGTGTCGTTAGCGGTGACTGTGTGCTGCGTGCGTACCAGGTTTGGCGTACCCCCAAGGCTGCCGCTACCCGACGCGCCGGTCGGCCCAGTCGGCCCGCTTGCCTCGCTAAATGACAGATAGGTGGCGTGGCCGGTGCCCTGCGTGGCGGCGATATTGGCCTGCATTGATGGTCCGTATGCATACACTTGGAGTGTTACAGCGGTGGAGCCATCCACAGCTTGCGGCCACGGTTCAATGCCCACATCCGCTGGCGCACCTGCCGGGATCACTCCATCACTACTTGCGATCTGTGTGCTGCCCAGGAAAAGACCGACCACTACCGCTGCCGGCGATGCCCCACCGTTTTGCACGTCCGCTTGTCCGCTGATCATGTAGGTACCCGCGGCTGGAGTGTATGACTTCACCGTGGTCCATGCATTTTCGGTAAGTGTCACATCAGACGTGGGAAATGCCGCGGAAAGTGTGCCTGCCGTGTTGGCCGGTCCGGTAACACCAGTGGCACCAGTGGCACCAGTAGGACCGGTAGGGCCAGTGACGCCGCCACCGCTGCCGCTGCCGGTAGGGCCAGTAGGACCGGTAGGGCCAGTGACGCCGCCACCGCTGCCGCTGCCGGTAGGGCCAGTGGCACCGGTAGCACCAGTGGAACCAGTTGCGCCGACACCAGGGCCAGTGGCACCGGTAGCACCAGTGGAACCAGTTGCGCCGACACCAGGGCCAGTGGCACCGGTAGCACCAGTGGAACCAGTTGCGCCTATGGGGCCGGACCCTGGTGTCTCGCCACTGAGATAGGTACTTGCGCCGGTTCCCTCCTCGATCACTATTTTTGCGGTGGCCGACGCTCCGTGTGAAGACGCCTGCAGCGTGATCGCGGTGCTACCATCAGCGATGTATCTAAATGGCGCGATAGTACCACTGACCTCTTCCACGGTTGTGCTGTAGAAAAGCACCGTGGCGGATGCTATTGATGTGTCACCGGCGAAAATGCTAACTGATATGGTAGTGTCGTCGGCGGCGCCTTCTACACCGACACATATCTGCGCGGATAGCATCCAGGTACCTGCCGGTGGGGTGTATGAGAGTAGTTCAGTCCACCCGCCAAATGATAGCGTGGTGGGGCTGCTGAGCAATATTGACCATGAGTCACCCGTGTTGCCTGTGGCCCCAGCTACCCCGGTGGCACCAGTTACCCCGGTAGGCCCGGTTGGGCCAGCCACCCCGGTAGTACCAGTTACTCCGGTTGGGCCAGCCACCCCGGTAGCACCAGTTACCCCGGTAGGCCCAGTTATCCCGGTCGGCCCAGCCGTACCCGTGATGCCGGTTGGCCCAGTTATCCCGGTCGGGCCAGCCACCCCGGTAGCGCCGGTTGCGCCGGTGATGCCGAGTGTGGGTGGTGCGGTAGGCCCACTGGCCCCGGTTGTGCCGCCTGTGGCCCCGCTGCACTGGCTACAATCGTATTGTGCGAGTGCGCCGGTGCTCTGAAGTGCCGCTAGGCCGGGATAGCCGAGATTGGCTACGTAGTCGTGAATCGTGGTAATCACACCCGGGTGCGTGTAGCTAACACCGGCGATATTGGTGAGGATTGTTCCGAAGTTTGCTTCCGTGACCTGGCCATCCGGCTCCAGCGCGTTGTAGATGGCACAGGTGATCCGGCTAAACAGGCTGGGATCCGCGAGCGCGCCCGTATAGTCTCCCAGCGTGCCGCCGGAGATCGCGGTGTACAGCGCGTATAGCCCACCCGTGAGCGCGGCAAACAGATCCGCGCCCGGTACCAGCCCGAGAATGCCGAGGCCGTACTGGATGATGGTTTTGCCGCTGTTGATCGCGTCAACTGCTTGTTGGATTGACTGTTTGATTACCGCGATAGACAGGTACCCGGCGCTATTACAGGCGCGTTGTGCGGTGGTGCCGATAGTGGCCACCGCGCCTACATCTTCGAGAACCCACTTCGTGCCGTCCCACGTCCACCATGTCTGTGTATCGGTTTCGTAGGCGCGGCATATGGTG
>JANWJO010000186.1 GCA_025449435.1 Chloroflexota bacterium | reverse complement strand
TCAACACGATCAGTGGGAACAGGAACGAGTTCCAGTTGCCGATACAGGTCAGGATGGCCGCGGTAGCCAGCACCGGGCGGGACAGCGGCAAGATCAGCCAGCCTAGGATGCGGAAATAGCCAGCGCCATCGATCTTGGCGGCGTCATCCAGGTCCAGCGGGATAGTCATAAAGAACTGCCGGAACAGGAAAATGAGGAAGGCGCCGCCGCCAAACCACGACGGCACGATCAGCGGCAAGTAGGTGTACAGCCAGCCCAGCTTGAAGAACAGCAGGTACGACGGGATCAGCGTGACTTCCTGGGGGAGCATAAGCGTGCCCAACGTGATGGCGAACATGATGCCGCGTCCGGGGACGCGGAAGCGTGCAAAGGCGTATCCGGCCGCCGCCGCCGAGATCACAGCGCCGGTTGTTGCCAGCACCACAATCAGCACGGTGTTGTGGGCCCACTGTGCGAAGAAGGTGGTGTTCCAGGTGTCGGGATAGTTGCTGAACATCCAGTGACTGGGCAAAATTTCAGGAGGGAGTAACCGGATCTCCTCCTCCGGCTTTAGCGAGCCGTCGATGGCCCAGGCAAACGGCACCATGAGCACGACGCCCAACACGACGGCGAGGACGTACAGGAGCCCGCTGCCCAGCATGCGGCGAATAGCGCCTCGAGTACTGCGGATGGTTCCGCGTTCACGAGCCAGGCCGGCGCGGAGCGAAACGGCCATCAGCGCACCTCCCCAGCGTAGTACACCCAGCGGCGCGACGTTTGGAACTGCACGTAGGTAAAGACGACCAGCACGACAAAGAACAACCAGGCCAGCGCACATGCGTAGCCGAAGTCGCCGAACACAAACGCCGTGTTGTAGATCTGCAACGCATAAAAGGTGGTGGCGTACGCTGGACCGCCATTGGTCGCCACAAATGCCGGGGTAAACGACTGCAACGCGCCAATGATCGCCAGGATGGTGTTGAAGAACATGGTCGGCGAAATCATGGGCAACGTGATGTTCCAAAAGCGTGCCCACGTGCCGGCGCCGTCCAGCTCGGCCACTTCATATAGGTCCTTCGGCACGCCTTGCAGCCCAGCCAGAAAAATCAGCATGAGGTTGCCGCCGATCGCGCCCCACAAGGCGACGATCACCAGCGACGGGATCGCCCATGTTGTGTCGCCAAACCAACCTGGCCCTTCGACGTGGAACAGCCGGAAGATCACTTCGTTGACCAGGCCAAAGCTGGGGTTGAGCAACCAGGTCCACACGTAAATGCTGGCAACCACCGGCGTGAGATGGGGTAAAAAGAAAATCGTGCGGAAGACGTTGGTCGCCTTCAACTTTTGGTTGACGAGCAGGGCGACCATCAAGGCACCGCCAACCGAGGTTGGCACCACGAGCAACGCGTAGACAAACGTGCGCAGCAACGACGGCCAGAACTGAGGGTCCTTGAAGAACGCGTTGTAAAAGTTGCTCAACCCCACAAACACCGGCGGGTTGGCAATGTTGTAGCGGGCAAAACTGAGGAAGAATGACGCAATCATCGGCCCAGCCACGAACACCAGGAAGCCGATGATCCAGGGCGCCAGGAAAAAGTAGGCGAACAACGCCTCGCGGCGCGCCATCGAGGAGCGTCTGCGCCGGATGCCGGGCGCCGTCAGCGCCCCCACTTGAACCGCCATCGGTCGTACGCCTCTCTGCCACCTTTCGGTATGCTCTCGCCCGCACCCGAGCGAACCCCAGTGTGAGGTTGAACGGGACCGGCAGGGAACGGAGGCGGCTGGCGCCCCCGCTCCCTGCCGCAGACACCTTAGGCGACGGGTTTGTCCATGATGGCTTGCACTTGGGTGGCCGCAGTGGCTGCCGCTTGCGCGGGTGTGGCCTTGCCCAACCAGATATCCTGCAGGATATTGGTCATGGCGGTGTCGGCCTCGTTGTACGTAGCATTGGCAGGGTAGTACCACGGCAGCAACGGCGACTTGCCGCTGGGAGGGTTAATCAGCGTCGGATAGATGTTATTGGCGAGCACGGGCACCTTTGCCTTGAATTCCGGCGCCTCCCACACGTCGTTGCGGCTGCCCGGGCTGCCCAACCCGTTGAGGAACCGGTTCAAGCCAAACTGCTGTGACAGGATCCACTTGAGGAAGAGCCACGCCTCCGCAGGGTGCTTTGCCGCCTTGGACATGGCGATGCCGTCGGATGACACCTGTGTCGCGAACACCTTGGACGGGCCAATCGGTGGCGGGACCACGGTGAATTTGAACTGCGTGGCTTGCTTGGCCACCAGGTTCGCAATATTGGTCGCCTGGAACGACGTCGACACAAAGCCTGCTAGAGATTGTTTGGGGAACAACTGGGTGGGATCAGGATTGGTGGCCAGGGGCACTTCGAGCTTGTACTTGTTGAACATGTCACTCAGCCAGGTCAGCCCGGCGATTGACTCGGCCGAGTTGATGACGGTCTTCGTACCGTCGGCGCTGTAGTAGTTGCCGCCGAAACCTCGCAGCACGCCGACGGTCCCCTCACCACCGAGGCACGACAGCAGCCCGAACACCGACACACGCCCGTCGCTGCCGGTTTGCTGCCCCTTAGTAAAGAGCTGTACGGCATCGTCGAAGCTCCAATTGAAGGTGGTCGATGCATCGGGCACCTTCGCTCCGAGCTTGGTGAGCATGTCGGTGTTGAGGTAGTACTGCACACAGCCAGGGTGGCCGACCATCGGAAAGCCCCACTGCTTGCCACCAATCGCGTAGGTGGCCAGGTTGGCCGGCCAGAACTGCTTCTGGTCGTTTGCCGACCACGCGGCGTCCTGCGCAATGAATGAATCGAGCGTCTGCAACACGTTCTTGACTTGCAGCTCTGCACACAGCGGCGCCACATTGATGCGCACGATGTCCCCGATCTGGCCGGTCGCCGACAGGGCAAGTTCCTTGGTGTGCATGTCCCCGCGGGGGAACCACTGCCGCACGATCTGGATATTGGGATTGGCTTGCTCAAACTTGGCAATTTGCGGTCCCCAGAAGGTATCTTGCGGGTCTTCCAGCCAGCTGTGCATGACCACCTGGACCGCTCCGGCCTTGGGCGTAGGATTCACGGGCGAACCTGGCGCTGCGCTCGTGGCAGCTGCCGCCGCTGAACTAGTAGCCGCAGCAGTGGTAGCGGCTGCGCTCGTCGCTGCCGCCGCACTGGTCGCTGCCGCCGCACTGGTGGCTGCTGGCGCGCTGGTCGTGGCTGCCGTCGTTCCGCCGCCACCGCCGCACGCAGCGAGTAAGCCAACGCTCATTAAGCCCGCACCAAGGCGGAGCAGTGCGCGGCGCGACACGTGGGTACCCTGCAACGTTGTCTCCTCTCAAGCTGCTTACAAGGCGTAGATGCACATCGCCTGCAGACTAGGCATGCCTATCGAGCGAACGAACCGGCAGTGATGGCGTCTACACAGACCCGAGGCGATTATAAGCGTCAGAGCGCCAGGTAGCAATGAACAGCAGCGGCCAACCCCAAAAGGGGCTGTTCATCTTTGCCACCGATGCCCTTGAGAGGCGCGGGTACACTGACTGCCACGGCAGGTGGGGGTCGCACCAAGAGGAGTTCGTGCATGCGCCAGCGCGTCTTATCCGGCATTAAGCCGTCGGGCGAACTCACGCTCGGCAATTACCTTGGTGCCTTGCGCCGGTGGGTCGAGCAGCAAGATCAGTTCGAGAATTACTTTTGCATCGTGGACCTCCACGCCATCACCGAGCCGCAAGACCCTCAGGAGTTGCGACGCCGCTCCCTCGATTTGCTCGCGCTGTACCTCGCGGCTGGCCTTGACCCGAAACGCACGACGGTGTTCGTGCAGTCACATGTTCCTGCGCACAGCGAACTTGGCTGGATCCTCAACTGCTTTACGCCGGTGGGCTGGCTCGAACGCATGACGCAGTATAAAGACCGGGTCGCCAAAGCCAGCGGCGAGCGTATCAGCGCCGGTATATTCGACTACCCGGTGCTCATGGCCGCCGACATCTTGCTGTACCACGCAGCCTTCGTGCCGGTGGGCGATGACCAGCGCCAGCACGTCGAGCTCACGCGCGACATCGCCCTGCGCTTCAACCACCGTTTTGGCGACACCTTTACCATCCCTGAAGCGCTGATCGGCGAGGCTGCTGCACGTATTATGTCCCTCAGTGACCCTACCAGCAAGATGAGCAAGAGCGATGTGGACCCCAACGGCACCATTGCATTGCTCGATCCGCTCGACCTGGTCCGGCGCAAGATCATGCGCGCGCAAACGGACTCTGGCTCCGAGGTGCGCTTCGATGAAGCCCGTCCCGGCGTGAACAACTTGCTGGCGATTTATCAAGCGACCACCGGCCAGTCTCGCGAAGCTATCGAGCAGCATTTTGCGGGCAAGGGCTATGGCGACCTAAAACGCGATGTGGCCGACGCCGTCGTTGCCATGCTCACACCCTTGCAAGAGACCTACCAGCACGTGCGCAGCGATCAAGCCGGACTGGACCGCGTCATGCGCGAGGGCCGCGACGCCGCGGCGGCGGTCGCGGACGTCACTCTGCGCGACGTACAAGAGAAGGTGGGGCTGCGCTGATGCACGAAAGTCGCTACCTCCAGGAACTGGCCAAACGCGTCTTGGTGTTCGACGGCTCGTTCGGGGCCACGGTACTCGCCCTGGAACTGACCGCCGAAGACTATGGCGGCCTCACGGGATGCACCGACTATCTGGTGCTCTCCAAGCCCAGCGTCATTGAGTGGCTGCACACCAGTTTCCTTGAAGCCGGCGCGGATGTGCTCGAGACGTGCACCTTTGGTGGCTCGCGCTTGAAGCTGGCGGAGTACGGCATCGGCGACAAGGTGTACGAAGTCAACTTCGCGGCCGCTGCCCTCGCACGCCAGCTCGCCGACCGCTTCAGCACGCCCGATAAGCCGCGTTTCGTGGCCGGCTCGATGGGCCCCACGGGCATGCTGCCTTCTACCGACGACCCAGTGCTCGGCCGCATGTCCTTCGAGGACATCGCCGCCGTATTCGGTGAACAGGCTAAGCCATTGGTCGAAGGCGGCTGTGACCTTCTGATCATCGAGACCACGCAAGACATCCTGGAACTGAAGGCGGCCATCGCTGGCATCCACCGTTATTTTGAGGCGTCGGGCCGCTGGGTGCCCATCCAGGCCCAGGTGACGCTCGACACCACCGGACGCATGTTGCTGGGCACCGACATCGCCTCGGCGATGACCACCATCGAGGCGTTGGGCGTCCAGGTGTTCGGGCTCAACTGCTCCACCGGCCCCGGCTACATGCGCGAGCCGATCCGCTACTTATGCGCGCATAGCGCGCTGCCTATTTCCTGCATCCCCAACGCTGGCTTGCCGCTCAACGAAGGCGGCAAGGCCATCTATCCGGAAACACCGGTGCAATTGGCTTCCACGCTGGAGGAGTTTGTCAAGGAGTTCGGCGTCAGCGTCGTGGGCGGTTGCTGCGGCACCACGCCCGAACACATCCAGGAGTTGGTCAGGCGCGTGGGCGGTTGCGTGCCGCTAGACCGCAACCCCGAAGTTGAGCCGCAGCTCGCCAGCGCCATGCGCGCTATCCCACTGCGGCAAGAGCCACGCCCGCTCATCGTGGGCGAGCGGGTTAACACCAATGGCAGCCGGCGCATGAAGAAGCTCGTCTTGAGCGACGACTACGATGGCATGGTGGCCATCGCTCGCCAGCAGATGGAAGACGGCGCACACGCGCTCGACGTGTCGGTGGCCGTCACCGAACGCGACGATGAAGCTGCCCAGATGGAAATCCTGGTCAAGCGACTGTCCGCGGCGGTCGAGATCCCGCTTATCGTCGACTCGACCGAGCCAGAAGTGCTCAACCGGGCACTGGCCAAATATCCTGGCCGCATCGTCGTGAACTCGGTGAACATGGAGCGAGGCCGCGAGAAGATCGACGCCGTGCTGCCTGCTGTGATGGAACACGGTGCCGGCGTAGTCGCTATGACCATCGACGAGAAGGACATGGCGCGCACCGCCGAGCACAAACTCGCCGTCGCCCAACGCATGCATAGCATTATCGTTGGCGAATATGGATTGCCCGCCGATGCGCTTATCTTCGACCCTATTGTGCTGCCGGTCACCACCGGCGACCCCACCATGGCCGATTATGGGAGGCAGACCATCGAAGGCATCCGCGCTATCAAGGTGGCGCTGCCGGAAACGCTCACCATTGTGGGTTTGAGCAATATCAGCTTCGGGCTCACGCCAGCCGCCCGAGAAGTGCTCAACGCCGTGTTCCTATACCACTGTGTTGAAGCCGGCCTGGACCTAGCCATCATGAACCCCAAGGAGCTGCGCCCCTACGCGGAGATCCCCATGGAAACCCGCCAGCTCGCCGACGACTTGCTGCTCAACCGGCACGAGCAGGCGTTGCCCGCCTACATCGCCCACTTCGAGGCCCAAGCGGGTGTCAAGGACAAAGGAGGCGCTGAGACGGTGGATCCAACAGAAGCCTTAGCAACCGACGAAAAGCTCCACTGGCATATCCTGCATCGCCGTAAGGCCGGGGTCGAGGCGCTGGTGGATAGTGCCATTGCCGACCGAGCGGAGCGCTTTAAGTCCCGTAACGATGCGGCCGTACACGTGCTTAATACCGTGCTGCTGCCAGCTATGAAAGACGTCGGCGACCGTTTTGGCGCCGGCGAGCTCATCCTGCCATTCGTCTTGCAGTCGGCCGAAGTGATGAAAAAGTCGGTCGCACATCTCGAACAATATCTGGACAAGTCCGAGGGGTATACCAAGGGCCGCGTGGTGCTGGCCACCGTCTACGGTGACGTGCATGACATCGGCAAGAGCCTGGTCAACACGATCTTGAGCAACAACGGCTATACGGTGTTCGACCTGGGCAAGCAAGTGCCTATCAACACCATCATCGATAAGGCCATCGAGGTGAATGCCGACGCCATCGGATTGTCGGCATTACTGGTCTCGACCTCCAAGCAAATGCCATTGTGTGTGGAAGAACTCCACAAGCGCGGCCTATTCTTTCCGGTCATCATCGGCGGCGCGGCGATCAACCGGCAATACGGCCGCCGCATCCTGTTCGTGAAGGATGGCCACCCCTACGAGCCTGGTGTGTTCTACGCCAAGGACGCTTTTGAAGGGCTCGAAATCGTCGATCGCTTGACCGATCCGGTGAAGCGCACCCAATTCGTGACCCAAATCGTGGACGAGGCGCGCGAGCAGGCGGCCGCTCCGGTCCGTCCCGCGGCCCCACGTGTCAGTACGTCAGGCGCCCGCTCGGCCATACGGGCCAGCGTTGCCATTCCCACACCGCCATTCTGGGGCGCGCGAGAGTTGCAGCCCATCAATTTGCGGGACGTCTTCCCCCTGATGGACCTTAACATCTTGTTCCGCTACCAGTGGGGCGGCTTCAAGAAAAAGGGCGCCGACTACGACGAACTGATCGACACCGAGTTCCGGCCGTTACTGGAGCGTTTGCAGCAGCAAGCCGTAGATGAACACATCATCCGCCCGCGTATCGCCTATGGCTACTTCCCCGTCCAATCGTCCGGCAACGAACTCATTGTGTACCAACCCGACGACCATCGCCGTGAGTTGACCCGCATGTGGTTTCCGCGCCAGGAGGCGGAGGAGCACTTGTGCATCGCCGACTACTTCGCCAGTGTGTCCTCCGGCACGATGGATGTCATCGCCTTTCAGGTGGTCACCGCGGGTAGCTACGTGTCGGAATACCTGGAAGGTCTGGAGCGCAAGAGCGAATACTACGAGCACCTGGTGATGCACGGGTTGTCGGTGACGGTTGCCGAGGCACTCGCGGAATATGCCAACCAGCATGTGCGCCTCGAATTGGGCCTCAGCGGTGAGCAGGGGAAGCGCTTTTCCTGGGGCTACCCAGCCTGCCCGAGCCTCGACGACCAGCGCCAGTTGTTCGTGGCGCTCCCGGCCAACCAGCTCATCGGCGTCAACCTCACCGAAGGCAACCAGCTCCAGCCGGACCAGTCCACCGCCGCCTTCGTCGTACACCACCCGCAGGCCAAGTATTTCCACGCCTTCCCGACCGGCGGTGGCCGCCTCGACGTCGAACCGGCCAAGGCTGGCGTGGCGTAGGCGGGACGTAGGCAGAGCCCCATGCCCAGAGGGCACCCGTCCCCCTTGGCGGGGGTGATGTCCGTACTCCCCCCCAGTAGTCCCCCCCAGACGGGGGGAACGATGCGCCGGAAGGTGGGTGGCGAGCCGCTCGGGCATGTCGCGGTCAGACATGTTTCGCACATTGGGCAACACCGTGGCGGCGAGAGACATGAGCGCGGCGTAGGGAGCTCTCCGCGCCGCGAACAAGGTCAGCTGTGCGCACGTGTTGCCCGACGGCGGGCGCTCACGCGTCATCGAGCACTGGTATGCCATCGCTGCGTTCCCAACCGCACACCACGATTCGTCAATTCGTACGATTC
>JANWJO010000185.1 GCA_025449435.1 Chloroflexota bacterium | reverse complement strand
GTATCGGAGGTACGTGTCCTCATCAAGAGAGGTCCGAAAGATGCTGCGTATCGGCTATGTCGGCTGCGGCTTTATGGCTCAGCGAGTCCACCTTCCCAATTTCGACTCAATTGGGCAGTGCCAGCTCGTCGCGCTGGCGGAACTGCGGCCCGCGTTGGGGCGCCTCGTCCAGCAGCGCTATCACATTCAGCGCCTGTACCAGACGCACCACGAACTGCTTGCCGACCCGAATGTTGATGCCGTCGCGGTGTCAGCAGCCTACGCGGTGCAAGGCGACATCGCAGCGGATGCGCTGCGAGCAGGCAAGCCCGTGTTCATGGAAAAGCCCATGGCCATCTCTGTGGCGCAAGGCGAAGCAATTGTCGCAGCCGAACGGACGGGTGGTGCCCGCCTGATGGTGGGTTACATGAAACGCTACGACGCTGGCAACCAACTCGTGCGCCGGCACGTCCAGCAGTTCCGTGCCTCTGGTGAACTCGGGCGGCTCCAGTACGTACGCAACCACGGCTTCCTAGGCGATTGGACGGCACACATCGATGTGCCTATCGACCAGACGGACGAACCGATGCCGCCAGCGCAGCCCGCCCAACTGCCAGCGTGGTTGCCGCCTAGCCAGGAGCAGGCGTATCTGGGTTTCCTGCAGCAATACACCCACAATATCAACCTCATGCGCTGGCTAACGGATGCTGGTGATACCGTGCGGATCAAGGCGGTCGACCTCGACCCCGACGGCCAGCACGGTGTGATCGTGCTCGACCTCGCAGGGATACGAGCCGTGCTGGAAACGGGACGCGTGAGTTTCTATCGCTGGGATGAGCATACGCAACTGTATTTCGAGCACGGCTGGTTGCACACCTGGGCGCCGCCACTGCTGTTACGCAACGCGCCGGCCGAAGTGGAACTCTGGCGCGGCATGAGCGGCCAGGAGCAGCAGTTCACGCGGTTGATCCCGGCGCCAGCGTGGAGTTGGGCCTATAAGCGCGAGGCCGAACACTTCGTGCAGCGCACGCTGGCCGGTGAGCCCTATGAGTCGGGAGCGGCTGATTCCCTTACGGACGTGCGCTTGTTCGAGGCGATCTTCCGCACGCATGTGGGCGTCTAGGTTTTGCTCGTTGCCATGTACCGCACAAGGTAATTGCTGACCCTTTTGTCTCATTCCTTCTCGCTTTAGGCGCCATCTTGATGTGGTATCTTCCACCATCGCGCCCTCATGCATCTCACGCGTCAGTTTCATCGCTTGCGCTCGGTTCACGACATCGTGGTTCAGGTAACGCTCGGATAACGCCGCTGCCACGGAAGGGCGATCAACACCATGGGGCTGACAAGCCAGGGGCGAGTGCCACGCGCATTGAGTTGGGCGGTCTCCGCGTTGTTTCTCGCGGCCTGCGCGAATGGTGCGCAAGCCACACAAACCACCCAAGCCTCGACGAGTGTCGTGGTATCCACCAGCGTCGAACTCGCCACGATCACTGAAGTCGTGACCAGCGTGGATGTCATCACGAGCCGGCAACTAGCTGCCACCGCGACCCCTGGGCGTGGTGTCACGGTGACTGCGACGCCAACCGCGGTCGCTACCAGCACGCCAACTGCTGGCACCGCAACGGCGACGCCCCAGCCAGCCGGCGCTGCCGACATCCACAAGATTAAACACGTCATCGTCATCATGCAGGAGAATCGCTCGTTCGACACCTATTTCGGCACCTATCCCGGAGCGGACGGATTACCGCAGGCGAATGGTCAGTTCACGGTTTGCGTGCCCAATCCCAAGGTTGGCGGCTGTGAGAAGCCGTACCACGACACATCGGACGTCGAGGGAGGCGGACCACATGGCGCCACGAGCGCTGCCGCAGACATCAACAGCGGCAAGATGGATGGCTTCGTGGACCAAGCTCAGAAGGGCGCAAGGGACTGCGTCCTGCAGGACAACCCGGCCTGCACCAACAGTACCGAGCCCGATGTCATGGCCTACCACGACAACCGTGAGATTCCCAACTACTGGGCGTATGCCCAGAATTTCGTGCTGCAAGACCATATGTTTGAGCCCAATGCATCGTGGAGCTTGCCCGCGCACCTCTTCACCCTGTCGGAGTGGTCAGCGGTGTGCAGCGTGCCGAACGATGCTTCGAGTTGTGTCAATAATCTTGACAAGCCAAACTTGCCGCCAGACTTCGTTGCCCTTAATACCAAGGACTACAAGTCACCCAACTTTGCCTGGACCGATCTGACGTACTTGCTGTACAAGGCCAACGTATCGTGGAAGTACTACGTCGCGGATGGCACCCAGCCCGACTGTGAAGACGATGCGATGTCATGCACTCCAAGGAAGCAAAGCGCTGGCACGCCGGGCATCTGGAATCCACTGCCCTGGTTCACCACCGTCCATCAAGACAATCAGATGGGTAACATCCAGTCGCTCGATAACTTCTACACCGATGCCAAGAATGGCACGCTCCCCGCGGTAACCTGGATAGCACCCAGCGGGAAGACCAGTGAGCACCCACCGGCCAAGATCAGTGACGGCCAGACGTATGTCACCGGCTTGATCAACGCTGTGATGCAGGGGCCAGATTGGGACTCCACAGCCATCTTCCTGACCTGGGACGATTGGGGCGGCTTCTACGATCACGTGGCTCCGCCCACCGTGGACCAGAACGGCTACGGGCTGCGTGTTCCTGGCATCGTGATCAGCCCTTACGCCAAGAAGGGGTTCATCGACCACCAGACGCTGAGTTTCGATGCCTTCGCCAAGTTCATTGAAGATGATTTTCTCTCCGGTCAGCGTCTTGACCCGAAAACCGACGGGAGACCCGATCCGAGGCCCGATGTGCGCGAGAATGCCTCACAACTCGGTAACCTGGTTCAGGATTTCGACTTCACCCAGTCGCCCAGGCCACCGATGATCCTCTCGACGGCGCCCACCACTGACCTCGTAGAGCGCGTCGAGCCGCCGGCCAGCCGGCGCGTGACGACCACTACGGCCACAAAAAAACAGTGAGCGCAACGATCTGACCGGCGAACGAAGCCTGTTGCTTTGACGGCAGGCGCCGTGGCGGGCGCACAACCGCCGGAGCATCGCACATCGCACCGATATATGGGCTTGCCGTGTGTCTCCATGTGCTTCAGTCGGAGCGTTACGAAGCCTTGTCCTCCCTGATCGTGCTAAACCGCGCGCTGCGGTCGGTGGAAGGAGGCAGTGCTCGTCATGGCCACCCGCGCGTCGTTCAGCCGTCGTGACAGCCCGCCTGGCCTCCCCATTCTTCCTGGCCATCTTCCTGAGCTTCACCGACAAGATGGTCGGCACACAAGCGAATTTCTTCCGCTAGCGTACAATCGGCCACCCTAGGTGGCGGCTAGAGCGACGGACCAAGCGGGGATTGCTGCCTCGACCTCCTAGCGCAGCACATACTCGAGTTTTGCGAGGCGGTTGTCCGGCGAGGTGAGAACGGTCAATGCCATTTGGTCGCCACGCAACGTGAAGTTGAAGAAGGTCACGGCATATTTGACCTCGACGGCCACGTGGCTGTGCGTGTTGACACAATCCTGGAGGCTCGGGCTGTCGTCACAGTCGGTGTCGTCGAACGCGAGGTGGTTGGCGCGCCGCACGATGGCAAGAAACTTGGGAGGCGGTGCGGCGTCGTAGGGTGTGCGGCGGGCGACGTTGTGCAAGTCGACCGGATCGAATTGGCCCACTTCGAATAGCACGGGCACAGTCATGTTGGCAAAGTCGGCAATCGGGAGTGGGCCGGTGTCTTCGGCGAGCATCAGTGCGGCCTTCACTCGTGCGTCCTTGTTGCTAGGGTCTGCACCTGCCAATTGCATGGCCGTGAGCCCTCCAGCCGAATGGCCTGCCACGCCAACCTCAGACTCATTGATGGCTTGGTAGAAGCCTGACGATGGTGCTTCGTTTTGCCGGAAGAGCTCACTGATGGTCGCGCTCATGTCGAGTGGCCGCTGGTCTGGGTGCTGTAAGTTGCCTGGTCCGCGGCCACCGTCGATAGAGCACACAAGTGCATCGCTATGGTCGGGTGCGGCTACCACGTAGCCTTGCGACGCAAGGCGCTCGGTGAGGAAGCTATAGATCGTTGCGCACCCAAAGGCGCCATGGGAAAAGACGATGAGCGGATAGCCCGCGCCGCTGCCACCGTCTACCGGTGCATCAACGGCCACCAATCCAGCGGGGGCGAGCTTGCGCTGGTAGTCGAACGGCTTTGGCGGTGCCTGCGTCGGATACCACACCGCAACCGTCAACTGCTTAGCTGTCCTATCGGGCAGTGGATACGTGAAGTGCAGCGTCGTATAGCCCACTTGGTGGATAGGCTGCGTGAGTCCGGTGACCGTGGGGCTCTGGCTGAACGGCCGGGTCAAGGGCGCATACCGATATCCGAGCAGGAGCGAGGCAATCATAGCCACCAATGTGAGGAGTGCTGCGCGCAAGACGCGCATGCTACACCAGCAATATCAGTACGAGCGTTATGGCGTCACGAGGTTACTGGTGGGTAGGACCACACCAAAGCTGATCACAAAGCGGGCCCCTCGAGGTGAGTTCTGTTCGACCACGATCGTGCCACCGTGTGCTTCGACAATCTTCCTGGCGATGGTCAAGCCGAGTCCAGCACTGCCGCTCGGGCGAACGTCGCCTCCCTGGAAGAAGCGCTCAAACACCAGTTCGCGGTCTTCGACTGGGATGCCGGGCCCTTGGTCGGCAACCCAGAGCTGCACTGGCCCATTATCGTGGACTTGGCCGGCGCCGAGTTCGATGGAGCCTGGTTCAAGGCTATAGCGAAGTGCATTCGCCACCAAGTTATCGAGGACGCGCGCGAACTGCCGGACGTCAACACGTACCCTCAGGGAGTTCGGTGCCAGCACGCGACAGCGAGCGGGATCAGCAGCGCGTTGCACAGCCGAGGTGAGCAAGGTGCAGACGTCGATGTCGTCCGGTTGCAAGGGCAGCGATCCACCGTCCATGCGCGACAGTAAGAGCATGCTATTGATGAGGCCAGCCATGCGGCGGGCTTCCTCCTCGATGGCTTCGGCGGCGCGCGCGGTGAGCGCCTCATCAGGATGAGCTGGTGGAGTGAGTACCTCCGCCCAGCCCGCAATCGCCGTGAGCGGCGTGTGCAGGTCGTGAGTGATGTTGCCGAGCACCTCACGGAGCGCCTTGTCCGATTGGTGCAGCGAGGTCGACATGTCGTTGAACACAGCACACAAATCGCCAACTTCATCGGAGCGTTTGATCTGGAGGGTGGCGCCAGAACGCCCAAGCGCAATAGACGCCATCCCTTGGGCAATGTCGCGCAAGGGCCGCACCAGTGACCGTGCCAGCACGGCTCCGACGACGCCTGCCAGCACCATCGCCAAGAGTGTTGCGAGTAAGAGCGGCTGCAGCACCTGGCTCAACGCCTGCCGGATAGCCGGACCTTGCCGGACTGCAATAACCGTCGTCGTCGTCGCTGTGCCAACCGATACCCCAACGGTGCCAACCCACACACGCCCTGTATCGTCAACGACACTGACCGTGCCCGTTGCACTATTCGGATGTTGGAACCGTTCCCAAGGTAATACTTTGGACGCTGATTGCGTGTCCAGGAGCACCCGTCCCGCGCCATCAAGCACGACCATGCGCACGGTAGGGTCGTCGGTTTGCTGTGCCAGCACCTGGGCAATCGCGGAGGTCGAAGCGCCTTGCTCGCGCAGCAGCGACACTTCGGTCGCAACCGCAGGCAGAGGTGTGATTCCTGGCAAGTAGTCGGGTGTCGAATTGAGCAACAGCACCACGAACGCTATGCCCAACACAGCCGAGCCAAAGAGGAACACCACCGCGTGAGAAAAGAACAATCGCTGCGAGAGATTGATCGGCCGGCTCCATGTGCCGCGCTGGAAGCGTGGCAGCGTTACAACACGGACGGGGTGCTCACGGGCGGTGCCGAAGTGCGCCATTAATCCCGACGCAACGCTTCAATAGGATCGAGTTGCGACGCTTTGCGAGCAGGATAATAGCCGAAAAAGATGCCGACTGCTACCGAGAACAGAAACGCCAGCAGCATGCCTTTGGCATCGACAAACGCACCCCATCCCGCCGCCGTAGTAGCGAGTACGGACACGAACGCGCCAAACAGCAGCCCGGCAATGCCTCCACCACCGCTGATGAGGATGGCCTCCAGCAAAAACTGGGCCATCACATCCCCGCGCCGGGCGCCGACGGACATGCGGATGCCGATCTCCCGTGTACGCTCGGTTACCGACACCAGCATGATGTTCATAATGCCTATGCCGCCAACGATCAACGACACTGCCGCGATGCCAGAGAGCAAAATGGTGAGCGCCCCAGTCGTCTTCTTGAGCGTATCTTGTACCTGGTTGTCACTACGGATTTGGACATCGGTTTGATCCGTGGTGTTCAACCGGTGCCGGGTGCGTATAAGGTCATTAATGGAACTGGTGAGCTCAGTCAAAACACCTGCACCGCTCCCCTGGACCATCACTAAGTCGACATAGGTCTTGCCGAACAGCCGGCCTTGCGCGGTGAGGTAGGGCATGATGATCAAATCATCCTGGTCAATGAAGCTGGTGCTGCCTCGCGCTACCAAGACACCGATCACCGTACAACTGAGATTGCGAATCTGCACTTGCTGCCCGACCGGATTGACCACGTCGCCAGGTTGCTGAAACAAGTTGCGAACGACGGTCAGCCCCAACACGCACACAGGCCGCGCGGCCGTTTCATCTTCGTCGGTAAAAAAGCCACCTTGAGCGAGCTGGAGGTTCTGGATGGATTGTATGGACGGGAAGGCGCCCTCTACGCGCGTGGTCCAGCCGAACCGGCCATAGGACACCGGCACGGCGCCATAGATAATGGGGCTAAATGTCGTCACGTTGGGTAGCTTGCCGATGGCGAGTGCGTCGGTTTCGGTCAACGTCTGGACGGGAACGCCGCCTCCGAGCGTTCCCGTTGCAGTACCGGGTGAGACAATCAGCACGTTCGTACCCAGAGCCGAGAGGGTCTGTGTGATCTGCCCGCTTGCCGAGGTCCCGATGGAAATCATCACCACAACGGCCGCCACACCAATAATGACACCTAGGGCGGTTAGGAGTGCCCGGCCGATGTTGGCTGCCAGAGCCTCGATGCCAGATCGGGCGGCTTGGCGGACGCTCGTCCGCCGGTGTTGGCGTCGATACTGACCGCCAAACTGCAATTCTAGGTTGCCCGTGCCGATACTGCCGTCGAGCAGTGCAGGCAGCTCGATGGGAAGCGTGTGCCCGTTAACAGCTGGGTGCGCCACACGAGGATCGGTGTTTTCGGTGAGAGCCGGCGTGCTCCCTGGCGGCTGCGCGGCGCTCACGGTCGCGAGACCCCGATCACCGACGCGCTTGTAGCCATCTGCCGTTCGTTGGCGCGGTCGTCCATGACGACCCCGTCCATAAACGAAACGACGCGACTGGCGTAGCGCGCGACGTCTGCCTCGTGCGTGACCATGATGATGGTCTTGCCATGGATGTTGAGGTTCTGAAGAATCTGCAAAATCTCCAGGGTCGTCTTGGAATCGAGGTTGCCTGTCGGCTCGTCGGCCAAGATCATCGCCGGGTCATTGACGAGAGAGCGGGCGATAGCCACTCGTTGTTGCTGGCCGCCCGAGAGTTGACTAGGGCGGTGGTCGAGACGATCGCCCAGCCCAACGAGAATGAGGGCGCGTTCGGCGACGTGTCGCTGTGCGCCGATCGGCGCCCCCGAATAGGTCATCGGCAAACACACGTTTTCGAGCGCAGTCATGCGCGGCAGCAGATTGAATCCCTGGAAGATGAAGCCGATCTTTTCCGAACGGACATCTGCTTGTTCGTCCGGAGTCATGGAATCAACCTCGATGCCATCCAGTAAGTACGTGCCACTCGTCGGGCGGTCCAGGCAGCCGAGCAGGTTCATGAACGTGGACTTGCCTGAACCCGATGCGCCCATGATCGCCACCATCTCGCCTTGATGAATGTCTAGGTCGACGCCACGGAGTGCTTGCACCTCCGTCTCGCCCATCTGGTAACTCTTGCAGAGTTGTCGGACTGAGACGAGTGCTCGCTCGCGCACTATTGCTGCGTCCTCCCGAAGCCATTAGCGAGGATGCCCAGGCCAGCACGACCATTTTGCTGCACGCCAACGAGCACGGATGCACCGTCTTTGATGTCGCCTGAAATAGCGGTGTTGGTCCCGTCGGACAGGTTGACTTTGACGAGCGTTGGCACATACGTTTTCCCGTCCTGGACGACCACAATCCCGAAGCCCGGCTGCGCATCGGGAACATTGCCCGTCAACTTAGGAAAGTTGCCGCTCCCTTGGCCCTGAATAACTTGCTTGGCAAATCCCAGCGCCGCGCTGGGGACCATAAGCACTTTGGTGAGTTGCTGCGTAATGATGCTGGCGGTCGTGGACATACCGGCGAGCAGCGAGGCATCGGTGGACACGACGGCGCCTGTCACCGTGAAACTCACGATGTTATTGACCGATTGCCCGGTCGGAGGAATGGTCACGACCTTGGCATCGAACGTCTTGCCTGGCAGCGCCGACACCGTAAAGGTGACCGGGTCACCAACGCGCACGCTGGCCATATCGGCTTCATTGACCTGCATGTTGATCAGCAAGCTGCCCGTGATCAGTGAAATCAAGCCTGCGCCCGTTCCGCCTGGTACTGCCGCTGCCGGTGAACCAACGGACACGAACTGCCCAGGTTGAATGTTGACGTCAGCGATCACGCCGTCGGCGGGAGCCTTCATTTGCGCCGCGTCGAGGTTGTTCTGTGCCGTTTGCAGCGCTGAGCTTGCGGTCGTGACAGCCGACTGTGCCGACTGAATATCGGCGTCGCTCGGCGGCTCGCTCACACTGCCGAGGTTCGCCTTGGCCGATTCCAGCGCGGCTTGGGCTTGGGTGACCTGGCCGTTGGCATTAGTGATAGACGCGTCGCCACGAGACTTGGTTTGCGCTTGGTTGGCCTGAGCGCTCGTCAGCGCTTGCTGTGCCTGGCTCACCTGGCCATCGGCGTCGGTGACCTGGCTCTTAAACTTAGTAGTGTCCGTGGCTGCCAATTGCTGCGCCGTATTCAGCGCGGAACTCGCCTGATCGACCTGCGCTTTGGCCGACACGGCGCCGCCCTGTTGCTTGGCAGAGTCGATGTTAAGCAGCTTCTGCGACTGAATGATCGCGATGGAAGATTGGTCTACAGCGGCTTGCTGTACGGCAATGGCTGTTGCCGACTTGGCATCGTCGATGGGCAACGCCTGTTGCGCGGCGGCCAGTGCGGATTGCGCCTGCACCACTTGCTGGTTGATTTGTGCAGCGGCATAGGCTGCTTGCGCGGTTACCTGGTCGAGCATGGCCTGTGCTGCGACAACGTTCGCGTTGCCGATGTCACATTGCGCGCCCGTGACTTTATTGCCACACGCTGCGTCGCGCTGCACCTGCGCGGTGTACAGGTTGGCTTTGGCAACTTCGATCGACTGCGCCGCAACGGGTCCCTGCGCTGCCTGGGTGGCTTGAATGGCTGCGAGAGAGGCCTGCGCGTTGGCAACGGCCTGGCTGTCGTACTTGTGCGTCGCGTCCGCCTGTGTCTGTGCCGCTGCCAGGTTCTTCTTGGCATTGTTGAACGTCACGGTAGCGGCCTGAACGTTCGCTTGATCCCCTGCCAGGGAAGCCGTGACTTGCTGCTGCACAGAGGCCAGCGCAGCATTCGCATCACCCAACGCGGTTTGCGCATTGCGGATGTTCGTCTGATCGGCTGACTGTGCAGCTGCCGCCTGATTCTGCACCGACGTGAGGTTGGCCTTCGCTTGATCGAGCGCGCTCGCTGCAGCCGCGACACTTGCTGCAGCGACACCATTGTCCTGAGCCACCACGTCGGCGTTCCTGGCCGCCGCTTGCTGGGCAACGGTAAGCGCCGATGTCGCACTATCTACCGCCGCTTGGGCTACGTTCACAGCACCTGGCCTTGCACCAGCCATCACCTTATCCAAAGCAGCCTGGGCTTGGTCGAGTTGGGCCTTCGCCTGTACCACTGCGGCGTGTTGATCGGTCGCTTCCAGGGTTGCGAGGATGTCGCCTGCGTTGACGTGCTGCCCGACAGCGACGCTCACCGTGGCAACTTTGCCGCCACTCTTAAACGAGAGTGGAACGGAGCTGGCCTTCGCCAGCGTGCCGTTGGCCGATACTTTGGCCGTCACGTCGCCAGTCTGCACGGTTGCGAGCACGGGTTGTGTCGATACACGAAATGGCCCAGCATACGCGCGCACGAGGCCGGCGAGCAAAATGGCCACGAGCGCGATCCCCGTTATCACCGCGATGGGCTTGCCAGGGAGAGCAGATTGCTTGCCGAGCGCCCCTTGCCTGTTGGCCGGCCGGTTTAAGATCGCCATACGTGGGCACCTTCCACTTCAGCCGCGCGCATCCTGACTTCCGGACCATGGTACTGGATCATAGTGCCACCGACATCGTTGCCCGTGAGGTGCAGGAACAGGATGCACCATCAGAGCAGATTCGTTATGTTATGGCACCTGTGTAAGGCGGTAGCCAACACCACGTAATGATTCAATTACCAAGCCGCTGCCTTCGAGACGAGTACGTAATTGACTGGCATGCACATCCACCGTACGGGTGCTTTCCGAGCCGTCAGTCCCCCAAATCTCCCGCAATATCTGTTCGCGTGAAAGCACGATTTCAGGGTGAGCCAGAAAGATGACTAACAATTCAAACTCTCGCGGCCGCATCTCGACTACGATGTCGTTGATCGTGACGCGCCGCCGATCCAAATCGACGCGGACAGCGCCAACCTCCAGGGTACGAACGCGCTGTGTACTACGGGAGCGCCGGAGCACCGCTCCCACCCGCGCCACTAATTCGCGCGGCGAAAACGGCTTGACCACGTAGGCGTCGGCGCCCAACTCGAGCCCGGCAACTCGATCAATCTCGTCGCGACGTGCCGACACGATGATGATGGGGACATCAAATGACTTACGTAGGCTCCGCGCGACCTCCCAACCATCGACTTTCGGGAGCATCAAGTCGAGCACGACGAGGTCGGGCAACCGCTGCTGAATAATCGTGAGGCCTTCTACACCGTCGACGGCACTCAGGACTCGATACCCATCGGCCTCCAGGGCCACGCGAATGAGATCGCGGATGTTGCGCTCATCTTCAATCACCACGATGGTGCCGCTTGCCATCGCACGCACCTTCCGACCACGGATCAGCGACCTGCAGCGCGTGTACGCTGCCTTACTTGATGATGGACGCCGTCAGCGTCACATGGCTGGTCTGCCCATTCAATGTCGAGTTTACGACGAGCTGATAGGTGCCGGCAGGCAGGATTGGCGGAATGGCGAAGGTTCCCACCACCACACCGGCCGCATCTGCAGTGCGACCGGCGGTGGTGCGCGACTGCCCACCGGGCCCAACGACCGTGACATTCACTGTCGCACCTGGAGCGGTGTGCACGATATAGGTGATCGTCTGCCCACTCTTCGCGACATCCGGCGACAGCGTGCCGGTGAGCGGCGGTGGACCTGCAGGTACGGCCGTCGGCGTAGCCGCCGGGCGAGGTGTCGCCGTTGGTTCCGGACGCGGGGTAGACGTCGGAGTTGCACGGGGCTCTGGCGTTGCCGTCGCGGCGGGTCTAGGTGTGGGTACTACCGCAACGAGCGCCGCCTCACTCGATGCGGTAGTGGACGTAGTCGCGTCTGTCGATGTGGTGGCCGACCCTGCACTGGATGTGGTGGAATCGGTGGTACCTGTTGACGTGGTGATCGCTTCCGTGCTGGCTGTCGAGGAAGTAGACGTCGCCACACTCGTTACTGTCTCGCTCGTGCTCGACGCCATGACCTGTACCGTCTCGATGAGGGTTACGGTGTGAATTTCGAGGAGCGTCACTGTCTCGAACACTGTTGTCGCTCCAGTGGTAACTCCGGTGGCGCTTGTTGCTGCGTTCACGGCCATGGGCGCTGCTTGGGTGCACCCGGATAGTGCTAAGAGGAGGCCAGCGCAACAGAACACGACGGTGCGCATCCGCTGGAGACACAATTGCTCAAACTGCCTGTGCATGTGAAACGTAGACCTCGTTCTTCAGGAGTGGTGCACTTCTCTGGCCGGTCTTCTCTGGCCAATTAGTCCCACAGATAGCATGGTGCGACTGCGCGCTAACCTAGAGCCCTTCTTTTGGATAACGTATGGGGACATCCTAGGCAACGTCAAACCGTCCAAGGTACGCAGGTCCCAGGCAGTCTGGCTATACTTGGGCTCGCTGTTGTGTAGGCTACAGGAACCACCGTGAATACCGTTATCTGGACACTGTTATTCGCCGCCCTGTATGCCGCGTTGGTAGCTGCCATTGTCCTACTAAGGCCCCGACCGCGCTTTGGCAACTTCACGAGGCGATTTGGCAAGGTGTTCCTCGACGAGCCGGACGCCACCTATTTCAACACTATCGTCACCGTCTGGCGTGGTCGGTCCCTTCATATCACGGGCACCATGCCCCCGGCTCGCTTGTTCATGCTCACGGTGTATACGCTGCGCAAGCGTGTGGTTGCCGAGCGCACCGATCTCGACCTGAAACTGCACGCTGGTCAGGACTATCACATCGCCGTCGGGCCAGCAGCTCGAGGGTTCGCCGAGGCCGAACCTATTGTCGTGCCACCTGGTGCGTATCTCATCGTTGTACGCGTGTACCTGGCGCACCCGGCACCGTCTGCTCCGTCAGTCAGTTATCGCCTAGCTTCGGCTCCTTGACGTGTGGGAACCTGCACTTGCAGCGCTGGTGCTAGACGCTGCGCTTGCGGCCCTGGCTCTGCGCTGGTGGTTCGTTGTTCAGCCAGCGAGGCAGCTGGGGCGCTTACTCAGTCCGGTCGACACCGCAACGCCTCGCTTCATCGTGGCCCCATCGCTGCTCTTGCCAGCCCTGTCCAACGCCTATGTGCTGTGCCGGTTTCGCGTGCGGGCCGGGGAGCAATGGTTGATTACGGGCAGTGTGCCGCCAGCAGCTCGCTACTTTAGCGTGACGTTGTACGGCAGCCGGGGTCGGTCGTTCGACTACAGCCAGGGACAAAGCATTACGCTCAACGATGAGCAGTTGACGTATGATGACCCTGCCGCCAGGACCTATAGGATCTCCATCAGTGCAACGCGCAACGGCGCAGCCAACTGGCTAGATTGCTCGCAGTGCCAGGAAGGTATCGTCATGATCCGTGAAAATGGGGTGACCGGCCAGCACATCATGGTGCCGGACATCACGGTCAGCAGCGACACAAGTCGAGCCGGCTAGGCGGCAGATCCAGGGGCTCTTGCCGCACAGCAGCTAAACCGCTGGGCCAAGGTGTGCTTGAACCACCTTCACGGCGCGATCCACCCCGCGTTCAGCGCGTAGCGTGTCGCCGACTGACTTGGCGCGGTCGCGCATGCCTACGTCACCGACGGCAAAACGGATGGCCTCTGCCAAGTTGCCAGAGGAAAGCTGCTTCCAAGGAATAGGCTTCGGGGCAACGCCAAGCTCATACGCGCGCTGCGCCCAGAACGGCTTATCACCATCAAAGGGAACCGGAACGGAAGGGACCCCCGCGCGCAGTGCAGCAGCCATCGTGCCAGCTCCACAGTGGTGCACTACCGCCGCTACACGAGGAAACAACCAGGCGTGCGGAATGGCCTCAACCTGGAGAATAGTGGGGCTCGTCGCCAAGCCGCCCAGCCCACCCCAGCCAGTACCTAACACACCGCGTACGCCCGCGAGCTGCAACGCGTCCCGAACCTGAACCGCCGTGGCCTCTGGATCACTCGTGCGCGAGCTCCCAAAGCCAACGTACACCGGTGGGGCACCCGCAGTCAGAAACTGGGTGATCTCCGTCGGAGGTGACCAGCTTGCAGGCGGTTCGAGCGGCCAGTACCCCGTCACGTGCACATCCCGGCCCCAATCCGGCGGCTTGGGAACGACATGCTCACTAAACCCGTACAGCACGGGCAGTTGCGGCCCCCGTGCTCGCGCCAGTGGAATGCGGCGTGATTCCGCGGGCAAGCCAAGTCGCTGCCGGCATCCATTGATCAAACGTCGCGTTGCTGCCCACACCAGCCGCCGGGTGAGCTTGTACGTCAGCCGGTTGTAGGGCGCGCTCATGACCGGCGATGGCGGAAACAGAAACAGCGGAAATGCGCCAGTTTGCGTCAGCGGCTGCAGCGCGGAAGAAAAAGCGGGGACACCCAGGCGTTCGGCGACCACTGGGCCCACGATAGCGACCGTCGAAGCAATGATGGCATCGACTCCCTGACACGCGTGCCAGCAATCATCGAGCGCACGCAAGGCGACGTCGTGTTGCTCGCGCATAAGTTGCCGTAAGAAGCCCATGTCTTTCAAGGCATTGCCACGGGCCGCTGCCATGACCCTGCCGGAGCGCGGGAGAAAGGCGTGTGGATCGCCAGCAAGCGACGCAAACGTGACACCATACTCATGCACGAGGCTAGCGTATGCAGCGTGGGTGACGAGGCAGACGCTGTATCCTGCCGCCTGAAGACCTTTGGCGAGCGCAACGTGCGGCTGGACATCACCATAGGTTCCGGCCGCGACTATCGCTATTCGTTTCACCGACAGCTCAACTCGAGGCAGTGCTTCGTCAATGGCCGCAAACAGGCGTATCCCACTAACTTGCCACCTGCTCCAAGCCGGCGCCCTTCTTTTGAAGTAGGTCGAGTTCGGTGGTGAGGGCAGCGACGCTCGGGACGTGATAGGTGCGCAGCTTCGCCCGCTGGGCCACCCGCACTGCCGGCATATCCAACCGCTCCACCCCCCGCGCCACCAACGCCGCCAGCGCCG
>JANWJO010000184.1 GCA_025449435.1 Chloroflexota bacterium | reverse complement strand
GACCAGCTTGCAATTCAACAACATCGTGGCGGCGGCGAGCGCGTATGGTCACACCTGGCACGTGGATGGCAACCAGGGGTCGGCCTGGATTACCCAGAATGAGCTCCACGTCGCGCTGCGGGCCGAGCCTCACCACCTGCACACCTTCGCCATTCAAGGCGCATGGTTCCCCGACGCTTTCGGCGGCAGCATGGGCGAACGGATGTTGAGCCTCGCGGAACAGCGCGAGCCCGTGACGAGCGGCCGCGACAACCTCCAATCGTTGCGCATCGCCTACGCCGCCATCAAGAGTTCGGCAGAGGGTCGCGCCGTGAACTTGACAGAAATTTCAGCGGATACGGCGTAGGCAGGTCTCAACCACGCGGCGGCCGGAATCGGTAGCCATGGCACACTGTGGCGATGAAGAATAGCGGCACAGTGGAGGCCCAGCAGGGGCCAGACCTCCACTGGACGCTGGCAGCGAGTGGCGTGCTTCTCCTGTCCTGGCTCATGGTGCTGCGCGTATTCGGCGTGAGCGAACTCGGCCAGGACGGCTTCTTGTCCGTCGACCTCGGTGTGGACACTATCCAGCACATGCTGGACTTCACAGTCAACGATGTACACCCGCCGCTGTTCTATGCGGTGCTTCATGCCTGGTTCGCGGTGGTGGGTCTGCAGTACACGGCCGCCAAGTTCGTGGTATTTGCCGGCAGTGCGCTCACGCTGGCCGCCGTGTTGCGCTTGTTCCGGCCGCTGCTCGGGTCGCCGCCCGCACTGCTGGCGGCGTTGTTGCTTGCGCTGTCGCCAGCGTTCGTCCGCCTCTCGAGCACGGAGCGCGACTTTGTGCCCGGGCTGTGCCTGAGCATGCTCACCCTCGTACTCACGGTGGACTTGCGCCGCCAGCACGGACGGCGTGTGGTCAACTTACTGCGCGCTACTGGTCTCGTGGTCACCACGGCGGCAGCCCTGCTTACTTCCTATTTTCATTTCGCCTTCGCACTCACCGAGGTCGTGCTCCTGCTGTGGCCAGTGTCAGGTAGCCGGGCCTGGGGCACGCGTGTTAACGGCCTGGTAGCGATCGCGCTGGGGAGCGTGCTCGCCAGCCCTTGGTACGCCTACTTTATCCCGAGTGTGCTGGCCAAGATCCAGAGTGGCACCACCGGCTATGCCGAAGGGCCGGTGATCCCGCAAGCCAGAGTGGCGCTCGACGCCGTGGTGGCGGCAGTCACGGGCAACGCTACAACGGCAGCGATGGTTGCGGCCACGCTGCTGTGGTTGGTGGTGCTCATTGCCGGCTGTGTACTGACGAGCCGCACGCGGGGGAATAAGGTAAGTGGCTCATGGCCAGGTCCGGTGCTGGCTATCGGGCTGGTGCTGTGTGCCCTGCAGGTGGCGTTTGTGCTATGGCGCTGGCAACAAGCGCGCAGCTTTGGCACGTATGTCGTGATCTTATTGCCATTTGTATGTGCGTTTCAGGCAGTGGCTATCTTCCGGGCAACCCCATTGTGGCGATGGCCGGTGGTGGTAGCGCTGGCGCTCAGTACAGTGGGAGGTCTGACCTGGTACACGAACATGGTGCGCAGTGTACCGATCGATTGGACCAAGGATGCACCATTGGAATACGTGGCGGAGCACGTGCAGCCGGGCGACGCTCTGGTGTTCTCCGATCATGCCCGGCGGGCGCAATACATGCTGCTGAGTAACTGGAAGGCGACGTTACGACCGCCTCTGCCGGGGTACTGGCTGAGCGCCACCGCCAACGGCGGGTGCAACGCCGGCATCCCGTGCGCCGTGATCATGACGTCCGACTACACTGAGGTGTACCTGCACGCCACGCCAGCGGAAGCGCAACAGACCGTTGAGAGCTTACCGCCCGCTCTACAGCGCATCTGGCACATCGAGAGTGGCGAGTCGGCCAACCAGGCGCCGCTCGGACGCTTCGCGCTCGATGTCCGCGCCTTCCCCTTGTGGCATCAAACAATTAATAGTACGCAACTCTGGTTGTACATCCCTGCGCAGATGGTGGACGTGGAGAGCCACCCGGCAATTACGCTTGGTGAGTCGGTGCTGTTGCAAGCATTTCTGTTTGATAGGGCTGCGCAACCGGGGGGCACGGTGGCAGTGGGATTGGTATGGACTGACCTGCGGCCACTGGCCGATGACTACACCGTGTTCGTACATCTGGACGACTTGGCGGGGCATTTGCAGGCCCAGCAAGACATGCAGCCGGTAACCGGCTTACAACCCACCTCGCACTGGAAGCCCGGCGACCAGATCGTGGACCATCATGCCCTGCAGCTACCAGCCAATCTGCCACCTGGGGACTACAAGCTCAACGTTGGCTTGTATCGCGGTGACAGCCGGCTGGCCGAGCCCGATGGCACCAACGCCATTCAACTCGGCATTGTTCACGTAGGAGGATGAGGGTCGGCGTGGCGACGGCTCCCTCACTTCCTGCCGAAGCAGTGGCGAAAGCCGTTCCTGCGCGCTCGGGCGCCCGGTTTGCGGCCTGGCAGCGCTGGCTCTCGCCCATTGTGATCGCCGTACTGGCGGCGGTGCCGCGCTTAGTCAACCTGCAGTACATGGAGTTCAAGGGCGACGAGGCGCGGGTGGCGGCTGCTGCCCGGTTCATGGTGGAGCACGGCTCGCTGGTGCAGGCGGGCATCGTATCCTCGCTCGGCTCCCACAACCCGCCTATTTTTGACTACTTGATGGTGGTGCCGTTTTTGTTTACCACCAACGCGGTAGCCGGCGCCGCGTACATCGCGCTACTCAATGTGGCGGGTGTGCTGATCACCTATGCCCTGGCGCTGCGCCTATGGGGGCGGCGCGCCGCGATTATCGCGGGCGTGTTGTTTGCATTACAACCCTGGGCGGTGACTTATGCGCGCAAGATCTGGGAGCAAAACGTCGAGGCACCGTTCGCGGCGCTGACGCTGTATGCGCTGATTCGAGCTCGCGAAGGAAGCCGGTGGTGGGCGGCAACAGCCATCGCTGGCTGGTTGTGGATGGCGCAGTTGCATCCGTCGGCTGTGCTGCTGGCGCCGGTATTCCTGGTTGCTGGTCCCGCGTTCTGGAAGTCGCTCCGGCCGCTGCCCGTAGCGCTGGGATTGGCCGTGGGCTTGCTGCCGCTCGTGCCCTTTGCCGCCTATGATGCGGCTCAGCAGTGGCACGACGTGCAAACGCTGGTGGGAGCGCTGCAGCAGCCAGCCGTGTTCAATGGTGAAGCCTACGGTGCGGCATTGGTTGCGATAGCTGGCATGCACTGGCCAATCCTCGAGGGCGTGACCTTTGACCAGTTTGTATCGCCATCTGCAGTCGTTCTGTTCTCGCTGCTCAGCGTGCTCTACCTGCTCGTGCTCTATGCAGCGGCAGCGTTTGCCTTGCTGGTTGTACTGGATCGCGTCGCGCCAGAGCGCCGTCTTGCGGGGATGCAACGTGGGCATCTGCTGTTAATGGTCGGGTGGCTAGTGGTGCCGGTGGTGCTGGGCACACATCACAGTTTCCCGATCTATCCACACTACGAATTGTTTCTGATTCCGGCGTCGGTGCTGCTGCCGGCGTTTGCCATCGCCTGGCTGCGTGGCTGGATTGTGCCGGACGCAACGGAGCCCATCGGAGGGGCTACCAAATCTGGCACACCCAGTGCATCACCTAGGATTCCCGCTGCCCACCGTGTGGTGGGCGGTGTGCTGCTCACACTGTGCGCGCTGGCAGTGGCTGGCTGGAGCGTGCTGTTATGGTCGTTCCTCGCCTGGCTGCCACCGAAACAACTCGTGGGCGATTACGGACCTGCCTACGCCACCACGGCGAGCGTTGCCGGCTTGGTGCATGGGACCGACGGCATCTTGTGGACTTCCGCCGGGCAACCGTTCGGGGAACCGTTCATCTACTTCTTCCGTAATGGTCCGGATTTCCGCCCGATGCCGGCGCAGACCTTGATCGTGCCGGCGACAGGGCAGGCGGCGCACTATTTACTCACACAGGACGCCAGTCCCCTGGCCATTGCCGCTCTGCAGCAGGCAGGCGTACCTTTGCAAGGCAGCGGCTCCTATGTGCTGGATGGCAGCCACACGGTCTCGGCATTCTACTGGAGCGCCGATCAAGTTGTGAGCAGTCTAACGAGCACCTTGCGTCCGCTCAGTATTCAACTGGAAAATGGCGTCCTGCTCGACGCCGTGGGGGAGCAGCAGCCGGACGCTCATACGTTGCGCATGGAGTACGTGTGGACGGTCGGGCGCACGGGTGTGGGCGTGAGCGATGCCGACTTAGTGCTATACACCCACGTGGTGGATAGCGCGGCTAAGAACGTGGCCCAAGTGGATAGTATGCCGGTGCCGTCGAGCCAGTGGTACGCAGGGGAGACTATCGTGAGCTGGTTTGATGTCCCGCTGCATGGAGTTGCCGCCGGGCAGTACGAGGTGCGGGCGGGCATGTACGCGCGACCCAGCATTAAACGGGTAGCGCGCGTGGCGGACAACGGTAGCTTGGTGGATGGGGAGTTTTCGCTGGGGATGGTGACGGTGACGCAGTAGGGGTGGAGTAGCGGCGGGACTCCAGGCGGCCGCGAGCATAGGTTCGTTAATTCATATTAAAGTACCTTTGGGATCCCTCCCCCTGGTTCCCAAAGGACGCCTGCCCCGAAACGAACCCCCCTTAATGTCCCCCCTGGCGGGGAAACGGAGCTGCCGGCAGTGCGCGGCTTCCCGCTCGCGCCTGGCGGCCACGTGTCCAACCCACATGACCCGCAGTATCGAACCGAGGGTTAGTGATCCGGGCTGCGCCAACTCGCCTGCACTTCGGGCGGCTTAACCAAGGTCTGTAGGACGACGCAATACTGCTCGGTCTTATCGCGCAAGGATTGCAACTGCTGCTTAGGCACACCTGGAGCCTGGATGTCGAAGTGCAGGCGGATGGCGCTAAAGCCGACCGGCACATCCCGCGCAATACCCAAGGTGCCGCGCAGGTCGAGGTCCCCCTCCACTTCCACGGCAATGTGCTCCGTGGCGATGCCCATATTGGTGGCCACCATCTGGCAGGTGATCTGCGCGCACGCAGCGAGCGCTCCGAGCAACAGGTCACCAGAGCACGCGGCGGTTCCCGGGCCGCCGACACCGCTGTGCGCCTGCGCGGCATACACGGCACGGCCGATATCCACGGAGCACGCCAGCGGGCTATCCGCCTCGCCGGAACGTGCCCGCAACGTGATGTGCGAGCTGGTTGGGTCGGCGCGGTAGGCGTCTTTCAGCGGCTTCTGCAGCGCTCGCACGTCCATACGATGTGCCCTCTCCTTGGTATGGGAAGACTCTCCCCGGTTGATGCAGGTGGCGCTAACAGGGAAAAAGGGTGCGGTGCGCTCGATGGTAACACAGGGCTCGGCGAAGGCCATCACGCCATGCCTTACTCGCACTACGCTGGTAAGTACTCCGCTAAGTCGTCGCGGCAGCGGATGTCCTCCCCGTTGCCCGTATGAGGCTGGCTGAGGTGGCTGGCGTATTCGGCGATTTCCATGAGTTCCCACCGCAAGCCATATAGCTCGCGCTCGGCGGCTCTGCAGTCGGTAGGATGCAGCCACACCAGGTCGCGCTCTGGTGGGGCGAGCAGCAATTCTCCACAATCCACCAACAATGGACCCTGCTGGGTCCAAATCACGTTCCAGGCGGGCTCGCCGTGTGTGATGACCCAACCAACATTGCCTTGGGCAATTACCTCGGTGCGCAACACCTGAAAGCGCGTGCGCATGGTCTGGAGGCGATCTCGGTGCTGCCCGATGCGCTGTTGCAACCAGAGGGCAAAAGGACCCGTTGAGGCGTCGATGGTCTGGAGGCGAGCTAGGGCTTGTGTCAGCGGCAACTCGAACCACGGCTCGAACTGCTCCATCTCGATGCCTTGCGTTCCGATCTTGTTGGTGGCGGCGTGCAATTCCCGGATGCATGCATCGAGTTGTGCACGCTCGGCTGGTGTGGCAGCTAAACCAGTGCGGCCTTCGACAAGGGGGAACACGGCCAAGCATAAGCGCCCAATGGGAGCGAGATACGAGCCATTGTTAGCGCGCAGAGGGGTAGACAAGAAGGTGAGGCCTGCACTCTCGCGCAGTTGCGCTACCGTACGATAGGACGCCTCCAGCGAGCGCTGCCGTTCCTGGTCAGATATGGCTGACGATGCTCGCTTGATGCTCACGAACCAGTCGTTGCCCCGGCTATCACCGACGCGGTAGTTGTAGCTGTCGTTGCCCACCGTGAGATAGGTCAACTGCTCCACCTCGATGCCGAACGCGCTGACAAGGGTACTCATAAGTACAGCGCGATTGATCTCGGTGGACTCAATCAGCACCAGCAAGTTCCTCGGAAACCACGTTCTGTAGAGCTGGCTGGGGCGCTGGTTGCATGGCAGGGCTCGTTGCGGAGCTGCGCTGGCGCTGAGCAAACGCCGCACTCACCACCACTAGCAAAGCAGCGGCCACCGTCGGGAGACCCACGTGCTCACCCAATAGTAATGCTGACCAGACGATGGTGAGTACGGGCTGCACCAGTTGCAACTGGCCCACGCGCGCCACGCCCGCCAGGGCCATGCCGCGATACCACAACATGAAGGCCAGGAACATGCTGATGGCCGACACATACCCCAGCCCAACCACCGCGGAGACGGTAACCGCTCCAGGCAGTGGCTGGCGCAATGTTGCGATTACAGGTATGGCCAGCACCGGTGCTGCAAGCACCAATGCCCAGCAGATGACTCGCCAAGAAGTCATCTCCCGCGCCAGCACCGCGCCCTCAGCGTAGCCGAGGCCTGCCAGCACGATGGCTCCCAACATCAACAAGTCACCGGGCTGTGGCGCGCCAGCGCCCTGGACCACGGCAAACACCGTGATCGCCACAACACCCACGGCACAACCAAGCCAAAAGCGCTTACCAGGGCGCTCGCCGGCCCGCAACACCGCCATCGTCGCGGTGGACGCCGGCATGAGTCCGGTGAACACTGCGCCGTGCGATGCCGGCAGGTGCGCCAGCGCCATCGCTGAGAGTAGCGGGAAGCCCACCACGACGCCAGTGGCGACGATCACCAGCCGCGCGAGTTGCCGGCCGGTCGGCACGCCGGCACGAAACAATATGAGTGCGCAGAGAGCAAGCACCGCGGCAATCTCGGCACGCCCCAAGCCCACGACCACCGGGCCGAAGCTCGGTACCGCGACGCGCGTCGCAGGCAGAGTCATGCTGAAGCAGGCCATGCCCAAGGCACCCAGCACGAGACCTTCTCGCTGCCGCCGTAAGCCAGTGCTATCCAACTGTTGCGACTCGTTCCCGCAAAGTGTAATCATTCTGTCCAGTAATGCAGCCGCGCAGGGCAAATCTCTCTGCACTATACTGCCGCAGGTCAACGAGGCTCATGCAAGAGAAGGGCAGCAGCGGCATGCAGGTACAGACGAACAGCAGTAGCCTACGGGTTTTGCTGTTAGGCGAGTCGGCTGGCTCGGCACGTTACTTGCTCGGGACGTTTGCACGCGCGGGGTACAGCGTGACACACATCGAAGGACGCGAACGGGTGGCCCGCGTGAAGGAACCCTACGATGTCATGCTGTTCAGCGACTATCCGGCTGCCCACTTCGACCACACCGCCATGGGCGACGTGGTGCGCGCGGTCGCGCATGGCACTGGCCTGATCATGGTCGGAGGATGGACGTCGTTCACAGGCATGGGAAACGGCTATCGGGGCACCCCTATCGAGCAACTGTTGCCCGTGCGCTGTGCTGAATCTGACGACCGGCGCAACGTGTCGAGCGGCCTGTGGTTTGAGGCGGTCCAACCGGATCACGCCATTGTGCACGGCCTGGATATTGCGCACCCGCCGGTGGTATGTGGCTACAACGCAGTTGAACTGGCGCCAGGCGCCTCCCTCATAGCAGTAGCGCGGCACGTCGCCTGGAACCACGGCCAGCCAGCCGCCGGAGCCGCCGTGCCACTGCTCGCGGTAACCGATGGCAGCGCTGGCCGCACCGTGGCCTTCGCCACCGACCTGATACCCCACTGGTGCGGCGGCATCGTGGATTGGGGCACCGAGCGTGTCAGCTTGCCCAGTGGCGCCGAAGTAGGCGATGGCTACTGCACATTCCTGGAGAATTTATTGAACTGGGCGGCACGGCGCAGGTAGGATCTTTTCAGGGACTGAAAGGACGCCCCAAGTAGTTCCTGCATGGCAACATGGCACATTATGTCGCTAATGCTATCCTAGGCGCGCAGAGCTTTTGATGACTCGTTGTTCCGGTACTTCCTTGGAGGCGTTGCAATGCCGTTACCTCTTGCCAGTGCCGAGGAGCTCCATGTTGCAATACTCGCCGCGATCAGCACATGCGATGGCTCGGCCAAAGTCAAAGATCTCTATGGGTTGGTGCAAACCTACTTTCCGGACCTTACTAAAGATGAACTCGCTCAAACAGTCACCAATGGAAGTGAAAGTCTTTGGCATAATCAGATACGTTGGGCACGGAACCTTCTCGTTGATAAAGGCTATATTGGCCATGGACCCTGGGGTGTATGGCCAATCACGGACGCCGGCAGGACGTGGCTGCAGGATAAATGGACCGGGACACCGGGTGATTATGCATATGCTAGCTTGAAAACACCATCGCCATCTGCCGTACCAAAAAGCTCTGCTTCGTCACAAGCAACGGACGTACCTACTGGCTCGGATCACTCTGAGTCTGTCATCGGATCCGGTAACGAGAAGTTGGATCCGATCGATTCGCTCTGCGAAAGGCTGCTGATCAATCAACACAACTCTAAGGACCCTACACTCTTTGAGAAAAACGTTGCTGAAGCGTTTGGCACGCTGGGGTTTGACGCCAAGCACATCGGCGGCCCGAATGAAACCGACGTTCACCTGCACGCACCATTGAGGGTTGAGGGGTACAGCGCGATCATCGATGCCAAGACTACTCATCACGACACCGTTATCGATGCCAATATCAACTGGTCCGCCATTGCTTTGCACAGAAGTCAACACAACGCGGATTACGCAGCCGTGGTCGGATCATCTTTTGCAAGTGGCCATCTTCTCAAGTTCGCTGACCAGCATCACGTCATACTCATCACTACTAACGAGCTCGTCGAGGTACTTAACCTTCATAAAGTCTCGCCCTTTACTCTTATTGAGCTAAGGAATCTGTTCACACCGTCCGATAGCTGTAAGGCGGAAATGGACAGCTTACGCAAACTCCATGAACAGCGCTTGCGTCGTTGGAGCCTACTTGTTCGAATCATTGACACGATTGGAGGGTGGCCCCCACCAACTGTAACCGGGCTATATTATGCTCTGTTGGCGAGCCCGAAATACACAAGTTTGCCAAATCTCCACGACCTGGCAGAGTATGAGGTCGAGGAAGCTGTCCAATTCCTTCTGTCGCCGGCAATCAATGTGTTAGGTAAAGTGCCAGTGGACAAAATTCAGCTAGTGATCAGCCCGCAGATGGCTCGCCGAGTAATCCGTGCGCTTGCGCAATATGTAAATGAGGTCTAGAAGTCCGCGTTACAATACGCAGCTAGTTGTCATCGTTTCGTGCTCCACCCACTCGCTATCGGCGATCGCCGTAATGAAGGGTTTGTCACAGATCGGCACACGGTGCGCAGCACGGAAGCTGCATACTTCGTGTTCGGCACCCGCCGACTAATACGGACGCCGTTGTCGGTCAGTCACTACCTCTTATTTAGGTCCGATTTCGGATATAATAGTGTCGATGGAGCGCCTAACGGCTGAAGCAGCTGCCGAAATCTTGGGTTGTACGCCTGACCACCTTCGGCATCTACACCGATCTGGCAAGCTTGCGGCGGAGCGTGTAGGGAAACGTTTGCTAGTGTTCTCCCGCAGAGATATCGAGCGCTACGCGGCAAACCGGCCGAAACGCGGCTATCCTGCCGGACGCCCGCGAAAGGCAGCACCGGTTGACACGCCTAGGGTTGGGCCGGATGGATAGTAAACTACGGGCAATTAGTCTGTTTTCCAATTGCGGAGCGGGTGATTGTGGATATAAGGAGGCCGGCTTTCGATTCGAGGTTATGGCTGAACTTGATCCTCGCCGGCTTGAAATCTGTCTCCTCAATCATGACGGTGCTATTGGGGTACCGGGAGATCTTCGGGAGAGCTGGCCCGCCGTTGTGGCCAAATACCGTCTGGTGGCGGATGATGAGCCGCCGGCACTTCTCGCTGCATGCCCGCCCTGCCAGGGGATGAGCAGTGTTAGGAGCGGCCGAGGACCAGGGAATGACGCCGACGCAGGGTCGAAGGACGCGCGCAACCTGCTAGTTGTTGTTATTGCGCGAGTTGCTCGCGAGCTGCGGCCGAATATTGTCGTGGTGGAGAATGTCCCGGCGTTCCTGACGCGCAAGGTTCGCCATCCGGAGACACAGGTACCCATATCGGCTGCGAAGCTTCTCGTATCGCTACTCGATGATGACTACGAAGTATTCCCAATTCTAACTGACCTCGCGGATTATGGCGTTCCGCAGGTACGGAAACGTGCCTTTCTTACCTTCGTTCGGCGATCCATACTGGGGTTGCAAAAGTTACACGCCGAGCATCGCGCGCCCTTTCCTCGGCCAACCCACGCTCGCGGCTATGGAGGCGATGGCCCTATCAAACTTAGGGATGCTCTCGCTGCCTTTCGTTTACCAAGCTTAGACGCCGCCTCCGAGGAGACGGCTGTGTCGTCAGTTGGTGCCGGACTTCACAGCGTCCCGATATGGCGAGATCGCCGGTATGCCATGGTGGCGGCGATCCAGCCCAATACGGGCGGCAGCGCGTGGGAGAACGACAAGTGCGCGATGTGCGGGCCGGTATCCGTGGGGCCAGATGACGCAGTCTGCCCTTTGTGCGATGTGCCGCTGCTCCGCCCCGTGGTACAAGCGCCGGACGGCTCGTATCGGCTCGTAAGAGGTTTCCGTTCCTCGAGCTATCGAAGAATGTCGCCGGACCTACCGGCATCTACGATCACCACCGCAAGTGGTCATATCGGAAGTGATTGCACGATACATCCCTCGGAAAATCGCGTCCTCAGCCCACTAGAGTGCGCTTACCTCCAGACCTTCCCCCGGGACTTTCAATGGGGTGATGCTTTGAAGCGATGGGGACATACCAATGTGCGCGAGATGATTGGTGAGGCGGTACCGCCCCTCTTTACTCGCCTGCACGGCGGAGCGCTCCTCGGGGTCCTAACTGGTCGGTGGTCTGTCGCGCCGGTCTCTCTTAGCGACCGGCGTTGCGTGCGAGCTGGGCTGGCATTAGGTCTCGCCGAGACCCAGACTGAGGGCGAGATGGCCATTTAGACGACGATCGGATCAAGTCCAGCTAACCTTCGTCAGTCTGGGCCACAGTAGTCCTTGCCTGGTCGCGAATTATAAGGAAAATCTCATGGGCTGTCTTTGCTCGAGTCAGGAAGTCGACCCAAGAAAGTCTCAATACCTCTTGCCTTTCCTCAATGCTGCCGTAGCTTTCTTTCTTCGACGGGTCCTTTAGATCGACCCCGTCAGCGACTAAATCAATCCGCCAGCCCTTTGAGAACTCCGCACGTAGCACAGGATTGTCTTGGAAGAAGGATCGGAAGGAAAGTACATACCGAAGTAGACGCTCAAAGTCCTTGTCATCAAGGTAATGGTCATGCGTCTTGATCTCGACGATATGCAACATCTGGCCAACACTAATCAGGGTAAAATCAGGCCGTTTATTTTCAAACCCGATCGCGAGCGTAATCTCCTCGTGATGGCGTCTTCTCCAGTAGGCCACAAAGGAATCCTTGAACGTTTTTAGCGCCTGATTTTTCGAGATGACTGACCATGTGGGCTCAATCAACCATGGTGCCTCAGTGATAATCCGCTGGAATTCGATCTCATTCACATGGTCTCCGAAAACCAGCGCCTCCAGCCTTTGAATTACCTCAACTCGCTCCGCCGCAATCTGACTATAAGACGCCATCTCCGCAACCCGCGCCTTTCCAAAGAGATCAATCAACTTGTCGAGAGCAATCGCTCCTCCAATGACCTGCCTGTTGAATTCCTGGAAGGCCTGGATTAGAGCTTTATGCGGAGCTACTGATAGGATCACCTCACTTAGCTCTCTGATGTAGTCCTCATCACCGAGTTCGTCCTCAGCGGCGAAGCCACCAATCTGGCCCGCCAGGTCAATAGCTACCTGAACGACCTCGGCATCACCAAAACGGTCCCTCGCCTTCTTTTCAATGTCCGACTTGCTTAGGAAGGTCTTGCTGGTCCGCTGTCGCCGAGGCTTGCGGGACGAGGCGCCAATCTCTCGGATCAGGTCGGCTCCCCATTGTCGAAGCGCCCTACCGTAGTCTGAGTCCCATAGGATGCCTTGCCGGTCAGTCCTAATCAGATCATCGCCCGCGTCCAGGTCTAGCCATTCCGCGTGTACCTCTCCCACGAGGTACGAACGCATTGTGAACTCTCCCGTGTAACCTGCGGGCTGTTCAAAATCGCGAGTCGTCGCTACGATCTTGTCGCGGGCGTAGATCCGGACGCCTGCCAGTTCCTCATTCTTATACGCTTCTTGGGCAAGGGCCAGCCAACCCGATACAGGAAGCTCATCGCCATCGTCCGTTCTTACCGGCCGTGTCGACAACTCAATTTTCGTACCCTCCAATGTTGGAATGGACACAGCTCGCACTTCGGACACCGGATTCGCCTCAGGATTCCGCGTGTCTTCCACAATTATCTTAAAACCCGAGCTAGCAAAGATAAATCTCGTTGCTAGTTGGCGGTGGAACGTTTCGGGGTCAGGAACACGCTTGGGCAGAAAGTGGCTGAGGCGGATCGTGGTGCCTTTCGTCGCGGCGAAGGTTCTGTCCTTTAGTCCTCGTTCCAAAGGGACTGGTTCTTCCTGATCGGCCACAATCTTTTCATACTCCAAATAGAAGTGGGTGATCAGGAAACCATCGTTAGTACTGGGCCCTCCCGCCGACAATACTTCAATGCGTTGACAGATCCCGAACGGGGCGAGCTTACCAATTCCTTTTCGACCCATCACTGGCCGGCTCTTTTTTCGGGACCGAGATCCCTGATGTCCCACTTCGCGGCGGTCTCGTCCCACCTCTAGATAGTGAGCAATCGCCTCGTCCGGTGTCATGCCGTGGCCGTCGTCCACCACCTCAATGAAATAGCCAATATCACCGGGCTGACCACCTTGTTCCTTTGCGGTGAGCAAGGTACTGAGCGGAATTCGTACCCGCACGGTCTCTGCGTCGGCATCATAAGAATTTGCGATCAGTTCCGCCACTACGGCGCTAGCTTTGTCATAAAGTTTGACTCCGAGCTTATCGATGGTGCGGCGAGAGATGCGCATCGTATAAGGTGGATAGTTCGCCCCGGCCGTCACGCTGCTTTGCAACCCGGGTACTACTATGGCTTCTTCCATCATCACCCCGTATTCCTGGCAGGACATCGGCAACGAGGATAGCAAGTGTGCTGTATCAGTAGCAAGCTTGATTGCGGATCGGTCGACGGTCTCAAAATATGGCACTGGTCAGTGCCGCGGCAACGCGGGCCAGTTTGAGCAATTGGACATTTGGACATGAGGAAGTCTTCAGTCATTCCAGTGTCGGACGACTGAACGCAAGGAAGATTTCTGGCGCCGGACTGGTGAGGAAGGTGACCCGGGCTATCCAATGCTTCCTGATGAAACTGTATCAGATGGCACGCCTTGCCTGGAACCTTGAAGTCGGAGCGTTTGAAGCGGGAATACGTTCATGACGAGCAGAAACAGCAGTACTTGGACAAGGAGCGACCACGAGCGGCGTTTAGTCGCGAATGGCCAATAGGTGCTCCCCTTTCAAGCTTACGTGT
>JANWJO010000183.1 GCA_025449435.1 Chloroflexota bacterium | reverse complement strand
CCGTATTGCGTCTTGTCGCTGCTCAGCGACAGCGTGAGGTAGCGCTGCACCGCCGGCACGCGCACCGATACCGTGCCGGTGTATACCTGGTTGCTGGCCTGGATGGCCATGGTGATCGACTCGTTCGGTACCGCGACGGCAGTGATGGGGACATCCAGTACGAACGCCTGAGCCGTGACCTGGACCACGTACTGGCTGAGCACGGCGCCTCGAGCCACGGTCACCAGCGCTGCCACGCCTTTGAGGGGTGCGTAGACCTGAACGTGCGCGGTGTCGCCCACGGCGTAGGTGGCCTTGTCGGCGCCCAGCGTGATGCTGCCGGCCGCCGTGGCATACGGTGAAAGGTCGCCGGACGTGTCCGACACCCAGAAGTACGTATCGACCCCGGCCACGTTGCCGGCGCTATCGGTGACGGTGCAGTGCAGGCGGTAGCCAGCGGGGCGAGTGAACCACAGGTCGGTTTGCACGCTACCGTCGTTACCCGTGCTGATGGCCAGCGTGAAGGATGGGATCTCTACCAGGGTGTAGTACACCGTAGCGCCCTTGGGCGTACCCACCTGGCTGGCGCTGTAGGTTTGCTGGTAGGCGGTGCACTTCACCGGCGTGCCTACTTGTTCTTTGCCCGATACGTCTTGCACCGTCATGGCTACAGCAGCCGGGCGCTGCGAATTCGCGCCATAGTCCACTGGCACGACGAACAGTTGCAGGTGGCTGCGATGAATCACCGCCGACGTGCGGTTGCTCACCGGCTCTTGTGCAGCATCGGTGACGGTGGCCTCGAACGTGTACAGCTGGGAATGATCGAGGTCACCCAGGTTCGCGGGCACATTGAGCACGGCAGTGCCCTGGTCGTTGAGCGTGCCGGACAGCGTGACCACATCGATGCCGTAAGCCCGGCCGGTGAAGCTACTGGCCTGGTCAATTTCAGGGTCTTGTGCCACGGCCCCTGGGATGCCAGCGTCGTACCAGTCGCCGCGGGTGACGTGTAGGCTCACCGTCGCGCCTTTTACCGGCTGTCCATAGTAGTACTGGGCGGAGATGGTTACCGGCACGGTGTCGCCGTTGACAAAGGGCTGCGGCGGCGTGGTGACAGTCACCTGGAACTCTGGTTTCCTGTAGCTGGCCACCTGGAAGGTCACCGGATAGTAGGTGTCTTGCGGGGCGGCTGACGCGCTGCCCATACTCACCGTGACTACTCCGTAGCCGGATGGTGCGTTGGCCGGCAACGGGACGGTGAGGTCGAAGGCTCCCGCGGCATCGAGCGCTACTTTGGCAGCGGGAACGAGCGTGGCGTTGTTCACTGACACCGTGACGAACACCGGCGTGCTCTGGGGGATGCTAAAGCTGCCGGCGGTGTTGGCGCGCACAATTACGTGCAGGTGCGCACTGTCTCCCGGGCGGTAGATCGGCCGGTCGGTGTAGCCATACACCGTGTATGGATCAGTGGTGCTGGTGAAGCCGGAAGCGTGGAATTCCCACCCGCTGGACGATGCGGTGAAGCCGGCGTCCGTACCTGCCACCGCCAGCAATTGCGGCACGATAGCGAATTTGGCATCTGGCTCGGTTTGCGGTGCGATGGTCGCTTTCACGAGCCCGGAAGCGTCGGTGACGCCAGAACCGAGCGCACTGCCATCGTTGAGCGAATACAAGGCTACCGGCACTCCGGCTTGCGGCTTGCCGGTGCGCACGTTGGTGACCCACGCCGTGGCGTCGTTGCCAGCCTGCTGGAGGACCACCCCCTGGCTACTCACCAGCAGAAACTGTCCGGTGAGCCGGCTTTGCGCGGCCGATTCAGCAATAAAGTAGGCGCCAGGTCCAGGGACTCCAGGCACGGTAACCAACTGGCTGTCCGTCGTCGATGTGTCCAGCGCGACATCGGCTTCGCTCAGCTTGTGGAAGCTGGCAGGTGGTGCGGCCCCCTGCTCGGCAAACGGCCGGAACGCAGCCACAAAGCTGGCCATGCTGGGCGCCTGGTACACCGTGAGGTGTACCGTGCCGACCCCGTTGGTCGAGAAGGCCAGTTGAGGCGGCTGATCCGCTGGTGCGAACACGCTGTACGCGCCGTAGGTGAATACACCCTTATCGCCGGTGGTATCGCTGTATTGAGTAGTGCGAAATTGAAACGTCTTCCCCTGCGGCAGTGACTCATCGTCGATATCCTGGACTCCCGCCAGCACGCGCACCATGTACGAGGTGCTTAGGGGCAAGGGCTGTTTGGGCACGAAGGTGGCCATGCGGCCTTCTTGCTGCCAGGTGCCGGCTAGCGCCGGGCTGATCGCGACGTTAGCAGCCACCGTGTCTGCCGCCAGCGACCGGGTGAACACCAGATTGATCACCGCGTTGCGCGGCACTTCGCGCTGGCCATCAAGTGGGGACGCTTCGGCCAGCGCAAATTTGGGCGGAGACGCAAAGCTCCAGCCCACCGGCCGCCCATTGCCGCCAGCGTTCGCGGCTGCGCCCACCTGCACCTGCACCGTCGTTGCCTCCGGCCAGGCTGATTTGGGCGTAAATTGCAATGTGTCGCCCTGCCACGTCACCGCCCCTTGCATGGGTGGTACGAACGTCAAGTTGGCCTGCACGGCTGCGTGGTCCACCGCGTTCGCAAACTGGATGGTCAGCGGATCATGCGTGCGCATCTCGCCAGCACCGCTGCCCACGGCGAAGGTCACGCCTGCTGGGGCGGGACCTGGCGGCACTGGCGTCGCGATTGGCCCTACCGGCGCCGTGTACACCTGCGCCGTGATCGGCGCGAGCGGGTTGGCCGGTGGCGCAGCGGTGGTCGTGGCGGCTTGAACCGTCGTGGTCGTGGTTGACTGCCCGGTAGTGGCTTGGGTGGTGGCTGCAGATGCGGTCGAACTGCTCGTGCTTGTGACGGTGCTGGTGACCGCGGAATTTCCGGCACTCGCAGTGCTCGTCGTGCCAGTGCCGCTGGCTGGCCCATTTGTTGATTGGGTGCCCGTCGCGGCAGTGCTCGCGCTCGTGGCGGCAGGCGCCGAGGCGCCCAGGCTACAACTCGTGAGGAACAGCAACAGCACGAGGACCGGCAAGAAGCGGCCAGAGCGGCTGGGCTGGGTGCGCGTCATAAAACTTCTTCCGCTACGCGCAGTGCTGAACACGCCTGAGTATAGAGCAGGCTGCATGCGGGCATCGTAGCTTGGCCACAACCGGAGGCCCAAGGTACGCCTGTGGATGGGCCACAGCCAGTCCTTATCCCCTTGTCATCGCCCACGTGTGGCGCGCGAATGCCCCGAGTGCTACCACCAGCAGCACTCCGGCCAGGCTTATGCCGACCATCGACCACCACCCTGTTGCCTACAAGGCACTGGCATCGGCACTGGCGATGCGCAGGGCCGCCGCCGTACTAGCCGCAATGACCACCACCCACATGGCGGGCGTGGCCAGCACTTTCTGGCTGGCAAAACCTGGCAGCAGACGGCCGCCCACACCAAATATCAGCAACGTCACAAAGCCCAACCCGATACCGTGGCGGATGGAATCGTCCGGCCACAACTGGCCGTAACCGCTGACCAGCGCCACCGCGTTCATCGCTAACGCGAGTCCGGTGACGAGCAACCAGCCGTGCGCGACGCGGATCAGCAGGTTGGCTGGGCGCGTGGCACGGATCAACGCAGGCGGGTCGGCGCGGCGCACCAGCCGGCGCGTGCCAAAGGGCACGCCTGCAAGCCCAACCTGGAGCACGATACCGGCTGCCAGCAAGGCGTCAGCCAGCGTGGCGAGGGCGCTTCCGGCGATGAAAGCATGGAGCGTCCACAGCAGCGCACCAACTTCGAGCAGGAATGCTACCCCAACGAGGAGCGCTGGCCGTGTCACTTCTACGCCCAAGAAGATGGGCAGTAAACGGGCAGAAAACCCCACCGCCACTGGCAACGCAAAGCCTAGGATCAGTGCATCGATCAAGGCGGCTTCGGGGAGCGGCGACACACCCGTGACAAGCCACGACACGCACCGCCAGGCATTGGCGGTCACCACCAGCAACAGCACCGCGAACGCTGGCACGAGCAACGGCAGGATAGCGGTGAGCCCACCGCGCCAGTTGAGCGGCGGACCTTGCCGCACGGTTTCGACCATGCTGAGCGCAAGCAAAATGCCGCCAGCGGGCAAGGCGAGCGCCGCCAGCGTCAATGCAGCACGCAACGGTGCGCCATCGAGACCAGGCGCCAGCACCAGGAGGCCATCCAGCAGTGGGAACAGCGTGGCGCCGGTGGCAAACAGCACGAGCCCAGTTCTGGCGGCGCGTGGTCGTTGCAATGGCGCGCCGCGCAGGCGTGGCAGAAAGTGTACACCGACCGCCAGGATGAACAGGCTCACAAATGCTAAGGTCTGCGCCCACCCGTGGGCGGCCCGGGGCGCCGCCAACCCGCCGGGGATCGCGCTCAACAGGCCAAACCCCATGCCCTCCACCAGGCTGGCGAGCAGTGCCACGCGCACGAACGGCGCTACAAAGCTCCAGGGTAGTTGACCGGTGTGAGCGCCTGGCTTTGCTGGGAGCACTGGCAGCAACCCCGGAAGTTGCGTGCCCCACCGCAAGCGCGGGCGCCAAGGCGTGGGCTGCACGGCTTACGCCTGCGCGGGGGCGTCCAGCTCATCCACCGCGCTGGGTCCGATGAGCTGGTGGTATAAGCGGTTCTGGCGCTCTGCGCCCGCCTGGTAGCGTTCGTGCCGGCGAGCGTCGGGGCGGTAGGTGCGGGCGGTGCTGGCCGCCACCGACGGATCGCTGAGCGATGGGATGGTGCCGAGCGACAGCAGCGCCAGCAAGGCGGCACCTCTGCTGGTGGCCTCTGCCTCCGCGCTAGCGGTGACCGGCGCGTTCAAGACATCCGCAAGCATCTGGAGCCACAGTGGGGAATGCAGCACCGCGCCGCCGTTGGCCACTATGCGCGGCGAGCCCGGCACCACGGTCCGCAGCAAGCGGTAGATCAGCGCAAAGCGGTAGCTCACCGCCTCCAGTGAGGCGCGCACAAAGTCTAGTGGCTCGGTGCTCAAACTTACGCCGACAAACGCGGCGCGCGCATCGCCCACCCAGTTGGGGCTGCGTTCGCCAGCCAGAAACGGCAGCACGGTCAGGCCGTGGGCGTCGGGTTGCGTCTGGGCCAGCGCACGCTCTGTCGCCGCGGTGCTGGGTAAGCGCAGCGATCGCTGCAGCCACTCCCACAAGATGCCACCGTTGGACAGCGCCCCCCCGATGACGAAATACTCCGGGTTGGCGTGGTAACAAAACAGGCCCCATCTGGTGGACACGTCGCTGGCCGGGAAGCACACGCGCATCGCACCGGATGTGCCGATCATCAGGGCAAAGCGATCTTTGCCCGCGCAGCCGCTGCCAGTGTTGCTGCACGCACCATCGCCGGCTGCCGGAAACCAGGCGACGTTGCGCAAGGCTGGCCAGCGCTGATGAAACTCGTCGCGCAAACCCACCAGCGGCGTAGCGCCGTCGGTGAGCGGCGACAGGTGCTCGGGCGTCACACCTGCCGCCTGGAGCACCTGCGAGTCCCACTGGCGCGTGTGCTGGTCGAGTAGGCCGGTGCCAGATGCCATGGACACACTACACGACAGTTTGCCCAGGAAGCGCCAGTACAAGTACTCGCCGATCGACACCCAATGCGCGGTGCGCTTCACCAGATCAGGGTCCTGATGGTGCAACCAGCGCAACTTGGCCGGCAAATAACTCGCGTGCAGCACCGCGCCGGTGCGGCTGTGTACGGCCCGCTCGTCCAGTTCCTGCTTTAGTTCGGCAGCAGCTTTGGTGGCCCGCGTGTCGGCCCAAGTGAACACGGGGCTAATAGCCTTGCCATCGCCATCCAGCGCAATCATGTTGTGCCAGAAGGTGTCGCAAGCCACCGCGGCGATGTGCGACGCTAACGCTCCGCTTTGGCTGAGGATCGTGTCGATAGCTTCCGTCGCGCCAGCCACCAGTGCATCGGCGTCGAGTTCCACCCCGCCGTCGGGCGTGGTGCGCACGTCGTAGGTCATGCGCACACCCAGCCCGGTGACGGCGTGCCCGTGCCGGTCAAACAGCAGCGTGCGCAGCGATGACGTGCCCACGTCCAGCGCCAGGATCAGCGGCGCCTTCGCGTCCGCCGGGGCCACAGTGCCCACCTCGATGCTGCGCTGCCTGGCGACCGGCGTGGTTGGGCTGGATCGATCCATTGCTGGCACTCCCTTTTGAGCAGTCTCACCGTGCAGTGTAGGTGCACGATGGCGCGGCGTTTACGGTTGCCCTTCGCTGCCTGCCAGTTCCTGCTGCTTGGGGTGGAGGCGGCTCAGCGTCAGTGCTGCGACCACGCCCAGCGCGATCACTGGTAGATAGAGGGCGCTATCGGCCACGAACACCGTGCGAATCGAATAGCTGGCGATGGCGCCCGCCCCGAACGGACCCAGCGCGTTGGCGATGCTGGTGGCCGATCCCAGCATACTGAAGGCCGTGGTGCGTGAACTGGACGGTATCACCGTCGAAGCCGCCGCGTAGCACAGGGTGATGATGGCGCCGGTGGCCACGCCGTTGAGCACGTTGAGTAGCAACAATTGCCACACCGTGCCAATAGCGGCCATGGGCGCCGTGGCGATGAGCCCGACTACCAAGAAGGGAATGAGCAGCGCTGCCGGTGGCACGCGCACGGCAAATCTGCCGATCTGGCTCGCCACCACCGCCGAGACGAACAGGCTGATCGAAAGCACCGTGCCAGCGGTGCTCGCCACTGCCGCGTTGGGGTCGAGGTCGGGGATGAACAGCGGGATCACCGGACT
>JANWJO010000182.1 GCA_025449435.1 Chloroflexota bacterium | reverse complement strand
TGCCCGTCGAGGGGCCAGCGGGTGCAGCACTGTACGGCCCAGGGATCGAACCACCGGCGTGGGCGGCGTGTGACTTTGCGGTGGTCTGGCTCAACAACTGGCAACCGGTGGCGCGCACGCTGCGCCAGTGGGGTATTCCACAGGTCTACGCGGGACCCTCCATTCCGCCCGAGGTGCCGGCGCGCCACGTGGGCGATGCGCTGTTTGATGCACTGGGCGCCATTGGCGTTGGCCTGTGCTGCGCGTGGCCGGCTGCGCTGACTCAGCCGGCGTTCGACGCCGCCGCGCTGGGATGGCTGCAGGAAGCTGGCTGGCAGCGGTTTGTCGCCGTTCATCCTGGCAGTGGCGGCGCCCACAAGTGCTGGCCACGCGAACGCTTTACCACCCTTGTTACTCGCCTCGCCGGGTCAGGAATGCCGGTCCTCGTGAGCTTCGGGCCAGCCGAGGAAGATGATGCGGCACGCTGGCAGGAGGTGGCAGCGAGCGTACCCGGTGTACGTTGCCTTCGTTCGCCGGAACTGCCGTTGCTGGCCGCGTTGTTGCGACGCTGTGCGGCCTACGTGGGCAACGACTCCGGCGTATCGCACCTGGCCGGCGTGTGTGGCGCGCCAGCTGTGGTGCTGTTCGGTCCGACCGACCCTGTTCGCTGGGCGCCGCGCGGTCCGGCGGTACGCGTGCTCGTCAACGCCGCCGCCCAGCCTGCCGGTCGGCAACGAGAGGTCAACTGGTCGTTATCGGTGGATGAAGTGCTCGCGGCTACGCTGCAAGCTGTAGCTTCCCCTAGAAACTAGCGGTTGAATTACATCCACATATCGATGTGGAAGAAGGCTTCGGCATGCGCCATGCCGTGCCCTTTGGCCGTTTCGGCGGTCCAGTGGTTGAGCATTTCTTCGAGCTTCTCCGGTTCGTGAATTTGCGTCTTGTGACAGCGCAGCGCGTCCATTTTCGCTCGCAGCGATTCAGTTATGTCAATCCACGTATTGGGGCGGTCGCTGCCGAAGAGGTAGATGTGCTTGACCTTGTGTGGCTGCAGCCCTTCGGCCAGGTGCTCGGCAAAGTGCAGCGGGTCACGCGCGGTGGGATAGATGGCGTCAAGCGCCGTCTGGCCCACTGCACGGTGGTCGGGATGATTGAGGAAGCGCCCGCCACCATCGAACGGTTCTACGTTGTGGGTGAAGACGGCGTCGGGCCGGAACTGGCGGATGACGCGCACCAACTGGCCGCGAAACTCCAGCGTAGGCATGAGTTCAGCATCTGGGTTGTCGAGGAAGAACAGGTCGGTCACACCCAGCACATCGGCGGCGGCGCGCTGTTCATTCCGGCGCACCTCAGCCAATTGCGCCGGCGACATGTCCATGGTCGGCGCCCCCTTATTGCCATTGGTACAGATGCAGATACCTGCGATGACACCTTGCTTGGTCCAGCGGGCGAGCGTGCCGCCGCAACCAAACTCCGGGTCGTCGGGGTGGGCAGCGAACACGAGTACCCGGCTACCCGGTGGCAGATCGGCGCTAAGGTCTTCTTGTACTGACATGCTTCTCTTCCTCTCCTCCCGCGATGGCGCTACACGTCGATCAACAAGGTGGCCGGACCGTCGTTGATCAACTCTACTTGCATAGTGGCGCCGAACTTGCCGGTCTGTGTAGGGATACCGAACTTCCGGCAAGCGTCCACCAGGGCGTCAAACATGGGCTCCGCTTGCTCCGCAGGGGCCGACAGCGAAAACCCTGGCCGGCGTCCGCGCGTGGTATCGGCGTACAACGTGAACTGCGACACCAGGAGGAGATGTTGACCCGTTTCGAGTAACGAGCGGTCAAAGGGACCAGCATCGCTTGCAAATAGGCGCAGATTGACTAATTTGTGGGCAAGTTGGGGAACGGCTGCCGGAATATCTGTCCGCGCCACCGCGACCAAGGCGACCATGCCGGGTCCGATAGCACCTATCACAGCGCCATCCACCGATACGGTCGCGCGCGTCACGCGCTGCACCACAGCACGCACAGCTGGCAGTTGCTCCGCTAGCTGGCGCTCGAAGGCGCCGAAGTGGAACTGGATGACCCACTACTGCTGGACTTCGACTCGCTTTTGGGCTTCGCGTCACCGCTGCCAGCTTTTGACTCGCTACTGGACTTCGCTTCGCTGCCGCTCGCCGCCGCTGCACTGCCGGATTTGCTGTCGCTACCTGCCGCGGCAGCTGCGCCATTGGCCTTGGCGCCGTCGGTATTGGCAGCGGTGTCGCTCGTGCTTGCCGTGGAACTGCTCGGACGCGAGTCGTTCTTGTACCAGCCAGATCCCTTGAACACGATGCCGACCGGGTGGATCACCTTGCGCACCGGCTGGCCACAGCGCGGGCACTCGGTGATAGGGTCAGCGGAAAACGATTGGATGCGCTCAAACACATAGCCGCAGGAGCGGCACTCATATTCGTAGGTCGGCACGGTGCCCTTCCTGTTCCTCAAATTGAAAACGTGTGCTTGTATGTACACAGTACCACTTGTGTACATACAAGCAACCGGCGCTATCAGGCTACCATCAAGCGCTACCGGATAGCGCCGCGCGCTGCTATAGGCCAGATCGCCTCCACCTGGCCGCCTCGATGCGCCGCCACATAGTCGTGCAAGTTAGTGGTGCCGCAGGCGTGATTGGGGATGATGCGCACCTTGTCGCCCACCGCGGGCTTGGTGGCGCTGCGCGCCGTGTTGAGGATGCCGTGCTCCTCATTCATCCGCTCCAGGAACGCGTCTGGATATTCCACAACGTACCCGTTGGAGCTATCCGGGCGGACCCCATCGTTGGTAAACGTCTTGGAGCCACCATCCACGGTGGTGTAGCCTGGTGACGCCGTGCTCACGACCGTCACCAGCACGGTCATGGCGCACTGAGCGATGGTCGCTTTGTCGCTGCGCACGCAGCTGAGGTCGTTGTACACGTAGGTACCGGAACGGTGCTCGGTGAGTCCAGCGGGCTGCGCCAGGTGTTGGGCACCGGTGCCGCCACCGCTCACCAACGAGCACGGCAGGCCAGCCTTTAAGAACCGCTCGCGTGCTTCGTGCAGTACTGGAATGACGGCCGTGGTGGTGGGGTAACACATCAAGCCGGCCAGTTCCAGCGAGCGGCAGCTGGCAATGTGCTGGGCCAGCGCGAGCGCCTCGGCAGCCGTTTGCACGCCGGCCCGGTGGCCGCCAGCGTCAATTTCCACCACCACTGGCACGGTCACGCCTTCAGCGGCGGCGCTGGCGGCAATGCCCTCCACGGTCGTGACGGAATCGACGGCCGCGATGGCCTTAGCTTGGTGCTGCAGACGTGCCAAGCGATCGGTCTTGGGGCGGCCCACGATGTTATACGCGATAAGGATGCTATGAAACCCGGCCGCTGCGAACACCTCCGCCTCGCCAACCTTCTGGCAGCAAATGCCAGCGGACCCGGCGGCGAGTTGCATGCGGCCGATGGCGGGGATCTTGTGGGTCTTGATGTGCGGCCGCGACGCCACGCCCAGAGCATTCAACTCCGCTTGTAACCGCGCGATGTTTTGAGCCACGATGTCAAGATCAACGAGCATGACCGGCGTATCGAGTTCACTGACGTGCATGCGTCACCCTCCAGAATTCAGGCCACTCCAGGGCACGGTCATGGCGCCAACAGCAGCCGGCTGCGCACTGGGCGCTGGCTGCGTGGCTGGCGCGGGTTTGGGCAGCGGGCGCCCCAACATCTGTAAGATCGTTGTGTACGACAGGGCGGGATCGGTCAGAGTTTGTCCGGCGTTGCGGACGTCGGTGCGCGGATACCAGATGAAGCGCGGGTGCCCGCGCACGCCATGCACGCTCACGCCTTCCCAACCCCCACCGGTAGGGTTGTTGAGTGGGCCGTAAATGAAGTAATCAAACCGCTGCCCGGCATCGCCGGGAAAGTTGCGCAAACCCACAAAGTTGGGATCCACGTTATAGCTGGCCATCCACAATGTCAGTTGCACGTGCGTCTCACCCGGATGCACAGGGTCGGCATAGTACAGCATATGGTAGCGGTACACCGGAAAGCTTTCGATCCGGTTATTGGTGGCGTAGTCATCGATCACAAAGCCCGTATGCTGAGCGCCGAGCCAGTTCACCACCATTCGCTGCAGGTCAGCGGGTACCAGGCCGGTGTCGCGGCTGCCGTATTCCCACAATGGCGCGTCGGCGAAGTGATAGTCGGCCAGTAAGCCCTTCTGGTCGGCCACCGACAGGTGAACGCCGTGCGCGACCACAGGGGCTTGGGGTTCGGGTTCCAGAAGCACTGACGCCGCCCAGCCATTGCAATGGCCTGCCCAGGAGAACTGCGGATCGTTCCACACAATGTGCGCCCGCTCCCAGGCCTGGACGCCTGGCGAAGGCGCGCCGGTGGCGACCACGTAGGCATCGTATTTGGCTAGCGGGCCGTTGGCGGCGAACATGTAGGGCGGTTGGTAGGGCTGCAAGCTGGCCGGCCACCACCAGCCACTCCAAGGGCGGGCAGCGGCTTGTCCATCCAGCACCGGCGGGGCGCCCGGCTGGAGTGCGGCCGCTGGCAGTATGCCGCTTTGCTTGGCGATGTCACCGCCGTTCACCAGCGTGACCTCGCCAGCCTTGGCCCAGGGCGTCGCCACCTTCCAATACTGGAATGCCACCCGTTGCGCCCGCAGCACCACCACCGGGCCATAATCCACCGGTGCGGAAGTTGGCAGCCCATACTGCTGCACGGCATCGCGGTTACTGAGATAGCGCTTCTTGATGGCCGCATTGCCGTTGAGTAGGGCCAGCCGGCCGGCCTCAATCTGTTTGAATGTGAACCCTTGCTCGCGGAGTTGCACGGGTGGCGGGATTTGGAACTGGCTGAGCAACCAGCCGTCCTGGCCAGCGTCGTGCAGTACATCGAATACGTTGAGCAATGCGACGCTCTTAGTGGCGGGCTGCCACTGCAACACGCCGCGTTGGGAGCCCTGATCGAGGAAGCCATTGAGCTCGAAGCGTTGGGTATTGGGATAGCCAAGAACCGTGACACCACCTAATTTCTGGAAACCAGTCCACAGGCTCGCCGCGGAATCATTGGCGATGGTAAAGCCCAACTCTGGGTGCCCGGCCGGTTCACCGCTCGCCTGCGAATAATAATGGCCGGTGGGGAAACCAAAATCCGGTGCCGCAGCCGCAATCGGTGGAACTGGCGTGGCAGCGGCATATGCCGCAGCGGGCACGCTCACCGCGACGGCGAGCACTGCCAGTATGGACGTCAGGAATGCCGTACGAACCGAGACGGGCTGGGCCAACGGCGCTACCTCCTGCCGGAGTGTATCAGCCTATCAATTTAGTGGGCAGTGGCACAGGGATTTCGGTATGAACCGTCTTGCGGAATAGGACCGAATCTGGGTTGACAAACTGGGGCACGCGACAAACGATGGTCTCGGCGAGAATGCAAAGGTACGCTAGAGGACAGCGATGAGCCGGGTCACCAACATCGTGCTGGCCTTTGGCGCCTCAGAGCACGACGAGATGTTCCCCCAACTGCAAGCGCTTGTGCGTGAGCGCCACATCGGGCCACTCGGGGACCTGACCGATGACCGGACAGAGGTCGCCGAGCGCGGAGTTCGTTGGGGTGGGACAAAATATCCGGAAGTAGAACTGTACGGCGCGGCTTCCAATTACTTGGATCTCCCGGCCTTCATGGCGCTGATGCAGTCGATCTCATGGAAAGAACCCGACCACCTGCAACTATTCGTACGCGGTCAAGACGACAGCAAATTTACGGTCTTCGAGCTCGTGGGAAGTCACTGGGTCGCCCTTCGTCATGTCGGAGATTAACGATAGCTGGTGGTGGCCGAGTTCGACATCGAGATGCGTGACTTCGTCGTTTAGGTAAAGTTGGGGACTGCAGGAGAGCTAGACGGACGAACCGCCATTGGCTACGCGCTAGATCCTGAGGAAAAATCAGGTTCGCTGTATCCAATGTGTGCAAGTCGACCACTACGAGGTCTCTCTCGACGAAGCATCGGTGATCGATCGCGTGACGAACTCCTAGGGGGCAAGGTACGATTGTGCGCTCTATCCAGATCTACACGACCACAGACGTCACGCTTGACACGTTCGCTGCTCGGCTCCAGGACCGCTTCGACGTGGTCCGGCAGAATGGCGATAGTCTTCTCGTCCAATGGCGTCCGCCGGCAGAGCAAGACTCACACTTGTGGTTCTGGTTGGAGGACCGGGCCAGCGAGGCTGCGGACTTCACCTTTGACCAGCTTGCCCGAATGCCACCAGAACCATGGACGTTGTTTCAAGTACCGTTTCGTGGCCTCGAGCTGTTGAAAGACGTCCTTGTGGTCGTTGCGGACGATGATCGCGTGTGGGTGAACCTCGACGAAGCCGCTGGCGATCCCATCTACCGCGGTGCGCTGCTGGCAGCGCGGATGCGCCGGGACCCAACATGGAATCTGGGACTGTGAACGCATCTAAGGTTTGATCTGGCTCGCGGCCACAGCCACTTGCCGGATACGTTGGGCAACCGGAAGGGAGCAACGGTGCAGCGCAATCCTGATGACCTTTGGTGGATTCGTTACTATGGCCCGTCCACGACGGGCCGCACGATTTATGTCACCAATCCGAGCTTTCCAGACCCGGAGGCGCCAGCATTTGAACAGGTATGCCGGCTAATTGCCCTGTGTTGTTTGCCGTTGGCGTCCTCCTATCGCGCCTTCCTCCCCTTTCACCCGGGCAACGTCGAGCGCACTGGGGTCATTCCCCACGAGCCCACTGGTCATCCCCACCTCGTGGATGACCTCTATGCGTGGCGCACCACCCATCCGATCGAAAAGGACGACTCCCCTTCGAACTTCTTCGCGTTCATCGCCCTGCTCGACGGTGACGAGTTCGTGTTTCGGGACGAATTTGCACCAGTGCTGCGCTTAACACCGGACGAGTTCCGTCGCGTGCAGAAGTGCTGGCAGGCGCACGGACTGCCTGCAGACCTGTTCGTTGAGGCCAGCACCGTCCCGGCCCGTCGCTACGAAGAGCGCGCGATTATGATCCAAACCAGGCGCTACTTAGAGCGCTTGCTGCGAGATCGCTTCGCCCAGGGCTATCCGGGCGCGGTCCTGGACCACGCTGGCCAGCCGCTGCCGCTGGTGCTCGCCAACGTGGTCAATGCCTTGAGCACGGTGCGGTACAGCGTGGATGTGCTGATCCTCGACGCCGCCTACCACCAGCTCCATGCGCGGCTACGAGATGAGCTCCTCATCCTGCTGGATGTCGCACATCTGGTGACGAGCCGCTTACTGCAGGACAGCACATCCACGCCGCCCATCGAGGTACGGCTGCAGTGGGACCTGGAGGCGCTCGCTACTGATGCAACCGCGTGAGTTTGACCAGTTCTGGCCTATCACTCACCAAGACCGGCACCACGACCCATTCTTGTGCCCGCCCGCTAGGCAGCGAAAC
>JANWJO010000181.1 GCA_025449435.1 Chloroflexota bacterium | reverse complement strand
CCCTCCACCAACGCGATCATGCGGTCGAGGAAGGTTTCCCCAGGGTTCGCGGTGATCCGTATGCGCAGCCAATCGGAGATAACCTGGGTGCCGCCCGTGACGCTGGAGCGGATGTCGGTGCCCGGCTCTTTCAGGACCGGCGCAGACTCGCCGGTGATGGCTGCCTCATTGACAAAGGCCACACCAGCGATCACCTCGCCGTCGCCAGGTATCAGGTCGTTAGCTTCGACCATGACCACATCGCCGGCACGCAGCGACGTCGACGGCACGACGCGCACGGTGCCCGATGGCTGTAGGAGCTTGGCCGGCGTCTCACCGCGCGTGCGCCGTAGTGTGTCGGCCTGGGCCTTGCCACGAGCCTCCGCAACCGCTTCGGCAAACGTGGCAAACAGCACCGTCATCCACAGCCAGAGTGCAATCTGGCCGGTAAATAGTGGCCTGCCAGCTGCGGCTGCGTCGCCCAATAGCCCGCGTACGAACTCGATAGTGGTGAGTATGGCCCCTATTTCCACCACCATCATCACCGGGTTATGCAGCAACTCGCGCGGGTCCAGCTTGCGGAATGCTGCTCTTGCCGCTTGCTGGAGCATAGTGCGATCAAATGCCGAGCCGGTGCGTCGCTGTGCGACTGTTAGCCTCATGCCGTCAGAAATCGCTGCCTGCGTTGGTGTCTTGGTAGGTACCTGCCGCCTGGTGTCGGTTGCCAGGCGTTCTGGGTCTCGAGTGGGCATCGCACTGATCCTTATCTTGGTTACCAGGCTATGAGAGGCTGCCGTTGATGAGTTGGAGTTGTTCAACGATGGGCCCGAGCGACAGGGCGGGGAAGAAGGTCAGAGCACCCACGATCATAATCACGCCAACAAGCAAACCGGTCCACAAGGGGCCCGTTGTCGGGAACGTCCCCAGGCTCATTGGCGCCTTCTTCTTGGCTGCCAGCGAGCCAGCCATCGCCATAAGCGGAACGATCATCAGGAAGCGCCCGATCAGCATGGCAAACCCGCCGGTGATGTTGTAGAACGGCGTGTTGGCGCCGATGCCGGCGAACGCGGAGCCGTTGTTACCCGTCGATGAACTGTAGAGGTAGAGTATCTCTGTGAACCCGTGTGCCCCCGGGTTGTTGGTCGCACTGGTCCCTGCTGGCAGCACGCTGGCAACGGCAGTGAATAGCAGGATGCTGGCGGCCAGGATCAACATGGCCAGCATCGCCATCTGGATTTCAAAGCGTTCGATCTTCTTCCCCAGGTATTCCGGCGTCCGCCCTACCAGGAGCCCAGCGATGAATACCGACAGCACCGCGAACATGAGCAGCCCGTACAAACCAGCTCCCGCGCCGCCGAACACCACTTCGCCCAGTTGTAGGTTGAGCAGCGGAATCATGCCGGCGATGGGAGTAAAGCTGTCCAGCATGGCATTGACCGCGCCGCACGACGTGGCGGTGGTCGTAACGGCCCACAGGACGGAGAGCGGGATGCCGAAGCGCACCTCCTTGCCTTCCAGGTTACCGCCACCTTGAAGGGTCGTGAGCGCCTGGTTTACGTGGAGTTGGCTGAGGAGTGGGTTGCCGGTTTGTTCGCCGGCCCACACAACCACAAGCCCCGCCACGAGAATGACCAATGATGCTGCCCACAGCGTCCACCCTTGACGGGTATCGCCAACCATTTTGCCGAACGTGTACAGCAGCCCGGCAGGAATGGCGAGCAGGGCCAGGTTCTCGAGGAAGTCGCTCAGCGCCGTCGGGTTTTCGTACGGATGGGCCGAGTTGGTATTGAAGAAGCCGCCGCCATTCGTGCCGAGTTCCTTGATGCTTTCCTGGCTGGCTACCGGCCCTTGCGCGATCAGTTGCGTACCGCCGTCAACTGTGACGGCGCTCGTGTAGGCGTTCACGTTGTCCGGTACGCCCTGCCAGATCAGCACGATTGCTAGCACGAAGGCGATCGGTAGCAGGATGTACAGGATCGACCGCGTGAGATCTACCCAGAAGTTTCCCAACGTTTTGGCGCTGCGCCGAGCTAAGCTGCGAATGAGCGCAACGGCAATGGCCATACCGGTGGCCGCGGATGTGAAGTTGTGGACGGTGAGTCCGGCCATCTGGCTAAAGTACGACAGCGTGGTCTCGCCACCGTAGTTTTGCCAGTTGGTGTTCGTCGTAAAGCTCACCGCGGTATTCCATGCCAGGGCGGGATCGAGTGCGCTTTGCCCAGCCGGATTCAGTGGCAGCCACTGTTGGGTCCGCAAGATGGCATATAGCAGCAACAACGAGGCGCCATTGAACAGCAGCATGGCCAGGCCATACTCGCGCCAGCCGTGTTCTTGTTTGGGATCGACGCCGCTGACACGGTAGCACAGGCGCTCAACCGGGCCGAACACCGGATCAAGCCAGGTGCGGTTGCCCGCAAACACCGCGGCCATATATGTGCCCAGCGGCTTTGTCAGGATGGCCAGCATGGCGATGTAGAGCGCAAGCTCACCCGCCCCTTGCAGACTCATGGCTTCCTTTCTATGGTGGTAGCACTGGCCACACCGCGTGGCTAGAACTGATCAGGACGCAGCAAAGCGACCAGCAAATAACCCAGGATGAGTAGCGCCACGATGCCGTAGATCACCTGTGCGATATCCATACGGTCAGACCGCCTCCAACGCTGAACAGCGCGAGCTACAACAACCCGCACACCGCGAGATACAGAGCGCTTGCGCCGAAGAAGGCGATGGACAAGACGGCAAACAGTAGGTCAGGCACGACCCGGCTCCTCACGCTGCGGATAGGTGCTCAGCCTCGTGGGTCTATCCGCCAGCAGCCAGTGTCGGGCTCAATCGGTCAACAGTGACTCAACGGGGGCGGCGAAATACTCAACGCCCGCTCAATACGATACTGTTGGTCATTCGGCGCGATGGCGTCCAACGAGCGCTGCAGCGGCGGGCTGGAACAGGCACAACCCTGCGCTGGGTTCCCCAGGGCAAGTACCTGTCCCCCCGCCAGGAGGGACGGGCCACCGGAAGAACGCGGTGATCCGCGTCGCACCGGCTGGCCACCTGTGCTACTAGAATGACCAACAGCATCAATGCCTGGAAAGGTGCAGCCTAGCTCGACAGCTTGCCTATTGATCCTCGGTGAGCAGCCGGTAGCCTACGCCAAGCTCGGTGATGAGGTAGCGCGGTTGCTGCGGATCGGCTTCCAGCTTTTTGCGCAAGCGAGCGATGTACACGTGCAGGTAGTGCGCTTCGGTGCTGTAGCTCGGGCCCCAGGTGTGTCGCAGCAGCATGCGGTCGGTGAGCACCTGGTCAGGATGGGCGACGAAGACCTTGAGCAGGTCATACTCGGTAGGGGTTAGGTGGATTTCTTTGCCGGCCACGCTCACGCGCCGGCGCTGCAGATCAACTTCGAGGTCCCTGGTGCGAAACACTGCATCGAGGCTGCGCGGTGACCCGGCGGCGTGGCGCAGCGCTACCCGCACCCGCGCGAACAGTTCATCGACGCCAAACGGCTTCGTGAGGTAGTCATCGGCGCCTTGGTCGAGCGCTGCTACCTTGTCGCGTTCCTCGCCGCGCACCGACAGCACGATAATAGGTGTGCTCGCTTGCTGGCGAATAGCACGGATAACCGCGAAACCATCGGTATCGGGAAGCCCGAGGTCCAGCAAGATGAGGTCCGGCCGCAGTCGCAGGTAGCTTTCGAGCCCACTGGCGCCAGAATCGGCGCTCTCCACCTGAAAGCCATGACGGCTGAGGTTGGTGCGTATGGCCCGCGCGATGGCGGGCTCATCATCCACTACCAGGATGCGCGCACCGGTGGCCATACTCACGATATGGCACCAACGGGCAGCGGCATGCTCGGCGCGGCCTTCATTGGCACCGTGAAGTGGAACGCTGCGCCTCCCTGCGGCCGGTTCTCAGCCCATATCCGGCCGCCATGCGCTTCCACGAGGCCTTTAGCAACGGTCAACCCCACACCAGTCCCCTCGGTATGTGCGCCGCGCACGTCCACGCGAAAGAAAGGGTCGAACAGGTGGGGCAACGCCACCGCCGGTATGCCTGGGCCGTCGTCGGCCATCTCAACTTCCACCTCCACACTTGATTGGCGCACTATCACGCTGATCGCCGTAGCAGCGGGCGTGTGCTTGATCGCGTTTTCTAGGAGGTTGGTCAGCACCTGGTCGATCTCGACGCCATCCAACCAGATAGGGAAGAGGTTTTCCGGGCAGGTTATGTCAATGTGTCGTCCCGCTAGCCGTGGGCGCGAGCGACCGACCACGCCGTCTATGATCGTGCCCAGGTCGTACCAGCTCATGGCAGGGCGCAGAGAACCGGCGTCGATCCTGGACAGGTCGAGCAAGTTGCCGACGATGCGGTTCAGACGCAGCGCCTCTTCCTCGATGGCGACCGCAAACTGCGCCCGTTCGTCGTCGGTCCACGCCACGTCGCGCTGGCGTAGGCTGCCGGCCGACGCAATGATCGAGGCGAGCGGAGTCCGCAAGTCGTGCGACACCGCATTCATCAGCGACGTTTTCAGGAGGTCGGTGCGCTGCAGCACGTCTGCTTCAGTCGTTTCTTGGAGGAGTCGCACCCGCTCCACGGCGAGTGCTAATTGGGTACTGAGTGCCGAGATGGTGCGCGTCTCAGCCCTACGAAACGGTATCGCTGTGGCAGATTGCAGGAGCGTGAGCGTGCCCAGCCGGCGTTCGGCCACGCGCACCGGAACGGTGTACAGCTTGTCGCGCTCGATGGTTGGTGAGAGGCTGAGCCGGTGGATCGGCGCTATGCCTACCCAGCGTCCCGGTTCACTGTGGCTGCTTGCGTCCGCAACGGTCCCGCTGCTGAGCATTCGCCGGGGGAGCCCGCTTGCCGTGCCGGCGATGCCTACGGCTGCCGGTTCGCCACTGGTGGCTCGCGCCTGGACTGCTCGGCCGTCATTCAGTTCGATCACCACGGCGGCCAGGTCGAACGCCTGGCGCACGCGGTCGGCGACGGCCGGCAGTGCTTGCTGGAGGTTGCCGCTGGCGAGTAGCCGCACGACGTCGTACAGGACGGTAACTTCCGCTTCGCGCTGCTCGGCTTGCACGGCGCGCTGCCGGACTGCTGCGGTCAACTGGCCGGTGATGAGCGCAGTGATCAGAAACAGCACCAGCGCTACCCATTCCGAGAGGTCGCTGATCGTCCACTGATGGACCGGTGGAATGAAGAACCAATCGTAGGTGAAAAAGGCAGCGATCGAAGCAACCACTGCTGGACCCCTGCCAAAAGTGAGGGCAGCGACGAGCACGGCAATGAGGTACAGCATGGACAGGTTGGTGTAGCGCGCGTGCGGCGTGACCACCACGATCGCTAGGGAAATGATCGCTACAAAGGCGAGTGCGACTGGGTATCCCAACCAGGTCAACTGGCTCAAGTCACGAACGCGCCGTAAGCGTTGCATGCCTTCCAGGCTAACACGAGCGGGTGCCTACCCGACCCTACAGGAGGGTCAAGCGGCCCGCCACGGGTCGGTGGTGCTGAGCATTGATACGCTGTTGAGCAACAGGGCGGCATTATCTCGCTCAAGATTTGGTGGAGAGAGCACCCTCAGCCTACAGGTGCGACAGGCTCGCCATCGGGCTCCAGGTACAGGTTGCCGCTGTCGCCATCGAAGGCGAACACCTCGGCGTAGCGGCCCCAGTCGATCGCGATGTCCAACTGGCGCTGAGCTTCCTGCGGACTGAAGTACCGTTCGAGTTGTTGATGAAAGCGTTCCTCCGGTAGCCGGTGATCGGCGTTGGCCTCCAGGTCGCGCACGATCTGGCGGATTAACTCGATGCCGGCCACCGCTTGCCGCCGGAACAGCTCCTTTTCCTCCAGCACTCCCGCCTCGGCAAACTGACGGCCCTGTTCGGTGAGCAGCACATCACCTTCTTGGATGTCGGCAAAGCCAAGCAAGTCGGTGGCTTCCACCAGTGGTAGCAGGTCATCGGCTTCCCGCTGCAAGTCACGCGCCAGTTCATAGATGTCTTCCCGGCCGCCGCGGGAATGGAGCAGTTCGATCAGACCGGTGAGGTCGCCGATGCTGACGGCTGGTAACGTCTGATAGGACCGCTCGATGACCGGCTGTGGGAGGGGTTGCAGACCCGGCAACAGGTTGGCGATGTCTTCGTGCGGATTGGTCATGATGCGGTATATGGTGTCTACCAGAGCCGCATGGTCTGCTCCTTTGCTGCGGCGAACGGCCAGCGGCGCCCCGGGCAGTTCTACGCGCACCCGGCCAGGGTCGGCCGCCAGTACCAGCAGCCGGTCGGCCATGCTCACGGCTTCGTCGATGTTGTGGGTCACCAGCAGGATGGCTTTGGTGGGAATGCGTCGCGCCAGCCAGAGGTCGAGGAGTTCGTGCCGCAAGTTCTCAGCCGTGAGCACATCGAGCGCCGAGAACGGCTCGTCCATAAACAGCACTTCTGGCTCGACGACCAGGGCGCGGGCAAACCCCACCCGTTGCTTCATGCCGCCCGAGAGTTCTTTGGGGTAGGCCTCCTCGAAACCGTCAAGACCGATCAGATCGATGGCCCGCAGGGCGCGTTCGCGCCGTTCACGTGCTGGTATGGCCTTGACGAAGAGTCCGAGTTCCACGTTCTCCTGGACGGTGAGCCACGGGTACAGGGCGAAGGACTGGAATACGATGGCCACGTTGGGATTGGCGCCGCGTAGCGGCACGCCGTGTACCAGCACTTCGCCCGTGGTCGCTTGCACCAAGCCGGCGAGCGTCCGCAGCAGCGTCGATTTACCGGAACCGGAGGGACCCAGGAGCGCCACAAAATCGCCGGTTCGCAACTCCAGGCTAATGTTGTCGAGGACGCGGATGTGGCTGCTCGCCTTGCTGTACTCTTTGCTGATGTTGCGGGCAGCGAGGATCACGTCCTGGTCAGTACGTGTTGCCGCCGTGCTCAAGGTTGATTCCATCTGGTTATCCCTTTCCGCAGCCTGCCGGTCAGTCCAGCCGGTAGCGCTCGATGGCGACCGCGTACAGCCGCCGCCACCACAGCCGGTTGATGGCCACGACCAGTGCCCCCATGACCAACGTAGCGACGAGCAGGAGGGCGAAGTCGCCACTGGCTGCCGCCTGCGCGATCAAGGAACCCAAACCGAGCGTGCTGTGCGTGCTGCCGCCAAAGCTGACAAACTCCGATACGATGCTGGCGTTCCAGGCGCCGCCGGTCGCGGTGATCATGCCGGTGATCAGGTAGGGCAGGATGCCAGGAAGCAGGAGTAAGCGCCAGCGCCGCAAGCCGTGCAGCTTGAACACGGTTGCCGTTTCCAGCAACTCGGTGGGAATCGCCATCGTGCCGGCGATCACGTTAAACAGGATGTACCACTGGGTGCCCAGCAGCATGAGCGCCACAGCCGCTACGTTGAGACCGCCCGGGAGCCCCAACAATAAGAGCAATAAGGCCGGAAACAGCGCGGTGGCAGGGATGGAGGCGACCATCTGGATGATGGGTTGTGCGCGCTGAGCCAGCGGCTGGTTGAGTCCGATCGCCACGCCGACCGGCACGGTCCAGGCAGCGCCGATCACCAGTGCGGCAGCGGTGCGCGCGAGTGTTGCCAGCGCGCCGAGCCCCACCGTTCCCCAACTCGACAGTGACAGTTGTACGGCGAGCAGCGCAGCGTGGTACACCCCCCAGGCCACCGCAACACCAGCGCCCACAAGCGGCGCCGCCGTCGCCGCTGTTCGCACCAGGCTCCGCTGTGAGGCGTCCGACGAGGTTGCCTTTGCGGCGCCGCGCGAGCGAGGACTGTTGAGTGCGATGCTGCCGGACAAACGATCTAGCGCTTCCATGGCTGGACCAACCGCACGCTGGCTATACCAGGCCACTACGGCTGACCGCCGGAGCGCGGTGAGCACTGGCGACGTCGGTGGTCCTGCCGATCCGGCCTGTTCCATCTTGAAGCGTTCGGACCACGCCACCAGCGGTCGCCACAGCAACTGGTCCAGCAGGGCGATCACGACCACCAGCGCGGCGAGCCCCAGGAGGAGTGCGCCGACATCCCCGGCGTTCGCCGCGGCTTGCAGGTAGGAGCCTAGTCCCGGCAGCTGAAAGGTCGTGCTGCCCAGCGTGAACTGTTCAGCCGCCATGAGGAAAAACCAACCGCCCGCCCAACTCAGCATGGAGTTCCACACCAGCGGGATGGTGCCAAAGGGCAGTTCCAGGCGTACGAAGCGCTGCCACGCATTCAGCCGGAAGATGGTTGCCGCCTCGCGCATATCGGCCGGGATGGTGACGAGCGACTGGTAGAAACCGAAGGCCATGTTCCAGGCCTGGCTGGTGAAGATGAGCACGATGGCCGCTAACTCCAGTCCGACGTTGCTGCGGGGAAATAGGGCGACCAGGCCTAGCACGACCCCTGGCATGAACGACAGGATGGGGATGCTCTGCAGCGTATCGAGCACCGGCAACATCACGCGTTCGGTGGCACGGCTGGTTGCGGTGACGCGCGCGTAGAGCACGCTGAACACTAGCGAAAGCAGATACGCCGCAGTCATGCGCAGCGTCGACAGGCCGGCATACAGCGGGAGCGACGTGGGCGACAGGTCGATAACCAGGTGCGGGTTCATGGGGGCGGTCCAGCGTCGGGCGGCGGCCACGGTGCCCGTGACGAGCGCAGCAGCCGCCAGCAGCACCAGCGTGTCGATCCAGCGCGAGTAGGTGGGAACCGGGGTCTTGCTGAAGGTCGGGCGAGGGGTGGCAAGTTGCTGAGCCATGGGACACGTCTCCCCAACTGGGCTGGTACCCGTGCCAAGGCATCAGGGTACCGACAAACGCTACCCAGCATCTACCGCGGGGCCACTTTCTCTGTTGATCCGCCAGGCCGCGACATGGTGCTACGGTGTTGTGGCACCGTGCCTACGGTGTATTGCTTCCTCGGAGCTCGAAAGGCGGTCAGCCGGATGTCCGACACCACAGAGGAGCCATCCCTGTACGACTTGAGTGAGGAGGGACGGGCGGCGCAGCGAGCAGCGCAGGCCGCACATCGCCAACGCGAAGATAAGCGCAAACAAGGCCTGGTGATCGTCAACACCGGTGCTGGCAAGGGCAAAACCACGGCAGCGCTCGGGCTGTTGCTGCGCGCCTGGGGGCAACACCTGCATGTGGTGATGTTTCAGTTCCTCAAAGCGCACACGGGCAATTGGGGCGAGGTGAAGGCGGCGCGCGGGCTCGGCATCGAGATGATCCCGTTAGGCGATGGCTTCACGTGGGACAGCAAAGACATCGAGCACGATCGAGCACTGGCGCAGCAGGGCTGGCAGCGCTGCCGCGCGATCATCGAGCAAGGTAAGCACGACCTGGTGATCCTGGACGAAATGACCTATTGCCTCCAGTTTGGCTGGTTGGACCTCGCGGAGGTGCTGGACGTGTTGAGGCAACGGGCGCCGGCTATGCACATCGTGATCACCGGCCGCGACGCACCAGAGGAACTTGTGGCGTTCGCCGATCTAGTCACGGAGATGCGCGAAATCAAGCATCCCTACCACAGCGGCGTGCAAGCGCAGAAAGGAATCGAGTTCTGACGGCGGTGCTACACGCCTGGTACCACGAAGTCGGCCGCGCTCAGCATAAAGCTGTGGCCACCGTTTTGGGTAGAGAATCCGCAAGCCTGGCCCAGGATTCCAGTGCTATCGATCACGTGGATATGCAAAGGGAACTGCTGCAACGGTCCGCTGGTGGCCCCCAGCACCCGCACCTTGTTGCCGTCCACTAGCGTGCCGCTCACCAATGTGACAGCAAAAATGTGGGTGTGCGGGCCGGCAGCAGGGCTACCAGTCAGACCGGTGGCATACGCTACCGTGGTCGCGATCGCCGGACCACAAGTACCAGCCGAGGCGCTCGCCACGGCAGCCGCCGTGCTTTGTTGCGTCACCAGAGGGGCTCTGGTCCGGCGTGGCAGCCGGTCGCCGCCGGAAGCCAAACCACGCGCCTCAGCCACTCCCGGCAAGAGGCCCAAGGCAACAGCGGCTCCGGCGACGCCTAAGACTTTGCGCCGGTTCGCTTTCTGACCTGGGTTAAGCATGTCGATCACCCTCCTCATTGACGGCGACCAAATTAAGGTCACCCTATCGAGCGGCGCGCACCGCGAACGCGCCAGCGAGGCGCCAGTTGAAAGTGCAAGGAGCCAGTGAAGCGCCTGCAAGCGCATAGGCCAGTGGGCCACAGCACGCGCAGCGATGCCGGCGGCGAGCCTCGTACGATACGCGGGCCAGCGCTGCGTGCACGCAGCACTCACACATCGGCTCGTCAAGCTAATTAGCCAGTTGTTTTGTTACCAGGTTCTTTCGCAAAGCTGAAGATGAACCGATGGGGGGGTGACTGTTCGCGCTGCGCAGCGAACTCGACTATGCGATGCGATTGGTATCAACGCTGCCGGCGTGAAGTGGAACCTACCGGAGTGATGCCGTCGATACGTGCTGCTTCCAGCACGTATCGATGGCTGAGCCGAGTTTGGCATCTACTGGTGCATCGTGGTGTCGATGAGCCTGCCGGCGCTCGCAGCCCTCGCGATCCTGGCCTTCGTGGGGTCGTGGAACGACTACCTGTGGGCGCTGGTGATGCCGCGCACACCGGAGATGCAAACCATCACACTCGCCGCGCCAGCGCTGGAAGCAACAGGATTTAATATTCCCTGGGCGCGATCATGGCCGGGTCGGTGCTCGTCGCCGCGCCACCGGTGATGATCTTCCTGCTGTTCCAGCGCTATTTCGTGGCCGGCGTGACTCTTGGTAGCGTCAAGCAATAGCGCTCTGCGGTATGGTGTTAGGTGATTTCGGAGGTCCGGCAAGTGACGGCAACTCCGCACCCATTGTGAAGCGTAGGGAGCAGGGCACTTGGGCGATGTGCGGCGTATCGTGTCGCTCTCTGCGAGCAATACCGAGATGCTGTGTGCGCTTGGTCTTACCGAACAGCTAGTGG
>JANWJO010000180.1 GCA_025449435.1 Chloroflexota bacterium | reverse complement strand
TGGTGTTGACCCTCTTCTGGCGAGCGCAAGGGCCCAGTACGTCGCCGCTCAAGGTGTTTGTCCACGCACTCGATGATCGAGGGAGTCTCGTCGCCTCGGGGGACAGCGATCCTGTAGCCGGCTCGGCGCCAGCAACCACCTGGTTCGCCGGCGAAGCGATTCGTGACCCCCACCAACTCTCCGTGCCCGCAAGCACAACGATGGCGTCGCTCGAAGTGGGACTCTACGATCCTGTTACCGGCACCCGAGTCGTGGCCACCAATCCGAATGGCAAGCGCTATGCGAACGACGCTGTGCCGCTCGCCCTTCCTGCACGCTGACACTGCCCGCCGGTGCCGCTGCCCAGTCCACGGCCGGAACGGCCCAGCTGCTGAGACCGCTACTTCTGCGGCGGGGCAATATCCATGGTTCCAGCGTCCAGTTCGGTGCCGCCCGACGAAAGCGCTAGACGCTGGCCGGACTTTGGGTCGTACCAGCCAACCTTGATCTGATAGAGCCCGGGGGCAGCATTGCCGTGAACCGTGAGCACCTCCGCGTCGATCACCACATCACCTGTGCGCCAGTAGTCGACCGGAAGCGTGTTGAATAGCGGCGGCCCATCGAACGCGGTGGCCGTTTGCCCTTGCGCATTGATCACGTGTACAAACAGCCACATGCCAACCGGTAACGGCTGTTGGACTTGCCAGTAGAACGTGAGGCGCACCGCCTGACCAGCAGGAACTGCGGAAGTCACAGGGTCCATAGCAGCCAGCGTGACGGTGTGCGCGAAGGTACCGCCCTGGACAGCTTGCTTCCCCAGGGGAACCTGGTCCGTCACGGGAAACGGCGGCGGATAGGTGGGCTTGATCACTAGCCAGGGGAGAGCAAACGCCGAAACGGTCCCAGCGGCCAGCATCGCACGCGCTATGGCCTGGGGATGTGGCAGCCTGGTCAGCAGACGCTGTGCTCCTACCGCCGCGATGATGACGAATGCCGGCAGCGCCGGATATATAAAGCGGCTGCTGTCGTAACCGGTGCTCACGCCCGAGATCAAGAAGTAGCGGCCAGCAATGCCAAGAAAGGGTAAGGCAAGCCAGGCTATCAGCAAGCCTCGATGGTCTACGAAGGCTAGTAGTTCGCTCGCCGGACGCGCTGCGAGGAGAGCGACGATAAATGGCACAAACAAGGCAACACCGTACACCAGATACAGCCAGATGGGCATGAGCACGTTTTGCCGGCCAAACGCGCCGATGAACGACACCAAGATGTCGATAACGAAGTGGACCGGAAAGCCCCAATCAAGCGGCCCAGTGGTGCCGGGCAACGGCGGCGGCCAGACAACACGATCGCCGATAAGATTCTTGTCTCCGTGTGCGACGCGCCACAGCCAGAAGCCAGCAGCTGGTAATACGGGCAGGGCGGCAAGCACCACTGGCCAGGGAGTGCGGGTGCGCATGGCATCCCAGCAGAGGACGAGCCCACCCAAGGCGATGAGCGGCAGGAGGTCAAGCTTAGTGAGCACCCCCAAAGCGGCCACAGCGCCGAAGGCGAGGCCGCGCCAGGCCAGCGACTTGGGACGCCAGAGGGTGACGAGCAGCAACAATGCCCCCACCACATTGGCAAGCACATCGTTGTTAATCGTGGCCGAGGAAAACAAGTAGCCAGGAAGTATGGCCAGTATCGCAGTGGCCGCCAGCGCAAGGCGCCGGTCGCCCGTGGCGCGCTTAGCGGCGAAGTAGGTGATAAGCAACGTCAAGGCACCCAGTAGGGTCGACAGCGCGCGTAGGCGATGCGCCGCCAGAAACGCACCGTGATAGGGCCATTGCTCATCCAGGAAGTGCGCCGTCGCCTGCACGCCCGCCGGATCGTTGACCCAACCCATATGCGGATTGAGCCGGATGCGCCCGGCGTCGCTCAGGTCAAGCCCTGCGACCAGCGGCTGAACCAGCACGTAGTACAAGGGCGGCTGATTCCCCTCGTTGTTCCCGCTGGGTTGAATGCTGGGCAGCCCGCTGGGCAGCTGGTGTTGCGTTGCCAAATACACGACGTATTGGAAGTGTTCCGACTCATCTGACGCTTCCCATAGTGGGGCCACGACGCTATAGGAAAGTGCGCACAGCACGAAGAGAACAAGCAGGATGGCTAACCAGCCAGTGTTCCTGCCGCTATCCTCAGGTTGGATTTGTCCCAGAGGCAACATAGAGGCGTCCGGCTGGCCCACGGGCGGCGACCCGGGCGTGAGGCGAGTGGTGGTTCCAGCCACGACGGTGTGTTCTGCTCAGCGAGCCACGATCGACAAGCGCGAAAGCTGGTCGATTGGCACGCCATTGTTCCGTCCGCTGGTCACCCGACGCCACTCCCCACCCGTGCTGGCGTACTGGCAGCCTATGGTACCGCACCGTCTTGCGCACCCTAGGCGTGGTATGGTCGAACCCGTGGCTGCACACCGTATAAACCAGCAGAGGGATGACGCCGTTGGCCAGGACTCGGGCTGGCCGGTCGCAACCTGCCTCTGCGAACACGCCATCTCCCGAGGCGCAGACCGGAGACCCTGAGCCGCTCACGACGGACTACTCTGACATCGACCTGCGCCGCTGGCGCGACTACACCGATATTCTCACAGGTAGCTTGTGGCTGCTGGGGGCGCGCGACCACAGTGGACCACATAATGGGGACTACTGGGGAAACTTCGTCCCCCAGATTCCCAACCAGATCATTCGCCGCTTCACCAAGGCCGGTGACGTCGTGGTAGACCTGTTCTCCGGCATGGGGACCACACTGATCGAATGCCGTCATTTAGGGCGGCATGGCATCGGCGTCGAGCTGTCCGAGTCGGTGGCCGAGCAATCGCTGCAGCGCATCGCACAAGCGCTCAACCCGGGCAACGTTTCTACCGAGGTGTTCGTTGGCGACTCCCGGCTACTGGAGACGCGCGTGCGTGTGGAGCACGCGCTAGCTGGCCTGAACAAACCAGCGGCCGATTGCCTGCTGCTCCACCCGCCTTACTACAACATCATCCAATTCAGCAGCGATCCGCGTGACCTATCGCGTGCGCCGTCGATACCCGCCTTCCTGCAGGGATTCAAAGAAGTGGCCAGCCAGGCAGTAAGCCTTCTGGCACCGGGGCGCTACCTGGCGCTGGTCATCGGGGACATCTACACCAACAGCGAATGGATTCCCCTCGGCTTTCAGTGTCTACAGGTTTGCCAGGAACTGGGATTGCAACTCAAGGCGATCAATGTCAAAGACATCCAGGGCAACGAACGTGGCAAGGGCGTGAGCGAGCACCTCTGGCGCTACCGCGCCCTGCGCCAGGGCTTCTATGTGTTCAAGCACGAGTACATCATGCTGTTTCGCAAACCGGCGGTGAGCAGCAAGCGCCAGAGTCGGGGATGAGGTTAACCCACCTGCTAGGGAAGCGGCGCCTTCGAAGGTTCCCCAGATGCATCCCCGCCGCTGTCCAACTCCAGCAGCACGTTCAGCATGCCCGCATACGCGAACTCCTGGAGCCAGGGCACCGGCAGTTGCCGGATTGCCTCACCCAATGCCGCAATCAGCCGCGTCGGGTACTCATAGGCCGAGACCGTTTGCCTCGTACTTTCCATAATGTCGCGCAGCAACCCGTGGGTCACCTGCTGGTTGTGTTGCGCGCGCGCCAGGGGATGTGCATCCTCTGGCGCCAGCGTGAAGGCGCTACCACCAGGTCCGGTGACCGTAAGCCCGTCGTCGGAATGAGCGAGCTTGAGCGTAGTGGACCGTCGCGGCGGCGGGCTACTCGCCATCGAGCAATGCCCGGGCGAGGATCTCCTCCGCCACCCGCATGGTCTTCAGGCAGTCGCGAAACGGCGAACTGGTGAGTTCGCGCCCGGCCTTGAGCGAGTTGATGAACTCGCGGTTCTTGGCCTGGAAGCCGCCGACCACGTATGGCTTGTCGCTAGCGGCGATGTCGGTCGCGCGCACTTCCTCACCCACCGTGTCGTTATCCCGATAAATCCTACCGGCTACCTCTGGGTCGCCTTCAGCACAGATGCCGGGCGCGTGCATCTCCACGCGAAACACGCGCCTACCACTGCTCCAGGAGTTCACCACGAATCCGGTTGAGCCATTATCGAACGTGAGCATCGCTCCGATCCAGTTGATGTCCGGTGTTCCAGCGCGCTTGCAGTGGCTGTCGACGCGTACTACCTCACCGCCATGCATCCACCGTGCGGTATCGATCGCGTGGGTACAGTCGTCCATCATATGGTCCCGCGCGTTGAGGTACGGCTCTGGACCATACTTGTAGAACTGACAGAGGGAATGCACCAGCGGACCTCGCTTGAGACATTCCTGGCGCAGGTGCACCAGCAGTGGCGCCGTCCGCCGCTGGTGGCTCACCTGGGTGATAACGTTGTGTTCGGTAGCCAGGTGAGCGAGCACCTGCGCTTGATGCCAGGTCAGGCCCATGGGCTTCTCGATGTACAGGTTTTGACCTTGCTTCAGGCACCACACCCAGACGTCGAACATGAGATGTGGCTGCCCGATGACGTACACGCCGTCGGGCTGTACCTCCTCGATCATCTGGCGATAGTCGGTGTAGCGTGCCTCCACCCCGTAGGTATCGGCGGTGGCGTGGAGCGGTCCACTGGCAATGTCGCAGATGGCGGCGATGGTGACATCCGAAAACGACGCCAGCGACGGGTAGTGCACCTGATTGGCCATCCGCCCGGCGCCGATCACGGCTACGCGCACGTGTTGTTTGGCCGCCATCCGCACCTCCACGCTAACTCGCCGCGAACAGGCTGCGGGCAAAGGCCAGGTCGTCGCGGATCAGCCGGTCGGTTGCCTCATGATCGCCATACTCAGCCGTGAGACACACGGCCCCCGTGTAGTGGCGAGCTTTGAGGATTGCCGCGACTTCCGGCCACGGGCAGAGCCCTTGTCTGCCACTCGTCCACCAGGGCTTGTAGGTCGCAACGGGTGCTTCAAGACCATTGGTGCGCTGCCAGTAGGCGTTTTTCAGGTTAACCATGCACAGATGCGACCACAGGATACTGGCAGCCAGCGCCGGCACCTCACCGTTGAGCGCGCAATGCGCCGGATCCCACACCGCCGCCACATTTCGGGGGTCAAAGCGCTCGATCAAGTGCCGCAAACCCATCGCGTTGGCTATCTGGCGACCACTGTGATTTTGAATGCCGATGGTCACGCCGCACCGCGCCAGCACGGGCAGCAAAGGTTCGAATTCCGCTTGCACGGTGGCTTCGTGCTCGAGATACTCCGCTTGCGCTGGCACACCCACGCAGATGCGGATCACCGGCACCCCAGCCACACCGCATGCTTCAATGGTGCGCTCGTCGGTGGGACCGGCGATGCTGGCGATGCGCAAGCCGTGGTCAGCAAAGATGTGAACCGCTTCCGGCAGTGCTTCGGTCACGTTGTCGGGATGTACTGGATAGCCGGGACGTACTGGCAACTCGACGCCGTCAAAACCCATCGAGCGCACCAATACCGCCAACTCAACTAGGGGCACATGCCACGGCTTGGTAAACACCGTGAAGGTAACCGGTGGAGCGCTCAAGCGATCCTGTTCCTTTCCAAATTTGGGCTGCCTAGCGTGCGCCACGCTTGCTGATGGTGAGCCGCTCCTCTGGGCTCTCTGGAACAATGTACAGTCCGGCCCCTGTACGCCTGCCCCAAGCTCCCGGCGGCGCCGGACGGTTGTCCTTCACCTCGATGGCCGCGAGTTTGTCCTCGTCGATCGTGATTCCGAAGCCGGGCGCATTGCCCACATGGATATACCCATCGCTGATGTGCGTATCTACAGTAAAGCAAGGCTCCCGCCCGGGGTCTACCACTTCCATCATCAGGTGGTTGGGCATGGCGGCGGCCACATGCGCCATGTAATCGCCTGGGCAGTTCATCATGGCCACCGGCAGCTCGAAGCCAGCAGCCATCTGCGCCACTTGCATCGCGCCGGTGACGCCAGTGGTGCCCGACCCGATCTCGATGACATCGACAGCCTCGTTGAGGATGAGCGGGTAAAAGTCGCTGGCGTCGTTGAGGTTCTCACCAGTGGCCACCGCCGCCGTCACCGACTGCGACACCAGCCGCAGGCCACGATAGTCCCACCGGCGGGCGGGCTCTTCGACCCATGTCAGGTCAAAGTGCCGCTCGTACTCCCGAATCGTGCGGATGGCTTGCTTGGGGGACCAATATTCGTTGGAATCGATCATCAAGTATGGGCGCGGATTGGCCTTGGAGAGTTGGTCCTTGACGATCTGGAGCCGCCGCATGTCGCTGTCGAGGTCGAGCCCCACCTTGAGTTTGCCGGCATCCACGCCCTTGGCCGCCATCCGCCCATAGAACGCGGCAATCTCGTCATCAGTTAAGCACAGGTCGATGCCGCTGGCATACGCTTTGCACGTGCCTTCAGCAGCACCCAGCGTGCGCCACACGGGTTCGTTATTGATCTTGGCCTTGAGGTCCCACAGCGCCCGATCGATCGCCGAGATGGCCGCGCAATCCGCGCCTTCGTTGCCCCCCTTGAACACAAAGTCCAGCATGCGTTTCCACAAGCCCACCACCCCACGCGGGTCTTGCCCGATGATCAGTGGCATGAGCCTCGGCACTGACGGCGAACTGCCCAGGGCGATGCCGGTCAGTCCCTCATCGGTATCCAGAAACAGGAAGGAGCCGCGGCTGGCGGCATTCCCCACCGGATGGTTGACATCACCAATCGGGCGATCCATCTGGAAATCGTAGGTGCGGATGCGGTAGCCGGTGACCTTCACGGCGTGCCCCTTCGTCTGCGACGAGCACCGGCTTAGGCCGCTGCCGTGCTCCCGGGGCGATGGTAGCGCGCAGTGCCAGCGCACGCTAGCGAGCGAGCAGTCGCGTAGCGGCGCGTTCAGGATGGCGCGTAAGCGCGCAGCTCAAACACCCGTGCCTCGGGCACATCCGCGTGGATCGTGGGTTGCGTCTAGTGCACGCGCCTGCCTATCCTTTCAAGCCACGGCACGTGTGCGCTACCAGAGACAAGAAGGGCCATCCACCGTGAAGATCACGAAGGTCGAGACCTACCTGATGTGGGCCGAGTGGTGTAACTGGCTATTTGTGCGCGTGGATACCGACGCTGGCATCCACGGCTGGGGCGAGGGATCGCTGCACGGCAGTATTAAGGCCGTGGAAACCGCCATCCACGAACTGGGCGACTACTTGATCGGGCGTGACCCCGCTGGTGTCGAGCGCCACTGGCACGGCATGTATCACGCCTGGCGCTGGCGCGGCGGCGCTGTGCTTATGACGGCGCTGGCCGCCCTCGACCTCGCCCTGTGGGACATCGAGGGGAAACGATTGGGCGTACCCGTGTATCGCCTTCTCGGCGGGCCCTACCGCGATCAGGTGCGAGCCTATGCCAGCCACTGGCTGCAAGGCGTCGAGACGCCCCAGCAAGCAGCCGAAGGAGCGCGTGAGGCGCGCCGGCGTGGCTTTAGCGCCTTCAAGTTCAGTGCGATCGACCACACGCTCTTGCGTACCAACGAAGGTGCTGCCCTACAACGAGCGGAGGACTTGATGGCAGGCGCTCGCCAGGGTGCAGGCGACGATTGCGACATCATGATCGAACTCTCCGAACTGCTGTCACCGCGCACCGTTCTGCAGATCGCGGAGCGGCTCGCGCCCTACCGACCGTATTGGTTTGAGGAGCCCATCCCCTTCGAGAATGCCCGCGTTATGGCCACGCTCCAACGCGACCTCGCCATCCCTATCGCCACCGGTGAGCGGCTGCTCACCCGCTGGGAGTTCCGCGAGTTGCTGGAGTTGCAAGGATGCCGCATCGTCCAGCCTGATCTGATGCACGCCGGTGGCATCACCGAAGTCAAGCGCATCGCCAACCTGGCCGATACGCACTATGTGGGTGTCGCACCGCACAACTCCGGTGGCCCTATGGTGACATTCGCCGCCATTCACCTGGCCGCTTCGATCCCCAACTTCCTGATCCTGGAGCAGATGGAGAACGAGCAAGCCCTACGGGCTGAGGTATGCGACACGCCACCCGTTATCCGGGACGGCTCCTTCGTGCTACCAGACCGCCCCGGCTTAGGTGCGGACATCAACGTCGATGCCTTACGTGCCCACCCGTTTCGAGCCCAACCGGTGCGTGGCGACACCGAATCGCTCTGGCGGTAATCTCTCCGCTCGCCGGAACGTGCGCGCTAAGCGAGCGGTATCGCGAACAGCAGCGCTTGACCGGAGGTGCCCTGGCCGGAAGCACTCAGTTGGTTGGGCCGCACCGTGACCGTCGCCAGCACCGGGATGCTGCCGCTAGGCGCGTCTGGTACCACAACGGTGACATACACGACATCGACGCCGGTATCACTGCCCAAATAGGCATTCACGGTCGCTATTTGCAGCTGCGATCGATAGCCAGTTGGAACGCCTATCTGGCAGGTGACGTTGATCTGGCTGCCAGAGGACAAGATCAAATGGACTGGCGGGTCACCGAAGCACCACTCCGCGCCGGCGAGTGCGCTGAGCGGGCGCACGAACCAGGAGGCCAGCGCCGCTCCGACCACGGCGCGACGTGACATCGTGAACACTGCCGGGTCCATAGAGCCACCTTTCGAAAGCAACGAACGTTTGCATAGCACTGTAGGCATCGCCCATTGCTCGCAAGTGGGTTCAGTACTTTAGAGCTACCGTGGATGAACCTGTTCTTTGCGTGCTTGTAGACCAGAATTCATCTGAGGCACAATGGCGGCAGAAACCTATGGTGCTCCTAATCGTGAGGTGAACATGCGCGACAATATCCTCGTGGTCGAGGATGACCGAATGCTCCTGCGCTATCTCCGCCGCGGCTTGGAGCAACAAGGCTATAGGGTTGCGACAGCATCCAGCATACGCGACGCACGAGAACTCACCTCCGAGATGGACCCTTCGATTGTCCTGCTCGACCTGATGTTGCCCGATGGCGACGGCCGCGACCTGTGCCGGCAACTGCGCGCTGCCAGCGATCGCGTGATCGTGGTCATCTCCGCCCGACGAGAAGTCGCCGAACGGGTGCACCTCCTCGATGTCGGCGCCGACGACTACCTCGTGAAGCCTTTTGACTTCACTGAGCTCACGGCGCACTTGCGAGCACTGCGCCGCCGCTTGGAGGGCTCTGCACAGCGTGAATTGGTCTGTGGCGACCTGGTCGTCGACGTCGACCGGCGCATCGCGCGACGTGGCGATCGGATTCTCCAGCTCACTGAAACGCAGTTTTCCTTGCTTACACTCCTCATCCGCTACGTCGGGCAAGCCCTCGACGAAGCGACGATCGCAAATCGCTTATGGGGTGACGCGGAAGCAGCAGCGACATCCAATCGTGTCGAGGTCCACGCCTACCGGTTGCGCGCCAAACTGCACGAACTTGGCGAGCCGCTCATGTTGTTCACCCAGCGCACCTCTGAGCGCGGCGCTTCCTATGTGCTCCGCGCCCCAAAATGAGCGAGCCGCGCCCGACGCCACCTCCTGGCACGGGCCCGTTCCAGCGCCCGGAGAGTATGCTCGCTGCACTGCCCCGGCCCGCTGCCACATTCCTTCTCGCCATCACAACTGCTGGACTCGTGCTGCTAGCTTGGAGTGTCCTGCGCCTTCCGGTTGAAACCGATTCCTGGCTCAACCTGAGCCAGAACATCGTGTTAGTGACAGCACTCCTGATCAGCGCCATCCTCCTCGGCTTGCGCCCGGTGCGCATAGGTCAGCAGGAGAAGACTCATCTCACCACCGCCCCATTGTTTTGCCTCGTACTGCTGTTCAGCCCGGGGATCGTGGGCGTCACTGCCTTTGTTGCCGCCCTGGCGCACAACCTACTGCTGCGCCGGCCACCCTTGAACGCACTGTTCAATGCCGGCCAGACGGTACTGACTGTCGTCGCGGCGACGGTAACGTACCTGGTCATCCCAGTCGTTGCCGGGCCTGCTCTTGTGGCCTCGGCTACGCCTTTAGCCGTCGTTGCCGCAGGGCTCGCCTACTTCCTCGTGGGCACCCTTACCGTCGGAACCATGAGCGCGCTCGCCCAACATCGGGCCGTCGCACCTGCCATCGTCTCCCTGTGGCAGCGCACATGGGTGCACTACCTGTCTCTGCTGGTCCTCGGGTGGTTCGCGGCTCTCGCTGCTCGCAATGCCATCTGGTCGCTGCCACTCCTCGTAATCCCGGTGCTCGTGGTGTACTACTTTGATCGCACCATGGTGCAGTTGCTCAACACACGGCAGCAACTCACCGAAGCACTGACGCGCCAGCGTGACTTTACCGGCGCAGTCGCGCATGAGCTGGGCACGCCCCTTACCTCGGTGTTAGGAAACGCCGGCGTGCTGCTCAACGACCCGACGCTGTCCGCGCCTGTAAAGGAGACGTTGCAAGACATCACCAGTGAAACGGCGCGCGCCTCGCAGCTCTTGCGCGAGCTCCTGTTGATGAGCACGGTGGAAGATGCCGGGCAGCTCTCCCGCGAGCCGGTGTCGCTCCAAACCGCTGTTGTGCGCGCAGTCCGTCTAGCAGCAAGTAATGCCAGTGTGAAACAAGTGACGATCCATACCGCTACCCCCAGTCACGTTACCGTCAACGGATCCGAGGAACTCCTGGTGCACCTCGCCCTCAACCTCATTGATAACGCCATCAAGTTTGCCCCGCCAGGAGGAGATGTGTCCGTTAGTCTGAGGGAGCTCGCCAACGAGGTGCAACTGCAAGTCGATGATAACGGACCTGGCATCGCCCCGAGCGACCTCGAACGCGTTTTCGACCGCTTCTACCGCGTGCACAGCGCGGACTCACCTCCCCAACCCGGCACTGGCCTTGGGCTGGCCATCGCCAAGCGCATTGCTGAGGTGCATCGCGGCAGCATTCGCGCAGCGAGCACCGCGGGCCAAGGGAGCAGCTTCATCGTGACCTTCCCCAAATAACTCCCGGGTCGTCCACCACTGGTGGGCAGTATCCAGGTACTCCCCTGATGGGTAACCAGAGTACTAACTATTCCGCCCTCTTCCGTCAGTGATCGGTCAGTGACCATTAGTACCTTTTCCTTCGATAGGGCTAGTACGTGCATGTGGAATAGGACTACTTGGGCATGTCTAGGACTCGATGGACCGGCCAGAAAGGCCAAACAATGGTCGAACTCGCCCTCATCACGCCCATGCTGTTGCTGATCAGCATGGCCGCTGCGGCAGCGACACAAATGCTTGGCGAGTCCGTGGTGCTGCGTACAGCAGCTCGTGAGGGTGCGATCGCCGCTGCCGCCTACTATTCGAGTCCATCCCCGCTACCGGCAGGCTGCTATGCGGGTGGCGCATCCATCACCAGTGCCCAGGCCTGCGCCCAGTATCGGGTGACGGCCGCCGGAGCTCCTGCTTCCGTGACCGTAGCGGTGTCCAAGATCACGGGTGCCACGTCCGGCATCTCGATGTCTCAAGTGGTGGTGACCGATATCGTCCACCCCGGATTCGACTTTTTTGGCTCCAAGACGCTGACCTATACGTCGGTAGCAGCGGTTCCGCAATAGGCGTGACGTACGACAAGGAGCGTGTATGAGTGGCCGGAGCCAATCGCCCGGCCAGGCCAAGCATAAAGGAAGGGGTGAATGCGGGCACGCAACCGGCGCCTCGCATCGTGGCTATCGATCTCACATGAAAAGGAGAATGGCATGACCCCCCGTAGACCGGGCGTCAAGCAGGGCGGCCAGAGTATCGTCCTGTTCGCCCTGATGCTGCCGGTGTTCTTAGGCATGCTGGCCGTGGTTGCCGACCTCGGCTATGGCATGGTGGAACGGCGCGACCTGCAAAACGCCGCCGATCTGGGGTCTCTGGGAGCTTCGGACTACATCAACAGCACCGCCAGTCCGAGCGATGCCAAGGTCGTCAAGATCATCAACGACATGGTGTCCGGCAACGCATCGATGTCTGGTGTGACCTGGACCGCTCAATACTGGAGCAGCCAGACCAACGCATCAGTTGGCACCGTCGGTTCGGGCAGCATCCCCAGTAACGCCAACGGTGTACGCATCACACCAACGGTGACGTCCCACACCTACTTCGCCGGCATTCTGGGGGTCTCCTTCCTCAACGTGTCGGCAGCTGGCGGAGCTGAGGGAGCAATCAATCCCAATAGCGGTGGCAGTCCTCTCGGCGGGACAACGGCTCCCGGCATTGTGTCGCTAGACGCCGGAAAGCACATCTGGCCACACTCCATCATTTCTGACGCTAGTGGCACCTTCGATATTACTAACGGGAGCATCATCGCCGACGACTGCTATGGCAACTGGAATGGATCGGGCACCTCCTGCAGCGACAACGGCACCTATACTGACGTCGTCGATGCCAAATCCGGTAGCACGATGAACATTTCAGGTCAGTTCATCACGGCATCTGGCTCGCCATTTGATGGCCACTTCAGTTCTGGCGCCGGCTACGTGGGTGGCAACAAGGCCGTTGGCGACTACGGCGGTGGCAACGAGACTACTATCACCTACGGTGGAGGGCTCTCGACGGGGAACGCCTACTACCCTGACCCACTCCGCTGGCTGACCGAGCCTACGTCGTCGGACACCGCGTGCCCTGGCTCCAGTGCGCAAGGATTCACGGCTGCCAGTTACGGCACCGTGACGCTCGCGCCAGGCACCTATTCCAGTGGTACCACCAAGCCGGTCATGTTCACCGGCAGCGTGACCTTGAACGACTGCGGCAGCAGCGTCCCGGGCATCTACATCTTCCCCACCGGAGCCATTTTTGAGGGCAACGTCACCGGCTCCAACGTGATGTTGTACTCGTCGGGGACCTACGCCAACACCGAGAAGTTGGTGTGTACCGACTCGAAAAACCCCCAAAACGGCGGCGCACAGACCAACGAACCCGGCATCGGATCAACCAGCGGCCTCACCGACTTTGGGTTTATCTTCACCGGCCACACCGGCAGTGTCACCCTGTCGGCGCCCAATGAAGGACTCTACCGCAACGTGGTGCTGTTCCAGCAACGCGAGGCGCCAGCACTCATGGGCTTCCGTGTGTGCCCAGGTGATAGCGGCAACATCAACCTGACCGGCACGGTATACGCGCACAACATCAAGGACGTGCCCAATGGCTCCAACACCATGAGCGTCAAGAACACATCGTGGAGCCCGGCTGGCGATGGAAGCGGCCTGGTGTTCGGCACCGACGACAACTACCAGGATGGCATGGGGAACACCAAACCCACGTACGGTGGTGGCAATCTGTACATCGATGGCTGCGCCGTCGTGGATATCTTCTACACCACCGGCAATGCTAACACCACTATCCAGTACGACCTTAACCACGTGCCGATGTTCGGCTCCAAGATCATCAACTAGTGGCCGGTACACGTTCAGAAGGGCGTGGTTGGAGAAGTGACGGTGATGTCGACAGTACGCGGGCATCGGACCGAGGCACAGGCGCGAGCGTCGGGTCAGTCGATCGTCGAGTTCGCGTTGCTACTGCCGGTGATCGTTATGCTCACGATCGGTATGATCGACCTATGCAGGTTGTACTTCGCCTACACCACGCTCCAAAATGCCGCCGCTGAAGGCGCCCGAGCCACGGTTGGCCTCGACCTGTACACAGCCACGCCGTCGTGCTTGTCAGGCGGCTCCAGCGGCGATACCGGCCCAATCGTCAATCAAGCGGTAGCTGAGGCGGCGGTGCTTGGTCTCGATAGCACCGCACTGACGGGTAGCGCCGCACCGCTATCCAACACCAACTTCACCCTCACCGGGCTGAGCGAAGGCGGCACCGCTACCCTGTGCACCCCGATCTCGTCGTATACCTTTACGGCGAGCTATACGTTCAAGCCACTGGTCAGCCTTATCCTCGGCTGGGGCTCGATCACGCTCACCACAACCTCAACGATGCAAGCCGAGTAGTCCAGATTCGTTTCCATCATCACGGGGCCCGGCGCAACGGAGCGCTGGGTCCCGATTCGTTGTCGACGGCTACCGCTGGACTTTCGGGCGCCTCTGGCACAGTTGCCGCCTCCGGAGTCTGCGGTGCCGGCGCCACAGGCACTTCTTCTGGTGTTCCCTCGTCTTCGCCGAGCGCAAACCCAGCGACGCGCACGCGAGCAAACAACGGCATGAAACGGATCACTGCAGCGCTATAGATGGCCAGCCGCAACACCGTGAACGCCACCAGGGGAATGGCACCACGGCCCGCCACCGCATTCCGTGCATCTTCCATCAGCGGATCGATGAGTAGCATGGCCACGGCAATGGGCGGTCCTAACACGAGCAGATAACGCACCACACTGGGGATCCGCAGGACCAGTGGCAATGAAAGCACGCCGCCAGCGACCACAGCCAGCACCAAGAATGCGGGCCAGCCGATGACAAACTGGAGCCCAGACGCGAGCGTGGGCGTGACGAGTGCCCGCAGCCTGAACGCTTGCGCTGCCCACGTGGTCAGTCCATAGATACCATTGGTAGCGAGGAGAGCGGTGATACCGGCGACAATGCCAGCGAACATGCCGGATGCCGGCGTGGGACGCTGACGCTCGCCGCCAGCCGCACGGCCCATGACGTGCACCGCAACCACGATGCCTGCCACCGCCGCCAGCGATACTAAGGCAGAGATGGGTAGCCCAATCTGACGAATAAAAGAGAGCACGACCGGCCCGACGAAATAGCCGAGTGACGTATACACCAGCAAGTACACAAACCCGCCTACGGCAACGGCCGGAGCAAACACCCGATATGGGACACCCAGCACCCCAGCCGCCACCACCGTGACGATGCGCAGGCCAGGAATAACCCTCGCCACTGCAATCGCCACTAGGCCGTACCGCACCACGCGCGCCTCAGCGCGTGCCAGTTCTTCCGGTCCCAAATGAATCAGCCGGCCGTAATTCTGCAGGAGTGCGCGACCAAACCGATGGGTAAACGCAAACAGCAGTGACGACCCGAACAAGGTGGCTGCTTCCTCAACGAGGAGCAATTGCCAGAACGCCACCACGCCGCGTGCTGCCTGCGTGCCGGCCACGAGCATTAACACGTCACCAGGGATGGGAATCGGTATCCCCATCTCTTCGACCAGCAACGCGACGAATACCGTCACCAGCGTGTGCTGGTCCAGCAAGGACGTGATTAATGCGCCCAGCGCTCCAAGCACCGCGCCGCCTACATCGTCACGATAGCCCGGCCGGTAATGTCACCGGCCTTGAGTAATCGGTACGCCTCGTTGAGTTGCCGGAGCTCAAAGCGCCGGGTAACGACACGAGCCGGTTCGATCATACCCAGCGCCACCAGCCGCAGCAACGCCGGCATATCGCTCCGCGGTCGCGCGCCGTAGGACCCGATGATGCTGACCCCTCGCCGCACGAGCCGGGTGATGTCCACTTGGGCCGTCACCTGTGACGGTGCCAGCCCGATCATGACGGCCCGTCCGCCATCGCGCACGCTCGCGACGGCTTGCACGAACGTCTCGGGACGGCCCAACGCTTCCAGCGCCACGTCTACTCCCCGGCCACCTGTGATATCCCGGATGGCGTTGACCGGATCGACGCGGGTGGCATTGACGGTGTGCGTAGCGCCCAGCGCTTGGGCAGCTGCGAGCTTGTCGTCGCGCACGTCCACCGCGATAAGCGGTCCTGCGCCAAACACGTGCGCCAGTTGGATGAGATTCGAACCAACACCGCCGGTGCCGATCACCGCCACCGACTCGCCGCCGCGCAGCGCCGCCGCGTTGCGCAGGGCGCCAAACGCCGTAAACACCGCGCACCCCAGGATGGCCGACTCCTCGAGCGGTGCGTTGGCCGGCAGGACAAACACATCGGTGGCAGGCACCACCGCATAGCTCGCCATCCCACCCATGGAATACATGGCGATGGGAGCGCCAGACTCGTCAAACAGACGCGTTGTGCCGTCATACAACGTGCCGGCAAGCCGGTTATAGGTGAAGAACGTCTCGCACAGGTCGTCGCGTCCCTGGTGGCAGGCGGCGCAGCGGCCACACGGCATGATGAACGTGCACACTACCCGATCCCCGACGCCCAGCCCTTGGACGTTCGCTCCTAGCCCGGCCACGGTGCCGGAAATTTCGTGGCCCAGCACCGCTGGCAGAGGAAATGCAATCTCGCCCAGCGTCACGTGCAAGTCACTGTGGCACACGCCGCAGGCCCGTACCTGCACCAGCACCTCGCCGGCTTGCGGTATTGGTTGTCGCAACTGCTCGAAGCTTAATGGCTCGCCGGCGGCGCGCAGGACGGCGGCTAACATGGCGGCTCCCTCTTGTACAGCGCGCCGCGCCTGACACGCGCTACATCATGGCCCGGTGGCCAGCAAACCAGATATGGCGCCGGTCGCCGTTAGGCGGACTCGGTTTCTGGGTTGGCGAATAGTTCCTCGCCGCGCTGCAATCGCCACGCACTGCGCGCAGTCTGGAGCATCGCGCGCGAGGTGGGCGAATGCGCCGCGAGGTACCGGCTGATGGCGATCAGCACAGTATGGGCAGCCGCCGGCCGGTGTTCGCGCAGGCTCGTAAACTGGCGGATTCCTGCTTCGTACATCTGATAGCTATGAAACTCGGCGTCCTCGCGCAGCAGCAGATGGCCGAATGTCTGAAGTAACATCTCAGGGCTGTGCTCCAGCGACAGGTAGCGATGCGTCACCTCCGCCGCCTGGCTCACCTGTTGCTCGCGATCCAGCAACTCGCCCAGCGATGCCAGCAGGGCGCCGTCGTCCGTGGGCATCTCGGCAACGTCGCGATCGCGCGGCAAGCGCGCCGCCGGCATATTCAGGAAGCGGTCCAGATACACGCGCATCGCGCCGTGGAAGATACCACGCACCGCTTCGACCGACGGAGCGCGACGCAGTAACTGGTCCAGCGCATTAGCCGACGTGAAGGTATGCAGCACCGTAATCCAGTCGCCAAACTCGTTGCTGGTGTGGAAACGCGCCACGCGCAACGCCGCGGCGTAGGCAGCCGCCTGGCTGAGGTCGGTAATGGCAGCGCCGCCGCGTAAAGCGCTCAGCAGCGCATCCACGGTGTCAGCGGGCTCACCAGTAAGCATCGTTTCGACCAGGGCATCGAAACCGTCCCAGGTGCCGGGCCGGGCGGACAGGTTCACCACCTGGGGGAGCTGCTGGAACGCCGGCTCTAACAGCGCCACCAGGTCAATAGGATGGCGCCAGGCGTTTTGTTCCTCGCTGCGCTGGCCCTGCGCGATGCCGCGAATGACGCTGGGCAACACGGTAGCCGCGTGCTGCCAGCCAATGTGGTCGAGTAGCTCACAGGCTTTATTGATGAAGTCGATGGTGTGGCCACCAGCCAGGAAGAAGTGGTCGGTGGCTGCAGCGGTGAGGATATCAGCCAGTGCCGCTGGCGATGCGCCGCGTTGGATCGCAGTCAATAGGGCGCGCTCACAGCCATCGGTGTCGCGTACCTCGGCGAAGCTGCGAAACCACGCACGCAAGCGCGGCAGTTCGACTTCCGTATTCGGCAACGGGTCCAGCCGGAAATGCGGCGGCGAGTTGACGCAGTCCAGCGCCACGCGCACCAGGCCGTGGTAGAGCGCCAGCGTACGATCCTCGGGCGCGAGCCCGTCCAGCGAGTTGGCAAGCGCGGTCATGATGGTGAGACCGGGCCCCCACCCCGCCACCCGGTAGTCGGTGCCGAACAAGCCACCGATCTCGAGTACGTCGGACCGTGCCATGCTGGTTTCGCCCAGCGCAAGCACCGCTTTCATAATCACGAGCGACAGATTTTGTTCAAGGCCGTCGCGTAGCCGGGCCTTGAAACGGGCCACCTGGTTCCCGGCAACCGGCTGCAAGCTGACACGCACAGCGCCGTGCTCCACCGTCACTGGGTAGGTGCGCACGTCGTCCGCGAACGGATCAAAGGTGCCACCACTCTGCAAATCAAAGCGAGCGTGGTGCCAGTGGCAGGTGAGGATGCCTTGGGCCACACTGCCCCGACTCAGGGGGAAACCCATGTGCGGGCAGCGGTTATCGACCGCGCACGGCGCGCCATCGTTGTAGAACACTGCGATGCCGTGCCTGCCACCCGACACCACGACACACCCGGCGCGACGCAGATCATCCAGCGTGCCAGCGTAGGCGCCGTCTGGAGAGGTCGTTGCCCTAGCAGAGGAAGATGGTGAGGCCATGAGCACCTCCTTAGGTGCATTTGTTGTACCACACCATCAGGAGATCAAAAATGAGGACCGCTCACTTGTGGCCCGCTACACCTTGACACCCAGGGTGATTGCGCCAGTGAGTCCACTGCCGGCTTTGGCAAGGGCCAGCATGGATTGTGCGCCGCCCTGCCCATAAATGCTGTCGGCTTTATTGCTAGTATCGGCTGGGCCGTGCTTAGCGTAGGGCTGCGCTTGATAGACACTGATGGTGATGTCGCCGTCAAAGTACAACTGGCCAGTGTGTACCACGTTGCCTCCCGCGTGGACCTTGACGTGGATGTGAGTGGTCCGGCCCGTATACCACCCGGGGTAAATGGTCTTGAAGGTGACGAATCCAGCGGCATCACTGGTCTGGCTGCCACGTAAATAGGTCAGCTTGTTAGTCGGCGTCACGTGCGCATCGCCCGGCGGCGGCTGATTGGTGCTGGGTCCTGGTTGTGCGGCAGAAGAGCCATAGCCCGAATAGTTGCCGCCAGCATCGCAGTGCCAAATGTCTACAACGGCACCCGGGAGAGCCTGGCACGACGAGGCATTGACGATAGTGAGCTTGAGCACGAGCTGCATCCCTGGCTGACCCTCGGTGATGTCGCTGCGCACCAGCTTCTCGTCAATGTAATAGGGCCCTTCCGTTTCCTCCGGCGCCAGAATGCATGACGGCGCGGTAGTAGCTTGTGTTGACGCGCTGGCCGCCGTGGTGGGGTTTGCGTGGGTGGTGGTCGACCCCGGCGCGACCGCTGTGGCCGCGCTAGCGTGCTCGGAAGCACTCGCCAGGATCGTCGTGGTAGCTGGCGCCTCGGTCGCAGTTGCTGTGGTAGTGGCAGACGTGCTCGCTTGCCCGATAACCGTAAACACGGCTGCGGCGGGCGGGTTTGCTGCCGGCTGTCCGGCGCCTTGCACAACCTGGCCGGCGCTTCCCGTGGCTCGGGCCGCAGTCCCAGCCGAGCCGCTCGCTCCACACGCGGCGAGCAAGCTCACGGTCGGAAACGCCAGTACCAGGCGAAGCACATGCCGGCGCGTCTGCCTAGCAGCGGCGGAACGCGTGCCGGCCTGTTGCTGAGTTTGGGCGGAAGTGACTGCCATCGCCACCGTCCTTGCCACTAGGCTCGCCGCCAACCAGGAAGCGCGATCCCATCCACCACGTGCCAATTGAAAACCTACCAAGAACAGCCTGTGAATCGACTGTGAACGTCGGGAAAGGCTCCTACGGAGTGGCTATTCCTGGTAGTGTACTCGTAGTGACATGCCGTCGTCTCCCTAACGAAACACGTTGTGAACGGCACAAGCACAGGTCCAAGCAACGAACTATAGGCGGGCGTACCACGTGAACGATCAGACGCGCGTGCTGGTGGTGGACGACGAGCAATATATCGCCGACTTGCTCGACACAGCGCTGACCTACGAGGGCTTCGCCGTGCGCCAAGCCGGCAGTGGCCAGCAAGCCATGGCGGCCGTGCCGGAGTTTCGCCCGCAACTCATCGTGCTCGACGTGCTGCTGCCCGACTTCGATGGCTTCGAAGTCGCCCGGCGCCTCAACGCCGATGGACGGCACTTGCCGGTGCTGTTTCTCACCGCCCGCGACGCCACTGAGGACAAGGTGCGTGGGCTCACCGTAGGTGGCGACGACTACGTCACCAAGCCCTTTAGCATCGAGGAAGTCATCGCCCGCGTGCGTGCCATCCTCCGGCGCAGCGGCCTGGCCAGCGAAAGCCAAATCCTCACCTTTGACGACCTGGAAATCGACGAGGGCAGCCACGAAGTGCGCAAGAGCGGCTCCCTCATCGACCTCACCGTCACCGAGTTCCGGCTCCTGCGCTACTTGCTGATCAACGCGCGGCGGGTGCTCACGCGCGCACAGATTTTGGAGCACGTGTGGGAGTACGACTTCGGCGGCGACGCCAGTATCCTGGACACCTACATCAGCTACTTGCGCAAGAAGGTCGATACCGCTGACAAGCCGCTCATCCACACCGTGCGCGGCGTCGGCTACGTCATGCGTCAGGCGCGAGGCTTGTGATGTCACTGCGCGTACGGCTGCTCATCGCCTTGCTGTCGCTGGCAACCATTGGTCTGCTCGCGGCAGACGCCGTGACCTACGCGTCGCTCAATGCGTTTCTGTCCAACCGCGTCGACCAACAGCTCGCCACCTCGCGCGACTCACTGTTCCATTTCCTGGGACGTCCGCAGCTTGGCTTTCCCCAGCAACGGTTCGGCAACCCCCAGGAAAGTCAGTCGGCCGCCAACTTCAACGCCGGTGGACCACCAGGTGGCTCAGTGCCCGTACCACCAGGCACCTACG
>JANWJO010000179.1 GCA_025449435.1 Chloroflexota bacterium | reverse complement strand
GGTGATGGCGATCAGGTAGCTGTCCAGCTCACCCTGGTTCCACTCGTCAAAGATGGCGGCCAGTTCGGCGGCTTCGAGGCCCAGGGCCCCCTGCCGAATGTGATAGGCTTCGGCGATCAACTGCATGTCGCCGTACTCGATACCATTGTGCGTCATCTTGACATAGTGTCCAGCGCCGCCGGGACCGATGTAGGTGCAGCAGGGGCCGTCACTCACCTTGGCAGCGATAGCGTTGAGCACAGGCGCGAGATTGGCTTCATAGGCTGGTTGCGGTCCGCCGGGCATAATGGACGGGCCGTGCAACGCGCCTTCTTCCCCACCGCTAATGCCCACGCCGAAGAAGTTGAAACCGGCTGCTTGCAACGCTTCGCTGCGTCGAATGGTGTCACGGAACAGCGAGTTGCCACCATCCATGATCACATCACCTTTGTCCAGCAGTGGCAGCAGCTGCTCGATCATGGAATCCACAGGGTTGCCAGCCTGAACCATCAGGATGATGCGGCGGGGGTGTTCGAGTGCCGATACGAACGCTTCGAGCGTTCGAGCGCCGGTGACGGCCTTTCCTCTGGCTGGACCTTCGAGAAATTCGTCGGTGCGCTTGGCGGTGCGGTTGTACACAGCAACGGTGAAGTTGTGGCTGTCCAAGTTGAGTACCAGGTTTGCGCCCATGACAGCGAGCCCGACGAGACCTACTTGAGCGGCCATCTCTTGCCCATTTCCGTTTGTTCGTTCCCGCAGTCGATTATGACGGCGCGCGCATCCACGCGCAACACAGTGTTGTCGAGCGGACCTTAGCCGCGAGCTGTCTGCAGCGCGAGCAGCGCCGCCCCTTCTGCTGCACTGCGAGCAGGCCGCTCGACCGACACACAGTTAAACCCGCTCAGCCCTTGCGCCAGCAAGCGAAGCAAGCGTGGGGAGCTGAGTAAACCGCCCGACGCGATGACGGGAAACGTTTCATCCTCGATGCCGAGCGTGTGAATCGCGGCGCTCACCTGCGCCGCTAAGTCCCGAGCACTCCGATCCACCAAGCTGGCGGCGAGTTCGTCGCCAGCGGCGGCGAGTGCCACGGTTATGGGCCCCACGCCCGCGATGTCCTCACGCGCGTTCGGTGAGCTATAGATCCGCTTGACCAGGTCGGGCGGCAATGAGAGCCCAAAATGGCGCAGCACTGCCTGGGTGAGCGCGTTGGCGGCGATTCTGCCATCGTGGGCCGCCAGCACAGTGTTGAGGCTCCGCCTGCCCAGATCAAAGCCACTACCCTCGTCGCCTAGCAGATACCCCCAACCGCCAACGCGCGCGCTCACTCCAGCGCGATTTTGCCCCCAGATGAGCGATCCAGTACCGGCGATGGCTACGATGCCAATGGCGGAGCCGTTGGCGGCCAGCACGGCGGGTCCGTCACTGCCCGCTGTGATGCGGGCCGGTTGCAGGTGCACCGACCTGCACACATCGGTCAGGAGAGCTACTGCGGCGGGTTCATCTTCCGGCCGGCCAATGCCAGCCATCGCCGCATGCAGACCAACGACCATCGCGCCGTGTGGCAACGCGATTGCAAGCTCGTTGAGCGATGACCGCAGCGACAGCGTGGTCTTCTCCACGCCAGCGGCGTAGATATTGGCTGGCCCGCCGTGGCCGCGGGCGAGCACAGCACCTTGCTCGTCGATAGCTGCAGCGTCGGTCTTGGTGCCACCGCCATCGATGCCGATGGCCAGGCGTATCCCATGCTCTGCCATAAGCTAATCAGCTTTCCACCGTGGTGCCGGCCAGCAGCGAAAGCTCTGCCAGCGCGCGCCGTTGAACAGCAAACCAGTTGGCGCCCGGCACGAGCTTGCCCAGCACGGATGGGTGCGTAGCGCCAGTGACGCCGGGCAGGGAGGTGGGTACGCCACGTACCGTCTCGGCAGCGAAAACTGCGAAGGCGATGGCCTCCTTCATGTTGGCGTCGCCACCAATTTCCTCTAGTAGGGCGATCTTGTGGCCATGCAGCTCGAGCGCGAGCATACGCAGGAGTACTGGGTTGCGTGCCCCACCACCGGAAACAAACACTTCGTCGATGCGATTGTGCGGCAATATCCAATCGTGGTAGGCGTTGGCAATGCTCTTAGCTGTTGCGGACGTGCAGGTGGCAATGATGTCAGTCCCCTGTAGACCCAGTTGCTGGCCTCGCTTCCACACCTCTCGTGCATACTGCTCACCGAACATGTCTCGCCCAGTGGTCTTTGGCGGCGGAACAGCAAGGTAAGGGTGGCTCAAGATGTAGTTCTGGAGTTCGACGTTGACTGCCCCTGCCGCGGCGAGCTGGCCGCCATCATCCAAGGACTGCCTCCCCTCGGTGGCGATGGCGGTCGTAGCGTCGATGAGAGCGTTGCCCGGGCCGGTGTCGAAGGCGTACACACCTGTACTGGCTGCCCCGGCTGGCAGCACCGTTACGTTGCCGATACCACCGATGTTCTGCAGCGCCCTGGTGCGCGACTCGCTGCGAAACAGTGCCCAATCCAGGTACGGAACAAGTGGCGCGGCTTGACCACCAGCGGCAACATCGCGCACGCGAAAGTCGGCCACCGTGGTGACGCCGGTTCGCTCGGCGATAACACTGGGTTCGCCGATCTGCATGGTGGACAGCGTCTGCCCTACCTCCGGCATCCCAATGTGATAGATCGTCTGCCCGTGCGAGCCGATGAGATCGACGCGGTCGAGACCGATGCCGGCCGCCTTCGCGACGTTTCCGGCGGCCCGTGCAAACAGTTCGCCCACCTCAAAGTTGAGCTGGCAAATGTTGGAACTGGTCCCACCATCGCGCATACAAGCATCCAGCACCCTGGCACGCAACGCGTGGCTCATCGGTTCTTCGTGCGAAGCAACGGTCTCGACGCGCAGTGAGGTTCCACTGCCATGCACGCGCACTAACACGGCGTCGACGCCGTCCACCGACGTACCTGAAATCAGGCCAATCACCAACCAACCCGCGTCTGGCACGCCACCACCTTGCTTCGCTGCGATGAGCCTGCACACCCGCGTTCTCTACCGTCTGCCGCTATACCGCACTATGGTAGCGACAGCGGCGTGGCAGCGCGTATCCTTGGGGACGTATGCGACGTAGGCATTGGCGAAGGGGAAGCGGGGAATGGCAACGGCGCGCAAGAAGCCGGTAGTGAGCCGGGAACTCCAGATCATCCAGCGCTTGCACACTGCGTATCCCGACGCACGCTGCTCTCTGGACTATACCGACGCGTTCCAACTGCTGGTGGCCACCATCCTGTCCGCGCAATGCACGGATGAGCGCGTCAATATGGTGACGCCAGTGTTGTTTCAGCGCTATCCCACCGTGGCGAGTCTGGCTGAGGCTGAACAGGCCGATGTCGAAGAGATTATTCGCTCGACAGGCTTTTACCATAACAAGGCGAAGAGCATCATTGGCGCGGCCAGGAAAGTAGCCGCCGACTACGGCGGTGAAGTGCCCCACACGATGGAGGCCATGCTCACTATTCCTGGCGCAGCGCGCAAGACCGCCAATGTGGTGCTATCCAATGCCTACGGCGTGATCGCGGGCATCGCCGTCGATACGCACGTAGCACGCCTGGCACAACGCCTTGGGCTCACCACCGAAACCGACCCGCCCAAAATCGAGCGAGATCTCATGGCATTGCTGCCGCCCAGCGAGTGGCTATTCACCAACCACTCGCTCATCTTCCACGGGCGCGCCGTATGTACCGCCAAGAAGCCGGCCTGCGCCGCTTGTATCTTGCTTGACCTGTGCCCCACAGGGCAAATGCTCACCAAATCAGCGGCGCAATAACCTCGACTGGGAATCTGAAGAACGGAGAGCGTTTGTGAGCACGTACCAGGAGCATCTGGCACTCCAGCCACGGTCGTTTGGCCATACCGGGCTGACGGTCTATCCCCTGTGCGTGGGGTGTGCTGAACTGGGCAACATGCCCGAAACCTTCGCATACGCGGTGAGCGAGGCGCAGGCCCTCTCGACGTTGCGAGCGGTTTTCGCTGGACCCATCACATTTATCGACACGGCAGCCTCCTATGGCGATGGGGAGAGCGAGCGGCGGATTGGCATCGTGCTACGGGAACTCGGCGGTGTGCCGGGCGGGTATCTGCTGTCCACCAAGTGTGACCGAGACCTCAAAACCGGCGAGTTCACCGGTGCGCAAATGCGGCGCAGTGTGGAGCGAAGTCTCTCGCTGCTGGGCCTGTCCAAGCTACCGCTGCTGTTTCTGCACGACCCGGAACACGCGCCGTTCGAGGAAATCACGGGACCAGGCGGAGCGATATCAGTCATGCAAGCTATGCAACGCGAAGGCATCGTGGGCCACATCGGGCTGGCGGGCGGACCAGTGGAGTTGATGATTCGCTACGTGGAGACGGGCGCCTTCAGCGCGCTCATCACGCACAATCGCTACACGCTTCTCAACCGCTCGGCGTCGCCGTTGTTCGACGCGGCTGCGCGCCGTGGCATGGGCATCTGCAATGCCGCCCCCTATGGCAGTGGCTTGCTGGCGAAAGGTCCGGCCACCTACCCAAGATACGCCTACCAAACAGCCAGCGAGTCGTTGCTCCGGCGTGCCCGCAACATCGAGGCCTACTGCCAGCAGCATCAGGTTCCACTGGCGGCGGCAGCGCTGCAGTTTTCCTTGCGCGATCCGCGCATCCATTCCACTATCGTGGGGTTTACGCGGCCAGAGCGCATACAGCAAACCCTAGACCTGGCAGCCTTCCCGATTCCCGAGAGCTTCTGGCCTGGCCTCGACACCGTTTCGGAGCCAGACCAGGCGGACCCGGAAGCCAATCGCTGGCGCTAGCCTACAGCGACGGCAGCCGGTAGAACCGGCGCGCATTATCCGCCCACAGCTTGTACTTGGCCGCATCGCTGAGCAAGCCGGTCAGGAGTTCCACCGTGTGTACCCAACGCATGTAGGGAGCGCCGAGCAACACCACCGGCCAGTCACCGCCAAACAGTACGCGGTCCTCGCCAAAGACTTCCAGGGTGTGCTCCAGAAATGGTTGAAGGTCGGCGGGAGTCCAGTGCTGACGGTCAGCCTCGCTGGCCATCCCGCTCACCTTGCACATGACGTTGGGCAAGCTCGCGAGGGCGCGCATTCCCCGACGCCAGGGATCGAGCCCCTGGTGTACGATGTCGGGTTTGCCGATGTGGTCGAGCACAAACGCCACGTTGGGGCACTGTTCGACCAGCCGCACGGTGTTTTCCAGGTGTTGATGCCTGATGCAGATGTCGAACGACAGGCCAAAATCCGCCAGCAACTGTACGCCGCGCACGAACGCCGGTTGGAGACAGAAGTCCACCGATTCCTGCTGGTACAAGCGCCGTATCCCCTTTACCAACGGGCTCACCTTGATGAGCCGTTCGAGATACAGCCGCGCCCGCTCCCCATACTCCAGCGGCGCGTAGGCGACGATGGCTTGCAGCCGTGGATCGCGCCCGGCGCGCTCAACCGCCCACTCGGTCTCGATAATGCCGTAGGGCTCGGCCACGTCGACTTGCAGGTACACGAACGAGGCGATGGTCACGCCGGCGGTGTGCTGCCGGTATTCGGGCAAGTCATACGGCTTG
>JANWJO010000178.1 GCA_025449435.1 Chloroflexota bacterium | reverse complement strand
TGCAGGTGGTCTGGTGTGGCCACACTCAGCAAGTCAATCTGTTCGCGCTCCAGCATGTCGCGGTAATTGGCGTAAGCGTGCAGGTGCGGGAGGTGTGGCTGCCAATCCGCGACCACGCGGCTGCGCACCTCTGGAATCAGGTCACACACAGCCACCAGGTCGGTGCGTGCAATGGTCGCGTAGGCGGCCAGGTGGGAGTGCGGCATCACGTAGCCGAGAGATGGCGTGGGCGCTGCGTCAAATGGCGCCGCGCTGATCCCACTGAGGCCAATGACGGCCGCTCGATAGGTCTTCACGGTTCAGGGATTCCTTCCTTGGGGATGTAGCCAGACCACCCGCAGGTACTGGCGTCTAACCGAGCTGACGGATACGGCGCGGGTCGATGGCATCTTGGAGGGCATCAGCGAAGAAGTTCATGCCCAGCACGACAATGGTGATCGCTAGCCCAGGGAACATGGCATAGGTGGCTGACTGGTACAAGAAGCCTTGCGCGGTGCTGAGCATGTTGCCCCACGAGGGGTTAGGCGGCTGGCTGCCCAGTCCCAAATAGCTCAACGAAGCCTCCACCAGGATGGCGTTAGGGGCAGCGATGGCCATTTGGACGATGGCGGGGGCGAGGCAGTTGGGGAACACGTGTACCAGCATTATGCGCGTATTGGTGCAGCCAGTGGCCCGCGCCGCGCTGACAAAGTCGAGCTCGGCAACGGTGAGTGTGACCGCCCGCACCAAGCGAGCGAACACCGGGATGTTGACAATAGCGATGGCCAGCGTGCCGTTGATCCAGCCCGGACCCAGGATCGACACGATGCCGATCGCCAGGAAGATGGCGGGGAAGGCCAGGAGCGTATCCCACACGCGCATCATGACTAGGTCAAACCAGCCGCGCAAGAAGCCGCCCACGATACCGATCGTCGAACCCACGACAGCGGCGATGGCAACCGCCACAACACCAGTGAGCAGCGATGGCCGGCTACCGAAGATGACACGGCTCAAGATGTCGCGTCCTAACTCGTCGGTACCAAACCAGTGTGTCAGAGACGGTGGACCGAGTTGAGCCAGGAGGTCATTGGTGTTGGGATTGTACGGCGCGATGAACTGTGCGAACACCGCCACCAGGATGAGCAACACCAGCGAAGCGATGCCAAATGCGCCCTTGCGGTGGTGGAGGATGCGCCCGAATGTGAACACGGTCGATTTGCTGGTCAGTCGTGAGAGGAACGATTCGGGCCGTAGAACCGCTTTCATTCCACCAGTGCTAACGGCTGTTGCCATGATCTACTTCGCTCCACTCGCGCTGACGCGCGGGTCGAGGAAGCCATACGACATGTCTACGATCAAGTTGGTGAGCAGAAAGATAATGACGACGAGAAGCAGCGTGGCTTGCACCACTGGGTAATCGCGGTTCAGGATCGACGTCACCACCAGGCGGCCAATACCCGGATAGGCAAACACAGCCTCCGTGATCACCGCCCCACCGAGCAAGCGACCGAACTGGATACCCAGGATGGTAACCACGGGCAGCATGGCGTTACGCAACGCGTGCCGGGTGACCACCACTGACTCCGCCAACCCTTTGGAGCGCGCTGTGCGCACGTAGTCGGCAGCGATCACGTCAATCATCGACGACCGTACAAAGCGCGAGAACACCGCGAGGTTAGAAATCGCGATGGTGACCACCGGCATCACCAGGAAGGAGAGGCCGGTGAGGAAGCCCTGATCAGACGTTCCCACGCCAGAAGGCGGCAACCACTTAAGCTGGACGCTAAAAATCAGGATCAAGATGATGCCCAGCCAGAAGCTAGGGATCGCCAGCCCGAGCGAGGCAACCCAGGTCAACACGAGGTCGATCGGCTTGTTCTGGCGCAACGCCGATGCGATGCCCATCGGAAAGCCAAACAACACCGAGAGGATGAATGAGGTCACCGCCAGCCGCAGCGTATTCGGGAAGGCTTCCAGCACAAGTGCCGTAACCGGCCGGTCGTAGACCAGCGAGACGCCCAGGTTCCCCCGGAGCACATCCCGCAGCCAGATGACGTAGCGTATGGGTATTGGCTGGTCGAGGCCGAGTGTCACGCGTTCGGCTGCCACTTGATCCGGCGTCGCTTCGGGACCGAGCATCATTTGCGCCGGGTCGCCTGGCGCTAGCTCAATAATCCCAAAGATCAACAATGACGCCAGGAACAGCGTGGGGATGAGCAGCAGGAGGCGTTGCGGCAGAATCTCCGCCATGCGTGCCCCCTGCCCCTATCACATCTCAAGTAGTGTCAGTCGCAAGGTGTCAAGCTTACTTCGACAGTGTGGCTTTTTCCAGGAACAGGTTGCCATTCAAGTCGATGTCTACGCCTTGCAGCTTGGTGGTGGCCGCCCAGATGCGCGGGTTCGTGGCCACCTGCAGCATGGGTGCGTCATCAACCAGGATCTGGTTGGTCTGCTGGTAGATCTGCGTCCGCTTGGCGGCGTCGGTTTCTACCGCGCCTTGGGCGATGAGCGTCTCCAACTGGTCGTTGACGTAGCCGTAAATGTTCTTGCTGTTGCCTCGGTAGTTGGTTTGGGTTGCGAAGAAGATGGCAGGGTCACGCGTCGTACGGCCGGTCAGCCAGGGATGCAAGTAGTAGCCCTTGAGTTGCGGGTCGCCGCCGATGGCATAGAATTCGGCGCTCTCCACGTCCTGCACGTTCAGCGTGATGCCGATCTTGGCCAGGTCCTGCTGCCAGATCAAGCAGAACAGCTTCATCTGCGGCCACGCCGGGGTGCTGTGGATGTCGATCGTGAGGCTCGTCACGCCAGCCTGGCTCAACATGGATTTGGCCTTGTCGAGGTCGAACGCATCGGCGTTCACCAGATTTTCCACGTAGGCAAGTGACGACTTGCTGTAGAACGGTGAGGTGATCGGCGCTGACACACCAAAGAAGGCTGTTTTGACCATGCCTTCGCGGTTGAGCGAGTAGGAGAATGCCTTGCGCACTTTCGGGTTGTCAAACGGCGCCTTGTGGGCGTTGACCAGCACGTTAAAGATGCTGCCCGAGTTTTCGTTGGCGGTTACTTGATAGGCTGAGTCGGCCTTGAGTGGCGCCACATCCGATGCGCTGGTGATAAGGATGTCTTGAACAGCGCCCGAGCGCAGGTTGGGCACCAACGTCTCCGCCTGGCTCAAACGCTTGAACATGAAGGTGTCGAGCAAGGGTTGACCGGCCTGAAAGTAGCCGCTGAACTTGTCAAACTTAGCGTACTGGCTGGGCACCCACTGGCTCATCTTGAATGGGCCCGTCCCAACCGGCAGAGTCTTCAGGAACTTCGGATCGTTAGGGTCGGTAATCCGGATCAGGAAGAAATAGTCCAGCACGTCGGTCAGGTAGGGCACGGGATTGGCGAGTGAGAAGACGACGGTAGAGGGGTCTGGCGCGGTGACGTCCTTGATCGGGCCGAACAGGCCGGCGATCTTCTGCGCGCCGGTGTACTTGCTGATCACCGGGTCCTTGAGGTAGCCAAACATTGTGACGAAATCAGACGCCGTCACCGGCTTGCCGTCATGCCACTGCGCCCCCTGGCGCAGCTTGGCCGTGAAGGAAAGGTTGTCGGCGGCCATCTGCCAGGATTCGCCCAGGTCGGGATTCGCCTTGCCTGTGCCGTCCTTCCACAGAATGCGCGAGAACACCTGATCGTACATCTCGAAGTTGACGGCGCCGAAACCCCAGGGGTTGAAGTCATTGAAGTCGCCAGCCTCAGCGTAGTTGAGTACACCGCCAGCCCCGGCGGCTGCGGCGCTAGAGGAAGCGGCTGCTGCGCTAGAAGTAGCGGCCACTGAAGTGGTCGTGGCAGTCGCCGCGCTGGTTGTTGCCGCTGCCACGGAAGTGGTGGCCGCCGCTGCGCTGGTGGTCACAGCCGGGGCGGCTGACGTAGCTGCCGCAGATGTCGCGGTGGTGGCGGCTTGGCCACATGCAGCGAGGCCGATACCCGCTACGGCTAGCATGGATACGGCCAGATACTGCCGCCGGCTCATACGCTCAAACAGCTTCGAAGTCATGTAGATCCTCCTTATCGTGACGTTGCTCGGGGTCGGGAACCGCACGGTTCCGCCTGAAAACCCCACAGTGTGCTCGCTTGTTATGGCAATTCGTTGCTATGATGCGGCTTGAACCGTGTTGCGCAACACGCCCAGGCCCTCGACTTCCACCTCGACTACATCCTGGGCTTGGAGAAAGGTGCCCGTCGTCGCGCCAACGCCAGACGGTGTGCCAGTCGCGATGATGTCGCCGGGCCCCAACGTAACAAAGCGTGTGATCCAGGCAATGGTCTCGGCAACCGTAAAGATCATGTCGCCAGTGGTGGCGTGCTGCCGCACCTGGCCGTTGACGCGCGTTTCGATGGCCAAGGCTTGAGGGTCGGTCACCTCGTCCAGGACAAGGTATGGGCCGAGCGGACCAAACGTGTCGAACCACTTGCCGTTGAGCCAGTCGAACCATCCGGTGCGTGCTGTGGCCTCGCGGTTTACATCGACGGTGAGCCGCCTGCCGGAGATATCGTTGAAGTTGGCGTAGCCAGCCACATAGGTCAGCGCGCGTTCCGCGGGCACCTGATGGGCCGACTTCCCGATGACCACCGCGAGTTCGCCTTCGTAGTCAACGGCGGTACAGATGGGCCCGGGCAGCCGGATCGCTGCGCCTGGCCCGATGATAGTGGTCACCGGCTTGACGAACACCTCTGGTGTGTGGCGCGGCTTGGGCGGTGCTTCTGCCCCACCTTCGCGCCAGTGTGCAGCATAATTCCCAGCTAGGCAGAGGATTTTGGGTGGCTGAGGTATAGGTGCCAGCAGTCGCACACTGCTCCCGGCCAGGACGTGCGCCGGGTCACCGCGTCGCAGTGCCCAGTCCACCGTAGCCGTTGCGCTGTCGAGGGCCGCACGCCCACCGGCCAGAAAACGGAGTACGTCGCTCAGTTCAGCAATTCCTGACGATGCGCTCGCTTTCGCAGCGGCTGCCAGATCGACGACGGATTCATTTACCACCGCGCCAAGCCGGGCGGCGCCATCGGATGCTAGGAACGTAACGAGTTTCACAGTCCATCCCTTTGCTGTACCAGTGTTGGTTCTCGCGAGCCCTCTACAGTCCCGGCAACCGGCGCAGGCTTGGTTGCCCCGCCCGTTGCCGAGAGGTGCCCATCATGGAATCGTGTACTACCTTCGCTTTCCAGCGGCAGGTCTAGCCGGCTCTTTATGCCACGGAAATGGGCGACCATCGCCGTAGCTGCCGCGTTGGCGTCACCGGCATCGATAGCGTCAACGATGCGTTGGTGGTCGGCCACCGTGGTGAGCAATTGAGGCGAAGCGCTCAGCTCGGCGCTCACCTCCTGGAACACGTCCCAGCACATATGAATGAAGTGCACCAGCATGGCGTTGCCCAACGGACGGTACAACGCTTCGTGAAAGGCAATATCTACGAGCCGGAACCGTTCTTCCCGATCAGCATGCACCGCCATTTCTTTCAACAGTCCATGCAGTTCTTGACGCTGTGCTGGGGTGGACACGTGCGCAACGCGCCCGATGAACTCCTTTTCGAGTGCCTCGCGCACTTCCACCAGTTGGCGCAACGATTGGCGAGCGCCACTGCCATCGAGCAAGATGCGGAATACCAGGCCGTCGGTGAGCCAGCCCACGGCCGATTGGCCGACAAACGTGCCGTAGCCGTGCCGCGTTTTCACCACGCCCAATGCCTGCAGCGAACGCATGGCCTCACGCAGCGACGTGCGGCTAACACCGAGTTCGCTGGCGAGCTGGCTTTCCGTCGGCAGGGTGTCTCCCGGTTTGAGTTCGCGGCTGATGATGTAGCGCTTAATGCGGTCTTGGATGGCGTCGTGCAGGAGGGTGCCGCGCAGCGGCATCGGCGCACCCATGATCCGCTCGCCTTTCAACACCCCTGCGGTCCAACGTTACTCATATGACATACTACGTCCTACACCGCAGGCTGTCAAACAAGGGACGCGCGCGTGGTTATGCGCAACGGGCGAAGTGAGGGCCTTATCTTCCGAGGAGCCGGCGCAACTCCTGGCGGCTCGTAGTGGCATCGCGCAGCGGTTGGCCCTCCTGCTCGGGCGTGAGGATGCGCGTATCCTGCTCGACCACCAGCCAGCCGTCGAAGCTGGCTTCTTCAAGTTCGTGCAACATGGACGGCAAGTCAACCATGCCGGTGCCAAGCGGTACAAAGATGCGCTTGCCCACTGCTTCGCGGAAGCTGAGCTTGTCGCGCCGGGCTTGGGCGAGCGTGCGCTCATCCACATCTTTGAGATGCACGTGTTTCACGCGTGCTCGGTGCCGCTTGGTGATGGCCACCGGATCGGCGCCGGCGTAGGCCAGGTGCCCAGAGTCGATGCACACGCCCACGAGGGACGCATCCACCCGGCTGAGCAGTTCTTCCAGTTCGCCTTCGGTTTCCACGTAGGTGCCTACGTGCGCATGAAATGCCGTCACCAGTCCTAGTGCGCGCGCATCGGCGGCGACCTCGTTGGCGCCGTCGGCAAACCGTCGCCAGTCCTCTGCAGTAAACATAGGCGTCACGCCCGGCTGCACCTGACCCGCCTGCTGCAGCCGCGTATCGTCGCCGGCTTCGGCCAGCACGAGGGCCTGCGACCCCAGGTCGCGCAAACGGGTACTGACGTCGTGGGCAAAAGCGCGCTGCTGCGCAGCTTCGCTAGGGATGTGCAACTTGACGGGGCAGAAACCGCCGATGAGTTGCAGGTTGCGCTTGGATAGTTCGCGGCGCATCCCCGCTACGTCGTCGGGTAAGAAGCCCCAGGGGCCGAGCTCCGTTCCCAAGTAGCCCGACGCTTCCATCTCATCGAGCACCCGGTTCACTGGCAACACGGTATCCCAGGTGTTGAGTTCGTTGACGCCCCACGACACGGGTGCCGTTCCGATTCGCATGGCTGTCCTTTCACGCATTCGCAGTTTTGTGTCACCTTGACTATACTCCCTGCAAAGCCAGAGGATTGATGTCGATACCACGCATGTCTGGAGAACGGCGCACGCTGGTGCGCGCCGTGTAAGGGAGGCAATGATGCAGCTCACTGGCGCTGATGTACTCGCTGACTATCTGGTGCGCGAGGGCGTTCCCTACGCCACTGGCATTCCCGGGCATGGCATCTGGACCTTCGTCGATGCGCTCATCGATCGAGCGCCCCACATCAAGCTCATCCCCGTCATGCACGAACAAAGCGCAGCACACCTCGCCGACGGCTACTACCGGGCGTCCGGCAAGCCCCTGGTGGCGTTCACGTCCATTGGGCCAGGCGCAACCAACACGGTGATCGGCGTGGCTACGGCCTACGCCGATTCCACTGCGCTGCTGCTCATCACCGGCTCCACGCACACGTACATGCGCGGGCACACGGTGCTGCAAGAGATCGATCGCACACACGACGCTAATAACGCCCGCATATTTGAACCTATCGTCAAGCGCTGGTGGCAGCCGAGCTCGGTCGAGATGGTTCCGTATGTCGTTCAGCGGGCCTTTGCCGAAATGCTGTCCGGCCGGCCAGGTCCGGTCTTGCTGGACATGCCGATGGATGTCCAGGCCAACGCTGGCGATGTCAGCGTGCCCGATCCATGCGAGCGGCGTAACGCGGGGCGTTCGCGCCCCGATGCAACGTTGGTCGAGCGCGCCGCCGCTATCTTGGCGGCCGCCAAGCGACCAGTCATCGTGGCGGGCGGCGGGGTCATCACCGCCGAAGCCGCCGCCGAACTGCTGGCGGTAGCCGAACATCTGGGGGCCGCCGTCGTCACGACCTGGAATGGCAAGGGAGCGATTCCCGAGGACCACGTGCTCAATGGCTGGAGTGTTGGCGACACTGCGTCCACCAGTGGCAACCAACTGGCCTCGTCGGCTGACGTACTCCTCTCGGTTGGCTGCCGCTTTACCGACTGGTCGGCATCTTCGTACCGTCCCGGCGTGACGTTTAGCATTCCACCGAGCAAGCTCATCCAGATCGATATCGACGCCCACGAACTCGGCAAGAACTATCCGGCCGAAGTAGCCTTGCAAGGCGACGCCAAGGCAGCGCTCGCCGATTTGCTGGATGCGCTGCGCCAGCGTGGTAAGGCAGTGGCCTATCGCGATTCAACCTACTTTGCCGACATCCAGAGCCGCAAAGCCCAGTGGGAACTTTCTAAGGCGGCCCGGCGGGATGACCCCACCCGGCCAATGACCCAACATCGGGCCATCGCCGAGTTGCGCGCAGCGCTCGACCGCCGCTCCATTATTTCCACCGGGGCGGGAGTGGTTCAGGCTGTCGTCCGGCAAGACTTCCCAGTGTACGAACCGCGCACACACATCACCTCTGGCGGGTTCTCGACCATGGGGTTCACGGTGCCCGCCGCCATCGGCGCACAACTGGCACACCCGGACCGGCAATCGGTGGGAATCGCGGGCGACGGTGACTTTATGCAGACGATGCAAGAGTTGGCCGTAGCCGCGATGCAGGACCTGCCAGTGCTGTTCGTCGTGCTCAATAACTCTGGCTGGATCTCTATCAAGGGCGGCCAAATCAACTTCTTCGGCCGCACGGCTATGACCGATTTCCTGAAGAAAGACGGTAGCGTCTACTCGCCGGCCTTCGCTGAGATCGCCAAGAACTTCGGCCTGCACGCTGAGAAGATAGATGACCCCGCCTGCATTGGCGACGCCGTCAAGCGCGCCCAAGCAACCCACGGGCCCGCCCTGCTGGAAATCAGCGTGGCTCGCGACTATCCTGAGGCCGGCGCGACCAAGACTGGCTGGTGGGACGTCCCGGTACCGCCTCGCCTAGCGAGTAAGCGCAGCGAGCATGAGGCGGGACGCGCCGAAGAGCAGATGAAGTAGAGAAGGGCATTCATTGATCTACGAGCTACGCATCTACGAGGTCGTCCCTGGGCGCATGCCCGCCCTGCACAATCGTTTCGCCAACATCACCTCCAAGCTCTTTGACAAGCACGGCATTCGCGTCGTCGGCTACTGGACCGATATGTTCGGCCACAATGACCGTCTGAGCTATATCGTGGCTTGGGAGAACCTGGCCGACCGTGAAAAGCGCTGGGGAGCATTCTCCACCGATCCCGAGTGGCTGGCGGCGCGGGCCAAGACCGAAGAGTCGGGGCCCATCGTCGCGCGCGTCATCAACACGATGATGACGGCGACGGCGTATTCGGCGCAACCATAGCCATACCTCATGCTGCGTGTATCGGTAGAAAGGAGCGGTGAACATGGGTCAACTGGACGGCAAAGTCGCTCTGGTCACTGGCGGAGGCCGGGGTATCGGCCGTGCTATCGCCCGTGGGCTAGCTCGAGAGGGGGCGAGCATCGTGCTGGCGGGGCGCACTGCGAGCCAGCTACACGATGCTGCCACCGAGTTCACCTCGCTTGGCGTCCAGGTACTCGCACACCCAACGGACGTGACGGACGAGCAACAAGTGGAGAGCCTATTCGCTGCCGCTATGCAACGGTTCAACCGGCTCGACCTACTGGTAAACAATGCGGGCGCCTTCGACGGTGGGCCGCTCGATCAGCTTTCTGTGGAAGCCTGGGATAAGGTGATGGCCGTCAACTTGCGCGGGCCGTTCCTATGCACGCGGTCGGCGCTGCGCATCATGAAGACGCAACAGCGTGGCCGGATCATCAACATTGCCAGCATCTCCGCGCAACGCGTACGCCCGCGCTCAGGTCCGTATAGCACCAGCAAACACGGCCTGTGGGGCCTCACGCAAGTGACGGCGCTCGAAGGTCGGGAGTATGGCGTCACGTGTGGCTGTTTGCATCCAGGCAACGTACGCGTCGAGCGGCGCTCCTCCGGAGCTACTACGCAGGACGCTGAGCCGATGATGGTGCCCGACGAACTCGCCCGTGCAGCGGTCGCCATGGCCACCATGCCCGACAACATCAATTTCCTGGAGGCTATCGTGCTCCCGATGGGCCAGCTGTACGTCGGCCGGGGCTAGATAGCGGTAACTCTCCTCTCCCGCCAGGGGGAAGGGGGTTAGGGGATGGGGGAGGGGTCCGTTATTACCCCCGCATGCGCAGCATCGACGATCCGCCGTCGGTGTTGATGACCGCCCCGTTGATCTGCGATGACTCGTCACTCGCCAGAAACAGCGCGAGGTTGGCGGCATCCTGGGGCAGCTGAATGCGTCCCATGGGCAAGCTCTCTCCGGCCTTGTGCAGCCACGCTTCGTCCTGGCCCTCAGCGCCACGCACCCGCAGTTCACCTTCGGTGATCACCCAACCGGGAATCAAATAGTTGACCCGGATCAGGTTACGGGCGTAGGCCGCTGCTAGGGTTTTCGTCAGGTTGAGCAGTGCACCTTTGGACGCCGCATAGGGCACAAGGTTGCGGGCACCCTGTACGCCGTGGATCGAGCCGACATTGATGATGCTGCCACCGCCAGCGCGAATCATCTCCGGAATGGCGTGCTTACAACAGTACACGGGGCCTTCCAGGTTCACGCCAAGGATCGTACGCAGCGCCTCGGGCGTAGTCTCTTCGAGGGTGAAGCGGGGAAAGATGCCCGCATTGTTGATGAGCACGTCGAGTTTGCCAAAGGCATCCACGGCGGTGTGGACCGCTTGGGCACAAGCGGCCTCCTGGCTGACATCAGTCTGGCAGAACACGGCACGACCGCCGCTGGCCTCAATGCGGCGAACTGTCTCCTGGCCAGTTTCCTGGCTGCGGTTAGCCACCACAATCGCGGCGCCTTCGCGTGCGAGCGTCTCAGCGCACGCCCGACCGATGCCCGTACCGCCGCCCGTGACCAGTGCCACTTTGCCTTGTACCCGGTCCCCCATGCCACGCTTCCTTGCTGTGATGGCGGCACGCGCCGCGCCGGGCGGAGCATAGCATTCCGGATGTGAGGAGCAGCTAGACGGCTGCCAATTCCCTGGCTCGTTGCTCGCGCTCCCGCGCCTTGGAGCGTTCGTTGTCGGTGAGGTAACGCTTGCGCAAGCGCAGTGACTTCGGTGTCACCTCCAACAACTCATCGCGAGCGAGGAAATCGAGCGACTGTTCCAGACTCAGCTTGGTTGCAGGCGTGAGTTGAATGGTGAAGTCGGAGGTGGAAGACCGCACGTTGGTCTTCTGCTTTTCCTTGCACACGTTGATCACCATGTCGCCCTGGCGCGGCTGCATGCCGACGACCATCCCCTCATACACCACGGTGCCGGGTTCGATGAACGTGATGCCGCGCGCTTGCGCGTTGTTGAGGCCGTAGGTCACGGCGGTGCCGGCTTCCGATGCCACCAGGGCGCCGCCGCGCGTATTGGGCAGGTCGCCCTGGTAGGGCTGGTGGCCGCTCAACAAGGAGTGGATAACCGCTTCGCCGCGTGTGGCCGTGAGGAGCGCATTGCGCAGGCCGATAAGGCCGCGCGTGGGAATGCTGTATTCCAGCCGGGTGTTGCCACGGCCGTCCGCCACCAGGTTGACCATCTTGCCCTTACGCTGACTGAGCAGTTCGGCCACTGCGCCCACATTATCGTCGGTGGTGTCCACCGTGGCGTGCTCGACCGGCTCCAGCCGGTTGCCATGGTCGTCGTACTTGAAAATGACCTCCGGCCGGCTGACCTGAAACTCGTATCCTTCGCGCCGCATGGTCTCGATGAGGATGGACAGGTGCAGTTCACCCCGGCCCGATACGCGGAACACGTCCGGCTCCTGCGTATCTTCAACACGCAACGCCACGTTGGTGGCGAGCTCACGATACAGACGCGAGCGCAGTTGGCGCGACGTAACGAACTTGCCATCTTTGCCAGCCAGCGGCGCGGTGCTCACGCCGATAGTGATTTCGACCGTTGGCTCGGAAATCAGGATGGCTGGTAACGCCTCCGGCGCCTCGGCATCGGCGATCGTGTCGCCTATCCCTACCTCTTCTACGCCAGCAATGGCCACAATATCGCCAGCAGGGGCGGACTCTACTGGCAAGCGTTCCAGGCCAAGATGTGTGAACAAGTAGGTGATGGTGTGCCTCGACTGGCCGCCGGTGCGAGCGAGCCGCATCACGGCCATTCCGCGGCGCACGGTGCCCCGAGTGACGCGACCTATGGCGATACTGCCCTTGTGATAGTCGTAATCCAGCGCGGTCACGAGCAGTTGCACTGGCCCCTCGAGTTGCACGCGCGGTGCTGGCACATACTGCACGATGGTCTCAAACAGCGGACGGAGGTCGGTTTGTGGGTCATCCGGCGCCATCGCCGCCGTGCCATTGCGCCCAATGGCATACAGCACGGGGAAATCGAGCTGGTCGGCGTCGGTGACAAGCTCCAGAAACAAGTCGTGGATAGCCGACAGCACCTCGCCCACGCGAGCGGTCGGCCTGTCAATCTTGTTGATAATCACGATCGGGCGCAGACCCAGCGTGAGTGCATCGCGCAACACAAAGCGCGTCTGCGGCATGGGGCCTTCCACGGCATCGACCAGCAACAAGCATCCATCGGCCATATTGAGCACGCGCTCGACCTCGCCGCCAAAGTCGGCATGGCCGGGCGTGTCGATGATGTTGATTTTGATATCGTGGTACATAATCGCCGTGTTCTTGGCGAGGATGGTAATGCCGCGCTCGCGTTCGAGGTCATTAGAATCCATAATGAGCTCACCGACCGCCTGGTTATCGCGGAAGATGTGCGATTGCTTCAGCATGGCGTCGACCAGCGTCGTTTTCCCGTGGTCGACGTGCGCAATAATGGCGACATTACGAAAGTTCTGGGCGCTCATAAGCAATCGCTCCGTTACACATCATAGGGGCCACTGTCCATTGTAGGGACAGCGCCCCCATTGGTCATAACCACCCGTAGTGGTGTGCCTGACTATCCAGTATAGCCGCACAAACCAGTGAAACGCTGTTGCAAACATAGTGCCAATCGATCCCGCCAGCACGAGGGTTCTCCAACACCGATAGCGAGCCGTGGGACAGCCCTGGTCTAGCGCACGGTGATACCCGGACGTATCATTGAGCCGGCAAGGGCCTGGAGGCGAATTGGTAAGTCCTACGGCGGCGTCTCCGGCGCTAGCCCCGCGACCGGATGGCGTGCCTGCGCGCTCGCAAGTAGCTTTTCAAACTGCTGCGCAGACCTTCAGCGTCGTAGCCGCTATTACGCTCGCTGGCCTGCTCCTGCGCCTGCACGGGCTCACCGCCACACAACGCGGAATATGGATCGATGAGGCTTTTAGCATTTGGATCGCTGCACACCCAGTCCTGAACATGCTCCAAATCATTGCTACGATTGATCAGCATCCCCCGCTGTTTTATCTGGTGTTGCATTTCTGGGACCTGCCTTCTACACAGCAGTTGTGGGTTCGCCTCATGCCGGTGGTGGCTGGCGCATTGACCATTCCGGCAGCATATGGCTTGGGTCGTGCCACAGGAGGCCGCAAGACTGGTTTTTATGCGGCGATGCTCGTGGCCTTGTCGCCCTACTTGGTCGCCAACAGTCAGAATGTACGCATGTACGCACTGCTCGTGTTGTTTGGCACCCTGTCACTCTGGTCGCTCGCCGTCCTGATCACGGTCCCAGCGGGGAAAACCGTTGCCTGGCGCTGGCTAGTACACCTGCTATCCACCTCGGCCCTGCTCTACACCTACACGGAGGGCGTGTTCCTCGCCGCCGCCGAAGGTCTCTTCGTCGTCGTCTGGTTGGTAATTGGATCCGGGCCTGTGCCCGGGCGTCGCAGGTTGCTGGTGGCAACGAGTTCGACCGTGGTCGCTGGGCTCACCTGGCTGGCGTGGCTACCCGCGGCATTGCACCAATTTTCGGGCGTAACTCAGCGGTTCTGGATCCCTCCTCCGGATAGTCCGCGAGTAGTCAACACGCTGCTCACCTTGCTCAACGATGTGGACCTGCCCACCCTGGCGAGAGGTGCCGGGGCCGGCGTCTTCAGTACTGCAGGTGGCTGGTTGCTCGCCGCATTCTTTTCGCTCGCTGTGGTGGGCCTGGTGTGGTTTCCAGGTGGCAGTCCGTTCCGCTGGCTGCTGCTTGCTGCTTTTCTGGTGCCACACGCTGGAGCGCTGGCGGTCAGTCAGGTGACTCCAGTGTATGTGGATCACTCCCTCATCGTTTCGACAGTTGGTGTGTTGATGCTCATGGCTGCCGGCCTCGCTGCCATCACCCCTTCGGTTGGCGACCTGGCGAAGCGTCCAGGGCAAGCGCTGGCACGGCTGGCCGCGACCATCGTGGCAGGCGGCGTCCTTGTCTATCTTCAGGGGCAAGGACTGGCGCACTATTACCGCGATAGCGTCAATGAAGATTGGGCGGGCGTGGCCAGCGCGGTTGCCCGGGAAGCAACTCCAGGCCAAACCATTGTGTTCAGTGGCTCATGGCTCCAGTTGGGCTTCGACTATTACTATCACGGTCCCGCGCTGGCCGAGCATGGCCTGCCAGTCGATTTGTTTCAGCGCGGCCAGCTCGAACCACTAATGACCCCTGCGGATGTGCCCCATGTCTCAGATCTCGTCCACAACGCGCCAGTGACTTTGTTGGTATACGGCCACGAGCAGTTCGACGACCCGCAGCATCTGGTCGTTCCGGCCTTGCTGCAGGTCTATCAAAGCGAGTCTGATCAGGCCTTTGCGGGCGACATTCATGTGATCCGCTTCAGTGATCCACGGTCGGCGTCGCCCACTATCGCATTGGACGATCACTTCGGGTCTGTCTCGGTTCTCCAAGGCATAAGCGTGGAGCGTGGTACCTCGGACGTGATGGTCAACCTCGACTGGCGCGTCATCGGTCAAAGCCCGACGAACCTCAAGGTGTTTGTCCATATTCTCAACGCCAACGGCACGGTAAGAGCCCAGGATGACAGTGAGCCAGTACACAATACGCTACATACGAGTTCATGGCCGAAGGCTGCTTCCCTCACCGACCCCCATCACATTGCCGCGGTGGTGGGCGATGGACCGATCTCGTTGGAGATCGGCCTGTACGACCCGCAAACCGGTCGCCGCGTGACAGCGTCCGGCCCCAACGCAATCGCTGGTGATCACGTGGTCGTAGCAGTGCCAGGTGTCAACAATGCGTCAGCGAGCGCTATGCTCCCGAATGGCTTGGATCCGCGCCTCAATTGACGGGAGTAGTTCATATTCCTCCCGCAGCAGTTTGTAGCAGCGGTCGATATACAACGAACTCAACTCATCGGCGTTGGTACTGCCGTTAGCAGCGGTGATGAGTTCATCCACGCGATACTTCTTGGGTAAGGTGGCTCCCAGTACCTCGAGTTGCTCGATCGCCTCCCGGGCCTGACGTTCATCGGCGCCGCTCTTTGCGTAGCGCAGCTGCCCCACCAGTTTCGCCACCTCGCCGATGCGCTCCCCCTCGCTCAAGCCTTGGTACGCAGACAATGCCTCGGGAGTTGGCGTCGCGTGTACGCTGGGCGAAATACGGCTCGCCACTGGCACGGCTGGTATCGTGCGCATGTGGCTGGAATACGCATCAAAATAGCGTTGGGCTGCCTCGGCCACCGCCATCATCATGCGGTCGACCGCGGCCGTGTCGATGCTGCCGCCATCGAGGAGGTCGTCACCACGCACGCTGGCAAGCTGTCGCATGGCCTCGAAGCTATCCACCCGTTCAGGGATTGGTGGCACCGGCATAGCCGACGACCCGCTCATTTGTTGCGTGGCTGGCACGAACGAAGCCAACATCGGCGGCAGATAGCGGGCAAAATCCATCGTGATAGGCGGAATGATCAGATACGAGGCGTAGGACTCTGAACCACCACCAGCTGACCGGAATACCAGCAACGCGTGGCCGCGCGGCGCCGACGGGTCGCCCAAGACATAGGTAAACGACACAGCCGCGCCCCCACTCGTGGCGGCTACTCGTGATCCGCCTGGCAGACGGACACGACCATTGCCGCGCCGCTGCTCTCTTAGTAGCATAGCTTAATCCAAAGTTGGTGATGCGCGCGCGCATGCTGCCGGCGGCAGGGTACGCTTTCCCTTCGGTAGCACAGATGTGGACATTCGTGCGGTCAAGATGCGTTGGTGCAGGGGCAGTCATGCCGGGCAAGATTTGTGTGCTTGTCTTGTTTCTGCTGATCTGCCTTGTGGCCTGTGGACCAGCTAGGGGGACTGCCAACGTTTCTACCTCATCCAGCGATGCCAGCCTCTCAGGAACTCCGCCGCCAGGTGGAATGTCTGCCCCCGTGATCGTGCAGATCACGCCAGGCGAGTCGTCGACAGTGACAGGCACGGCGTCACAACCAGGCTTTTTGACACCGACGCCGCCACCGGGTGGTGGCGGCGGACCAATTGCGCTGCCTCCAGGAGGACTAGCGGCTAGCCCTACCGCTACGCCAGTGCCGGAAGTTAGTGCAACAGCCACGCCGAAACCAAATACCAGCTCGACGCCAGGGACTAAGCCGGCGGCGACGCCGACAGACTTCGCGCCGCCCGCACCTCAGGCCACCGATACCCCGGTCGCGCTCGGTACCGATCCGCAAGGGGACACCATTCTGGTGAACATGGATACCCCAGCCACGGCGAACCGTGGCAGCCAGGCCACCATTTCGGCCACCGTCACCTTACCGGGAGCACTGTGCACACTCACGGTCCACTATCGAACGGGTTCCAGTGGGCCCCCTGAGCTATCGCCGCAGATTGCCGCAACCGACGGTCACGTGGCCTGGTCGTGGCCGATCCCCACCGATGCCTCTACTGGCGATTGGCCCGTGTCCGTCCGCTGCCAGCAAGGTGGGGCCCCCGGCGACACCAACGTGCCCTTCGGCTTCGCCAACAGCCTGCTCCCAATTCGCTAGAGGCAGTCGGGGGCGGTTATCGATCGTGTACCCAAGTTGCTAGCAGGTGGCGCGCCCGGGCCGGGTCCTCAAGGCGGACCCCTTCGGTGGCATCGGGAAACAAGATCCGGTCCGCTCCCCGTTCCAGCAAATGTGCCCCCAAGGCGTTTGGGTCAGGGTGGAGGGCAATAATAGTGCCGCCGCCGCCGGCGCCGGCCAACTTGGCCCCCAGAGCCCCGCCTTCCATGGCTGCGGCGATCAGGTCTTCGTTCTCCGGCCCCGAACCTCCTAACTCGCGCTGGATGGCGTGGTTCTCGACCATGAGCGATGCGAGAAGGTGCCAGTCCTCCAGCAGAAACGCTTTCTTGCCCTGCCTGGCCAGTTGGGCGATGCGGACATACGCCTCACGCACGTCTCGATCGCCTTCAAGCCAGCGTTCGCGAATGGGCTTGTGGACGGCGCTGGATGAATGTGCCACTCCCGTATGGGCTAGCACAAACGGGAGCGGCTGGCCATTGCGCGGCATGTGCTCGATCGTGGCATACGGTTCGCTACCCACCTCACGGTAAAATTCCTTGTCGCGAAAGTCCATGTAGTTCAGGCCGCCGAACACCGCCATATAGAAGTCTTGATAGCCACAGACGACGCCCATGCGGTTGAGTTCGACCGAGCGTGCGATCTCGGCAAACTGATGACGCGTGTGCTCCTGGCCCGTATAGGCGCTCAGTGCCCACAGAGTTGCGCACACCAGCGCCGAGGATGACGATAAACCCGATGCGAACGGGATGTCACTCCACACCGTCAGCCGGATCGGTGCATCGAACAGATGTAGCTCCGCCAGGCACGCCTTGGAGATGTCATACACGTCGTGGTTGAGCGTAAAGTCGTCGCGGCCGCCAATTTCCAGCGGCACGCCGGTCGAAACCAGCGTCAGCCGGTGGTAGGGCTCTACGAGCGCGTACGCGCGCTGGCCAATGCTGCAACTCAGCACAGACCCGCCGTACATGTCGGTGGGATTGCCGATGATGCCGCACCGCCCTGGTGCAGAAGCGAGAATGGGCGCGTCCATCAGCCGAGTTTTCTCAACAAGTGCTGCCGCAACGTGTAGCCGTAGCGCTCGTCGGCCAGCGCAAAGTCCACGAAGGCACGGTAATAGCTCTCGAAGTTGCCGATGTCGTACCGTTGCTCCCCTGCTGCCAGCTTCACACAGCCGACACGTTTTCCCTGCTTCAGCAGAATACGAATGGCATCAGCGAGCCAGATCTCCCCGCCCTTCCCTGGCATAGTCAAGTCGAGCGCGTCGAACACCTCTGGACTGAACACGTAGCGCGCAGCGATGGCCAGGTTGCTCGGTTGCTGGCCGCGCGCGGGCTTCTCGATGAGATCGCTAATCGTAAACTCGTCGCCCACTGCCTCCAGAGGCAGCACCACGCCATACTTGTAGGCGTCGTCTTCCGGCACTTCTTCCACCGCGATGGTGCAACTGGACCCGTGGTGGAGATGGCTTTCGATCATACGGGTGAGCACGCTCTGGCGCCCGGCGCTGCGGATGATGCTATCGCCAAAGGCCACCACGAACACCTCGTTGCCCACGAAGCGCCGGCCCAAGCGAACGGCGTCGCCATTGCCCCGCTGCTCACTTTGCCGCGTGTAAAAGAATGAAGTGTCGGTCTCGGCAAATTTGAGGGCTTCGATCAGTTCCTGGTTGCCCGACGCGCCAAGTTTGTGTAACAGGTCCGGGTCGGCATCAAAGTGGTCCTCAATGGACGTCTTTTTCCGCCCGGTGACCAGGAGGACTTCCCGAACACCGGCCTCCTCCAGTTCCTCGACAACGTATTGCACCGTGGGTTTGGAACCAACTGGCAACATTTCCTTGGGTTGCGATTTGGTAACGGGCAGCAAGCGGGTGCCTAACCCCGCCACCGGGATGACCGCCTTGCGAACACTGACGTCGACCACTTCACGACCTTTCTGCCGTGCGGTTCAGAATGGCGTCCCAGCCTGCGCACGTGATCCGTCTGGAGCAACGCTTGATGTGGAGTACTGTAGCGCGTTCAGGTGCCCTGTGGCACACTGGTGACGCGACGAGCTGGCGCGGCAGCAGTCAGGGAGCGCGGCCCACAGCCCCGACTCTGGAAGGCAGGGAGTTGCCGTCAGTTCGCTTGGGCACACCGCACACTCCTTGCAAACCGGCGGCTGCGGGTCACCAAGCTCGAACAATGCTTCCGGCGTTGGTGGTGTTCCTGGCTGTGTGGTTCGGCTTTGAGTTATGGCACCTTCACGTGCAACCATTTTGGCTGGATGAGACCTACGGCTTGACCTTCGCCGAGCGTCCCTTCCCGGATCTGTTTCAGGGACTGGCATCGTATGAGCCGCAACTGCCTCCGTATTATCTTGAATTGCGGCTGTGGGAGGCGCTGGCGGGCCCGTCCACCTTCGCGCAGCGCTGGCCCATGGTGGCGTGTCTGATCCTCACCGGCGTTGTGCTCGTTCAGCTGGGACGCCAGCTCGGCGGCATGCGTGCAAGCTGGCTCGCCCTAGCGCTGTGGGCGGTACAACCCGAAGGCTTCTGGTATGCCCAGGAAGCCCGCATGTATGCGCCGCTTATCCTGCTCGCCACGGTGACCGTGTGGGCGCTGCTGCACTGCTTGCAGCAGCCGGCTAGTCGCGTCCGCTGGCTAGTGTTCGCCAGCGCAGAACTGTTGACGGTATGGACTCACTATGCCGGTGTGCTGGTTCCCGCGACCGCGCTATTGGCGCTTGTGCTGTTTGTCCCGCGCCGCTGGTGGATTACAGGTACCGTAGCCATCGTCGCACCGGTGGTCACCCTCGCGCCGTGGCTGTGGTACATCCGCCATATCGCCCCCGCTACAGCAAAGCCATCTGGAACCATTGCGCTTCAAGTGTGGACGGCGCTGCGTGCGTTGCAGTTTGGGTTCGGCGGGCCGTTGATTGCTCCGGTGTTCGTCACCGCGGTATTAGCGCTCGTTGCTATCGTGACCATACTCGCCGTCGCATCGCGGCGCTGGCAGTTGCAATTTGCTGCTCTCGCCGCTTGGGCACCCATCATCCTCACGCTACTGGTGCCGGCGTTACACGTGCTGTTTAGCGAGCGCTACCTGTGCTTCACCGCCCCTATGTTCTCCCTGCTCATCGCGGTGACGGCTGCCTGGCTGTGGCAGCGCTTACTTATTCCCGCTGCTGCCCTCACGCTGGCAACGCTGCTCGCGAGCGCTGCCGGTCTGGTTGCGGTGCTCACCCCCACCTTCCACCAATGGTATGACTATCCGGCGGCGTTGGCCTTCGTACGTGCACACGAACAAGCTGGCCAATTGCTCGTCAATGACAGTGGTGACGACCCCACGGCGATGTACTACTACACGCGCATCGATGGCGGCACGCTTCCCGTGTTCCAAATCTTGCCGTTCCGGCCCGGCGATGTCACGACCACTGAGAAGACGGCACTACAACTGTCACAGCACTACACGGCCATCTGGCTACCGCTTGACGCCAACGGCACTTGGGATGGCGCTCGCGTGGCGCAGCGCGCGTTCTCCGCCACGCTTCTCCCCACGCAGACGTATACCTTTCGAGATGTCACGCTGCTCCAGTACCTCACCGCTCAGGGTCTCGCGCAACGGCACTCGTTCGCCACGGCCCCAACGTTCGGCGGCGCCATCACCCTGACCTCATTTGGCACCGGCACGTTCGGTGCGCACACATTTGTAAGTCTGGCGTGGCACACGCTCGCCGCCCCCGTCAAGAGCTACACAGTGTTTGTCCATCTCACGGGCCTGAACGGCGCCCTGGCCGGCCAGGCCGATGCGCCACCCGACAGCAACCGCCAGCCCACGACAACCTGGGAACCAGGTAGCACGGTGTATGACCTGCACCAACTCCCCGACCTGGCCCCGTGGAACGGTGTGCGCCTCAGCGTTGGGCTGTACGATCCCGTCTCCGGTACCCGCGTGCCGCTTGCCGGGTCGGCTTCCGGAGAACTTCAACTTGGTGACATGCAGGCGTTGTTGCAGGCTAGATAGCGGCTACTCACTTTCAGTGGCTCGTCGCTACCCCGAATGCCCCCAGTCACGGACGATCCGGGCGATGTGGCGGCAGGCTCGTTCGAAGTCGGCCAGGCGTACATGCTCATCGGGCCCGTGCGCGCCGTTGGCGTGGTAGCCGACGCCTGGAGTGATCACCGGCACCCCGCGTTCGGTAAACAAGAATGACGGCGTGGTGCCGCCGGCCATCGGCACGAGCCGTGCCGGCTTCTCGAACACCTCGCGTGCCGTAGATGCCGCCAGCTGTACGATGGGCTCATCAGGGTCCACCAGCGATGGTGGCTCGGCGCCGAGCACGTTGATAGCGATGTCGGTGAAGCCGTGCGCATCCAGGTGGTGGCGAAGCTTATGAACGATATCGTCGGGGCGTTGATTGGGCACCAAGCGAAAGTCGATCTTGGCAGAGGCCTTGGCAGGAACGATCGTTTTGGCGCCCGGCCCCTGGTAGCCGCCGCCCATGCCTGCGATGTTGGCTGTAGGGTCAAACGTAGCTGCTCGCACACTATCGCCCTGTCGATCGAGCAGCAGGGTCGGAATGCCGAAGGTGTCTTTGAGCGTCGCCTCGTGTGAGGGAATCTGAGCCAGGAGCGCTTGCTGCTTGGCCGATGGTGCGAGCACATCGTCGTAGAAGCCAGCGATGGCGACACGCTCGTCCATGCCCTTGAGGCTACTCAACGCCCAGATGAGGCGCCAGTTGGCATTGGGCAGCAGGTTGGCGAGCCCGGAGTGGGCATCATGCTTGAGCGTGTGTACAGACAACTCAACATACAGGAGACCGCGCACACCCAGTACGAGCTGCGGGTGGCCATCGGCGTCGATCCCACCCTCTTCCCAAATCGCAGCATTCGCTTGGAGTCGGTCGATGTGTTGCGCGTGCCAGGCTGGCAGGTGCGGGCTACCTACTTCCTCCTCGCCTTCCACCAGAAAGGTGATGTGGCACGGGTAGCTACCATCGATGGCATGGAGAGCGTCCAGTGCAGCCAGCCGGCACACGAATTCGCCCTTGTCGTCCTTGGCACCACGAGCGTAGAGCGCCCCATCGCGCAGTTGTGGCTCGAAGGGGGGGGCCGTCCACAGGTCCAGCGGCTCAGGGGGCTGCACATCATAATGGTTGTAGAACAGCATCGTCTTGGTAGCGCCAGGTCCCCCGGTATGATGAGCCAGCACCACCGGGTGACCACCGTCAACCGCCGACACCGATGTCTCGAAGCCGCGCATGCGCAGCATGTGTGCTACTAGATCGGCACACTCCACTACGCCCTCGTGCCTTGCCGAAACGCTCGGTTGCTGGCATAGCCGCGTGAGCTCGGTCATCCAGCGCGGCATGCCCTCCGCGATGTACGCGTCAATCCGTTCCTCAACACTTGCCATGTATACCCCGGATCCCCCTGCTCCCGCATCTTGCCGGTCACGCCTGCCGGCCATCTGGTGTACGCCTAGAACCGCTGGCGTATTATGGCACGGCGTCAGTGCGGGGCTAGGCGTTCCCTTCACACGCCCCTGGTCTTGTGCGCCCTTTGATCTTTTCTTGACGAAGTCCTCATATCTGATTCAGTTCTCGCCCGTACGGTGCTATCTAGTAGGGTAGCGGTGTTGGTCGCGGCGCCAGAGGGGTTTGCCACTACATGGTGACCGTACCCGCGCAGCCCACGAGTGCACCAACTGCACCAGCTGCCAGGGGCGCTCATGCTCTCCCAGTGGGTAGTGCATGCTCTGTACTGGTCGCTGTCGCCGCCGCAGCCATGTACGCTTGGGCGCTGTTCCAGCGGCACGCGCTGTTCGATACGTACACCTACGACCTGGGCCTCATGGCACAAACATCCTGGGACACACTTCACGGTGCACCCTTCGCCACCACGCTGCTGGCGTTCAACTACACGGCCGATCATCTGGCGCCTTCACTCGGCCTGGTCTCACCCGTGTTCCTCCTGTGGCCGGATGTGCGAGCCCTGCTCATCATTCAAGCGGTTTTTGTTGCCGTTTCGGGCATCGGCATCTATTTCACCGCTCGCGCGTTGGGTGTCGCGTGGCCGGTCGCACTAGCGATTCAAGCCGCCTACCTGCTCGCACCGGTGACCGGCTGGGTGGCCTACGACGAGTTCCATCCCATTTCCCTTGCGTTGCCAGCGATCACTTTCGCAACTGGTTTTGCCTGGAAAGGCGCACCGCGTACGGCTACAATCCTAGCGTTGCTCACGCTGCTATCCACCGAGGACGCAACCGTGTGGGTCGGTGCGTTCGGCATCTTTCTGGCCTTGCGAAGCCGCCAGGGGCGCCCCTGGGGGGCGCTCGTTACGGTGGTCGCGGCTGGGTGGCTTGCTGGGTATCTGTGGGTGCTAGCGCCAGCGCTACGGCCCGCCAGTATCCTCATCAGCGATCCCCATCCCGACATCGGCGTGTTCGTCTATTGCGGGCGTACCTGGAGCGCTGTGGCCTCGTGTGTGGTGAGCCAACCGGGGCTCGTCGCCAGTCAACTGTTTCGCTCCGGTGGCATCCAATCCATCCTCGCGCTTCTCGCGCCCAGTGCAGGAATCGGGTTGTTTGGGTCGGCTTTCCTGGTGGCAGTGCCGCGCTGGCTGGTCCTGTTGCTCAGCGTCGGCCCAGGCGATTTCCGCTCCCACTACGCCGCAGTGCTTGCCCCCACCGTATTTCTGGCTGTGGCCGAAGCGGTGGCCTGGTGCTCCCGCCGTGATCGCCGGATAGGGGGCGCATTGGGGGTTGTGGCTCTCGTGGCAGCAGTTGTTGGGTACCGTCAGATTGGGCCGTTTCCCGGGAGCTTGGAATACGCGCCGCCCCAGCCAGCCGCCATCGCTCGTGCCGCAACTCTAGACGCCGCAGTGGCACTGGTGCCCAACGACCCGACACTGTCAGTGGTGGCGACCAGTTCGGTGCTTCCGCATCTAGCCCTCCGTCCTCATATTTACCTCGCCTGGTCCGCGCCGCCTGCGCCGCCCGACTATCGCGTGATTGAACTCGACGACGCCTACCCCATCACCAAAGATCAGTTAGCACACCAGGCGATGCTATGGCGAGCCGACCCTGGCTACCAGATGATCTTTGATCGCAATGGCGTGTTTGTGCAGAAGCGTGACTACGTGCCGTTGCTCACACAACCTGACGCTAACTTCGCACACCTGGTCACGCTGGAAGGTGCAGCGCTCTCCTGGACCAACATCCATACCCTGGTTGTGACCGTGGATTGGCAACTCGCTGGTCCGGCGCCAGCGAACTACCACTATTTTATGCACCTCGTCGATGCGCGTGGACAGATCGCTGGGCAGGACGATGGCCAGCTGCTGGCCGGCGCGCTACCGGCCACACAGTGGATAGCCGGTGAGGCCATCCGGCAGCACGTGAACATTAGCCTCGCTGCGCCGGCCAGTTCACCGCCGTACACCTTCCAGATAGGCTGGTACGACCTGGCAACGGGAGTACGTGTTAAGTTGCCCAACGGTACGGACTTCGTGTCGTTAGCCGTACCGAACCCCTGAACGCTACCCGCCGGTGACAGGTGAAGGTGGCGCCCTTGGGTTCTCCCCCGGTCGTGCACCGCGCAGTTCAAGTTCGCTAGCGAAGTGGCACACAGCCAGATGGCCAGCTGGCGCATGCCGCCGCTCAGTTGGCGAGGATATTGGTTAGCTCGCTGGGCGGGTTGTGGCATGCCAACAGGCCCCAGCGTCTCCACCGCACGATTCTAGCCTTCGTGTTTCGAGGCGTCGGTGTGGATGCGAACCACCTCGACGATTTGGTCGCCGATGGTGTCCAGCGGGCTACAGGACGACAGCGGCTCCTGGAAGATCATACTGATGTGCTGGCCACAGATGGATCGAATAGCTCGCCCAGTAGTCGCCAGTTTGGCGATATCGAGTGTGCTGGTGAATCACCCATTACGGGCCGCCAGGATCATGTGGCCGGATATCACGACGCCTGGGGTATTCTCGACCAGTATCCCCGGGCGACCTTTGCGGTCCTGGTTAACGCGGGGCACCTCATGTGGGGGGAGAAGACCGCCGTGTGTGAGACCCTCGTCGGCTCGAATCCAGCGTGAGCGTTCGCAAGCACTTCCAAGAGGCGAGCAAGCTAAGCAACGAGTCGATTCGATCTTGCCGACCACGTCGAGGTGATCATCGCGTGCAGCGCCGCTTATCCAGCCGCGGCTGGAATTGCTTCGCCGATCCAGGGGGGCAAGCTGGCAGCTTGTTCAGCCAGGTGGGCAGCGTAGAGGAACCGGTACACATCGCTCACGTAGAACTGCGGAAATGCCTTCTTCGGCAGCGACTCTTCGAACCGCGTGGCGATGAGTTCCGCCGTGGCAGCATCGATACCGCGTTCCACTTCGTAGTCGAAATAAAAGCCAAGGTCGGCTGCCGGGTCCTCAATGATCTTGGTAATGCCGAACCGTGCCGGGTCCGCGTGCGCTGGCGCGTAACGTTCGAGCAAAAACGTGCCCAACGCTGCTGAATTGATCTGGTCACCGTGCGCGTACAGGTAATTCGCCGTTGCTTGGGCATCATCCATCGTCTCGCCAGGGAAGCCAAAGAAGAAGAAGGTGTGGTTCCAGATCCCAGTTTCCGCGCTTTCCTGGAGGATCCGGCTGATGTGATCCAGTTTGGTACCCTTGATCATAGCGTCCATGACGTGTTGGGAAGCCGACTCCAGGCCGAATAACATCATGCAGCAGCCGCCGCGATGCGCCGTCTCCAGTAAGTCGCGAGTGATGACCTTTTCAAAACGCATACACCCGCCCCATTGGATGGGTGATCCTCGTTCGGTGAGCTGCAGCGCGAGGTGCTTGATCAAGCGCGGCGGCATGGCCTCATCCACGAAAAATATCCTGCGGCTGCCGTGGCGTTCACATTGTGTGAGTACCTGGTCCACCAGCGCGTCCCCCTGCAACTGGCTGTACACTTCCGCCTCGCCAAAGCCGACGTTGCAGAAGGCGCACTTGCCAAAGTAGCAGCCGCGCGCCATCGCCAGCGGCAGCACCAATTCTGGCGCCAGATACTTCGTCAGTGGCAACCCGTCGAAGTCCGGGGCTGGCACCTGCGCAATCTTGATCTGCTTGCGCCGTGGATTGGTGCGCACGGTACCGCTGTCGCGATACATGAGGTTGGATACCGTGCTGAGCGGCTGACCGCCTTCGAGGGCGGCACACAACTGCACGAATGGCTCTTCGCCGTCAAACAGCACAGCGCTATCAAACAGCGACCACATGGCGGGCGTGCGAGTGAGTTGTTCACGCCAGATATTGACCAACGGGCCGCCAATGGTGACGTGCGCGCGCATGCCGGCTTTCTTGACCACCCGAGCCAAGGTCATACCGGCGATTACCTGGTTGACGCAGGGAATAGAGATCCCCACCACGTCGGGATCGGCACGGCGCAACTCCGGCAGCACCAATTCCTCGAATAGCTCGATGAACATATTGCGTGAACGATCATCGACCGCCTGCAGGATGCTCGCCGACGAATCGGGCCGGTGCGCCGGGACATACGTCTGGAGCTCCAGCGACGCCGGGTAATAGGGCAGCGATGCCAGCTTGAGTGCTGCCAGCACCGTCTCGAAAGCAGGTAGGCTGGCCGGACCGTCATAAAACCGACTACTGCGGATTATGCTAACGGCGCCTTCCACGGCGCTCGCCAGCTTGGGCCCGTGCTCTAAACCCCAGGCGCGCAGCGCTGCTGGCGGGCCATCGCGCCGCGTAGGCATGTGCCGTAGGCGATCCACGCTTCGTTGCAGGAACGTCCGGGTCAGGATGTGGTCGAACACCTCGGCATTGAGGTCGCGTTGCGTCACGCCCATGCCTGCCTGGCGCAAGTACCCAGTGAGCGTGGGCAAGGCAAGATGGGGCATGGAAGGCGTCCAGTTGGGTGGGAAGAACAGCATGACGTTCATAGTGGCACCTCACGCACGCCTGGTGCAGCGCAACGTCCAGCAATCAAGCGGGCACGCCCTGCAGTTGAAGTTCGTCCGCGCGATGGCAACTGACCGCGTGTCCTTTGCGCAGCTCGCGCAAAACCGGCGCTTCCGTCTTGCAGCGGTCGATCGCATACGGGCAGCGTGGATGAAAATAGCAGCCGGACGGCGGGTTGGCCGGGTCGGCCACTTCGCCAGCCAGAATGACCCGTTTCGTCTTCAGGCGCGGGTTTGGCTTGGGCACCGACGACAGTAGCGCTTCGGTGTAGGGATGCAGTGGCTGGAGATACAGCTCTTCGGTGTCCGCGATTTCAGCGATCTTGCCGACATACATCACGGCCACGCGGTCGCTGATGTGCTCGACGACGCTCAAGTCGTGCGCGACGAATAGGTAGGTGAGCTGAAACTCTTGCTGCAGGTCCGACAGCAAGTTGAGCGTTTGAGCCTGGATCGACACGTCCAGCGCGGCGACGGGCTCGTCACACACCACCAGTTGCGGGTTGAGCGCTAAGGCACGGGCGATACCGATACGCTGGCGCTGGCCGCCGCTGAACGCGTGCGGATACCGCGTCAGGTACTCTGGTCGCAGCCCAACCACGCCCAGGAGGTGCGCCACGCGTTCCTTGAGTTCGTCACCCTTGGCCATATGGTTGACGACCAGCGGCTCGCCCACAATTTCCAGCAACGTCATGCGCGGGTTGAGCGATGCGTAGGGGTCCTGGAAGATCATCTGAATGTTGCGCCGGATCTTACGCATATCGTCTTTGCCGAGCTTGGGGATATTGATCCACCCCTGTTGTGCGTCATTGAACATGATGTCGCCGGATGTGGGGTCAAAAGCGCGCAAGATCAACCGGCCGGTAGTCGTTTTGCCGCAGCCGCTCTCCCCCACTAACCCCAACGTCTTGCCCGCCGGGATGGAAAAGCTCACGCCGTCTACGGCCTTGACCTGGTTGACTACCCGATGCAAGAACCCTTTGGTGATGGGGTAATACTTGCGCAGGTCCTGGACGGAGAGCAGCGTGTCGCCATCCGGCGGCACTGGTTTGGTGGCAGAAAGGGCATCGCTGCTCATGCCTGGGGCACCAGTTCCAGCGCGCGGCTGCAGCGTGCGTAGTGATCAGCACTGATCTGCGTCCACTGGGGATCGTCGCACACCCCTGGCTTGTAGCGCGGACAACGCGGATGGAAGGGGCACCCGGCGGGAATTGAATAGGGGTCAGGTACCATCCCCTTGATCGACTCCAGGTGCACACCGGATTTCTTGCCCAGCTTGGGTATGGCGCGCAGCAGCGCTTGGGTATACGGGTGCCGGGCATCAAAGTAGAGTTCATCGACCGAAGCTTGCTCGATCTGGCGGCCCAGATACATCACCACCACATGATCTGCCATTTCAGCCACGACACCCAGATTGTGCGTGATGAACTGCACGGCCATGCCGTACTCCCGCTGAAGTTCCTGGATGAGGTCGAGTATTTGCGCTTCCGTGGTGACGTCGAGCGCCGTGGTGGGCTCGTCAGCGATCAGCAAGCTCGGCCGGCAGGATAGAGCCAGTGCAATAACGGCGCGCTGTCGCTGGCCACCGCTCATCTGGTGCGGATAGCGGTCGATCGACTCGCTGGGGTGGACCATGCCGACGCGGTCGAGCACCTCGATGGCTCGCTTGCGGGCGACGTCTTTCTCGACGTGCTGGTGCAACTGGATGGTCTCGATAATCTGGTGGCCGATGGTGTGCACCGGGCTCAGTGTCGCTGACGGCTCCTGGAAGATGTAGGCGATCTCGTTGCCGCGGATGGACCGGATCTCTTCGCCTTTGGGGTCCAGCGCTGCCAGATCGATAATGTCAGTGGTGACCTTACCACTGGCATCCGTACGCTGGCGGTGGTACAGGATCTGGCCACCGGCAATGCGGCCGGGGGAAGGCACGATCCGCAAGATCGACTGTGCTGTGACGCTCTTGCCGCATCCCGACTCGCCAACGATGCCGAGGGTCTCGCCCCGATGCAGCGTGTAGCTCACTCCGTCCACGGCACGCGTGGTTCCCTCGCGCAGATCGAAGTAGACCTTGAGGTCTTTTACTTCCAGTAAGACGTCGCGTTCCTTCGCCGACCCGTTGACGGGGAATGCTGTCGTTCGAGCAGCGAAGGCGTTATCGCGCATAGGGGTCTGCCGCATCGCGCAAGCCATCACCCATGAAGTTGAAGGCCAGGATGACTACCACGACCGACAGTGCCGGGACCAGCAACCAGGGGTACAGCGACACGGTCTGCACACTCTGTGCATCTTGGAGCAACACGCCCCAGCTCACGATGGGTGAGCGCAAACCGAGCCCCAAGAAGCTCAGCGCCGTCTCACCCAAAATCATGCCGGGGATGGCCAGTGTGGTGATGGCGATGATGTGGGAGGTGAACGACGGCACCATGTGCCGGAAGATGATACGTGGCTCGCTAGCGCCAGCGAAACGCGCCGCCATCACAAAGTCCTCATCGCGCAATTGAGCAAACCGGCCGCGCACTTCCCGCGCCAGCCGGGTCCAGTTGAGCAGCGACAGGATGCACGTGATACCAAAATACACCAGGAGCGGCGACCAGGTCGGTGGCAGAATGGCCGACAGTGCCAGCCACAATGGAATGGTCGGCATTGACCTCACGAACTCGATGATGCGCTGGATGAGCAGGTCAGGTCCTCCGCCGTAGTAGCCTGAGATGCCACCCAAAATCACGCCAAGCAGCAAGCTCAAGGCCACGCCGATGAGGCCAAGCGAAAGTGACACCCGTGACGCGTACACGACGCGCGACAACATGTCCCGGCCGAGCTTATCTGATCCCAAGAGATAAAACGCTTGGTCGCTGTTATTGGGTCCCAGACTGATCAGGTGGCGATCCCAGGGGATGACGTTCCACAACTGGTACGGCGTACCCTGGGCAAAGAGTTGCAGGGGGAACCATTTGGTCTTGTCCGTGGTGTAGGTCAACTGCAGCGTCACCGAGTCGCGATGGAGCGCAAGGCCGTACACACCTGGGATGAGCGAGAAGTGGCCTTGCGCGTCGTGAAAGCTGATACCCTGAGGTTGCACATAGCGAAACGTTCCGTTGATGGCGTTGGGGTCGGTGGGCGCCACAAACTCGCAGAAAACGGCTGTCAAGTAGTACATGATCACCAGCACGCTGGCACCTAGGGCGATCTTGTGCTTGCGGAAGCGCCACCACACGAGCGTCCACGGCGACGCGACGGAGAGCTTACGATCCGCCTCGCGCTCTTCCGGCAGGTCGGGCGCTTCAAGGGCGGTTCCAGCGACAATCGTCATCTCATGCTGACCCAAATCGAATACGCGGATCCAGCCAGGCGAGCAGGATATCCGAGATCATGGTGCCGATGATGGTCAAGATGCCTACGATCAGAAGGAGGGTCCCCGCAAGGTACATGTCCTTGGCCGTGAGAGCGTTCAACAGGAGTGGCCCGATTGTCGGCAGGCTCATCACCACCGACAGGATAACGCCGCCCGAAATCAGGTCGGGCAACGTAAAGCCAATGGAGCTCACGATGGGGTTGAGTGCCACGCGCACCGGATATTCCACCGTCAAGGTGCGCTCGTCGAGACCGCGCGCCCGCACCGCCGTCACGTACGGCTTGTGCATCTCGTCGAGCAAGTTCGCCCGCAATACGCGGATAAGCCCGGCTGTGCCTTCAGTGGAGCCCACCAAGAGCGGAATCCACAGGTGCTTCAGCAGGTCGATGAACTTACCGAGTGACCAGGGGGCGGTTTCGTATTGCTGGGAAAACACGCCGCCGACATCCATGCTGAAATGGGACACACCTATCCACATGAGCACCAGGGCGAGCATGAAACCAGGCACACCGAGCCCGATAAAGCCCAGTGCCGTGAAGGTGTAGTCGGCTTTCGAGTACTGATGGGTCGCTGAATAGATACCGATGGGGATGGCCATGATCCAGGTTGCGAGCAGCGTGAGCACAACCAGCACGACCGTCCACCCCAGGCGGCCCCAAATAAGGGTAGACACCGGTTGGTTCCACTCCAGGGACTGCCCAAAATCCCCGTGCGTCACGATGCGTGCCACCCACTTGAAATACTGGACGTAACCAGGATCATTCAATCCATAGGCGTCTTCGAGTGCTTTGAGCTGTTGATCGGAGATCTGCTCACCCTGCTGAGCCAGCTGCGCCGCGTAGTCGTCCATAAAGTTGCCAGGAGCAAGCTGGATGATGGCGAAGGAAAGCATGGAGATAACGATGACCGTAGGTATGGCTAGGATTAGCCGGCGGATCATATACTGAATCATGGTTGCTTCCCACTATGAACCCTGCCGGTTTGTAAAGGGCCGGCAGGGCTCATTGAGGTTCTTCCTCTAGGACTGCTTCATGAAGTACTGGCAGGGATACGTCAGGCCGTCGTCGCGCAAGGTGTCGTCGTCGATGTAGCCGCCAGCACAGTTCAGGAAGTTGGTTTTCGCGATCATGGGCTGCACCAGCTCACCAACGGTGCCCACGGCGAACGGTGTCGCCTTATGTACGCCGATCAACTGCTGGAACAGCGCATCGCGCTTGGTCTCGTCGGGCTCGACTTGCGTCTGGTCCCACAAGGACCATATCTTGGTGATGGGGTGGCCATTCGGTGGCTGAGCCTGCTTGTAGGGAGATTTGGCGTACCAGTGGCCGTAGGCTGGCGCCCAGGGGCCGTCGTCGATCGTCCCCAAGAACCGGCCGGGGTCGGCTTTGACCACTGATGAGCGATCCCACGAGAACCCGCCCGTAGCGGTCACGGCAGCGTCGTGCACGCGCTGTTCGTCCAGGGCGCGTTCGTCGAACTTGAGGTCGATCTTGATGCCCACCTTGGCCCAATACGTCACCATGCGGTTGTGGGCTTCGAGATCAGGCGATCCCTGAATGGCGGTGTGCTCCATCACAATCTCCAGCGGCTTGCCATCCGGCCGCTGACGCACACCGTCGGATCCCATCTTCAATCCGAGGCCGTCGAGCAAGGAGTTGGCTTTGGCCACGTCGTACTGTGCCCAAGCACTGGTCATGCCGGCATCAAACTCTGGCGAGCCGCGCACCGGCGAATACTGGCGTGCGGTGCCCAGGCCGTTGTAGATGAGTTGGTTGATCTCGTCGCGGTTCACCGCCAAGTTCACGGCTTGCCGGAAATCTGGCGTGTCAAACAGCTTGGCGAGTACGGGGTCGGGTGCGTTCAAACTGAAGTAGTAGCAGCTGGTCGAGGCAGACCGCCAGTTGAGGGTGCGGTAGCCACCCTTGGACTCGTTTTGCTTATAGAAGGTATAGTCCCCGGCGGTTAAGAAGCGCATCTGCTGGTCGATCTTGCCACTGGCAATCCACAAGTTGAGCACCTGCTGGTTCTGGAACAGGTTGTGGTTGATCTGGTCGATGTACGGCAACTGGTTGCCTGAAGTATCAACCATCCAGTAATAGGGGTTGCGCACCATGGTCATCGGGTCACCAGGAGGCGGCGTACCGATCTTCCACGCTGTTACCACCGGCAGCTCGGGGTTGAGTAGCCAGAAAGCAATTGGCCCCTGCATATCTCCGGCGTTGCCCCACAATTGGGTCCAGTTCTGAACACCAGCTTTCTTGATCGCAGCGTTGATGAACGCCTGATCACCATACTTAGTGTGGTACTGCTTCAGGTAATGAGACGGCACGATAAAGGCCGGCTGCGCTGGCCCTGCCCCTCCGAGTTTCGCCATGAGGATAGTCAAAAGCGGGAACGGGGCTGCGTACTTGACGTGTATGGTGAAGTCGTCCGGGAAGTCCACAGTTGCAAATGTGGTTTTGCCGCCGGTGGTCTGGCTTATGACGAACGACGGTGCGGGAGACAAGTCCTTGTTCTGCTGGACATCTTCCCACCAGAATTTGGCGTCGGCGGTGGTGACAGGCTGGCCGTCGGACCACTTCACCCCCTGGCGGAGGTGGAACGTAAACTCTGTCGCGTCGCTGTTCTGGTCCCACTTCTCCACAAAGTTGGGTACTACTTGAATGGTGTTCACGTCTGGTGCTTGCCAGCGAGACAGCGGCTCTTCGATGAGCTTGGTCGGCCCCCAGCGATCAGACAGTCCCGAGTAGGCTCGATGCCAGATGCCGCCATACTCGCCCACTTGCTGCAGTGGCGTGATGACGCGCGGATTGGTCGGGAGGCGCTGGTCGACCGGCGGCAACTTGCCGGCCTGCACGAGCGCTGCGAGTTGCGGCGCTTCCTTGTATTTGCCAGAGGCGACCGAAGCCGTCGCGGCAGTGGTCACCGCGCTGGCGAGGGTAATGGCTTGGGTGGTAGTGGCAGCAGCCGACGTAGTCGCCGCGATGGCGGTATTGGCGGAGGCACTGGTGGCTGCCGCACTGGTGGTGGCAGCCGCGCTAGTGGCAGCCGCACTGGTGGCGGCTGCACTGGTGGCGGCTGCGCTGGTAGTAGAAGTTGTCGTCGCAGTCGTGCCACATGCCGTCACGAGCACACCCGCCGCGGTCATCGCTGAGTATCGCAGGAAGCGTCGCCTATTTAACGGGGCCTGTACCATCTGCATCTCCTCCACGAAAACAATTTCTACGCCGAAACGCCGGTCCGTCCGTCCCTATCCACGTGCAGTGGAAGTGGTTCCTATAGGCACATCAAGCGAGGACATACGTCTCGAACCCCAGCGTTTGCGCTATTATAGATCAAGGGTTGTGGAACGCAAGCCAAGCGCCGAAGCCGGCACGGGCTCCCCGGCGGCGACATTCGCACTGGCGTGGCATTGAAATGCAGCGCATGCCGTCATGTGTTCGATGACGTCGGTATGTCCAGGAAGATGGTTGTTGGTGTCCAGCAAACCCCCGGCCTCCCACATGCTGCCATTCAACGGCCTGTTGCTCTACCGTGAGCCAGCGCGTGCGTATAGCTTCTTCGTTCCCCTGGAGTGGCATCCCCTTGAGCTGGATACCACCACCGGTTCAGGCATCATGTACGCACCCGACCCTGCCGAACCGCTCACCAGCTTTTCGGTTGAGAGCTTGGACCTCGGCTTTGAGGTACAACCTGGCGATCTCTCGGCACTCAAGTCCGGCTTTCTCACTGGCTTGCGCAAACTGCCGCAGTCCGTCATTGAATCGTCAGAGGGTGAAGTGGTGGGCAACCTGATTACGATGGAGGCACGCCACACCTTCGAGCACGAAGGCATCACCCGCAAACGATGGGTTAGGCTGGTCTATCGCGGTACGCTGCAGGCCCGGCTGGTTGCCCAAGGAGCGACCGTCGAACAGTTCGACCACTGGTTGCCCGCCTTTTTCCAGACCGTACGGTCCTTCCGCTTAGGCGACTGGGCAGCCGAAATCCCCGAAAGCGAGTTCTGACCAGCGGCGTCACGGACTGCCTACAGAAGGCCTTGCTTGTAGGCAAGTTCACCAAGCAACACCGCACCACGCGCCGCACCCATGCGCGTGTTATGCGACACCAGTACCCATTTCAGGCCATTGGGTTCGACATCGTGCGTGTTGATCCGCCCAACCGTCGTCGCCATGCCCTGATCCGTGTTGCGATCCAGGCGCGGCTGCGGCCGGTACGGGTCGGTGTGCACGACGATCGGCCGCTGAGGCGCTGAGGGCAACGCCAGTCCATCCAGGTCGCCTTTGAAACAAGCGAACAGCTCTTGCGCAAGTTCCGTGCTACACAGCTTGTCTGTCGACGCGAAAACTGCTTCTGTGTGTCCATCGCGCACGTTGACGCGTGTGCAGATGGCGCTCAATGGCAGCGCTGACGGTTCGATAGTGTCGTTCGTCAGTGTCCCGAGCACCTTGCGCACCTCACGCTGTACTTTCTCTTCTTCCTTCGGGATATACGGGATCACATTGTCCAGGATGTCCAAGGCACTTACACCAGGGCTGCGCCCGGCTCCCGACAGGGATTGCATCGACACCATATGGACTGTTCGCAGTCCCACAGCATCGAGCAGCGGCTTGAGCGTGATGGCAAGGCCAGTGGTAGTGCAGTTGCAGATTGGCAGTACCCACCCTTTCCAGCCACGCTGGGTGCGCTGGCGCGTGACGAGCGGCAGATGGCGGGCGTTGATGCCAGGAATGATCAGAGGCACATCGGTTTCCATCCGGAACGCCGACGCGGTACTCACCACCGGCACACGCGCCGCGAGCCGGGGCTCCAGCTCTTTGGCGACCTCACCTTCCTCGACGCCGGTGAAAACCAGGTCGAGACCCCCCGGATCAAAGGTGGCGGCATCCTCAACGTGCAGATCGTGAAACGCTGCCGGCAGCGGCTCGTCGCACAGCCAGCGGGATGCTCCCGTTGAGGCATCGCGTATGGCCTGGTGGTACGGCTTGCCGGCCGAGCGGGCCGATGCGGCGAGCCTGGTCACCTGGAACCAGGGATGCTTATCGAGTGCCACCAGAAACTGCTGGCCGACGATCCCTGTCGCGCCGATCACGGCTACGCGCGCCGCCATTTGGGCACCTCCGCTGGTCAAGTTACCGGGGGCACTCACCGGTTGCTCAGTTTATCGCATGCCGCTTCACGCGCACCCGTCCCCTTGACGAACCGGGAACGTTCCTTCACCATAAGCGAAGTACAACCACGTTGATGTGTCCAGCAGCTGTGTTGTGCAAGCAGTAGGTTGAAGCAGTGGGGAGTGTGTTGTGCCTGTTCAAGCACAAGGTGCCATCATTCGCCAAGCTGGAACGGCTACGGCAATCGAAGCCTTTGTCGTGGACGATCCCGGCCCGGGTGAGGTGCTCGTACGCATCCTAGCTAGTGGCGTGTGTCACAGCGACTTGCACGTCAAGCTCGGCAACATGGGTACTGACTTTCCCTACCTCCTCGGCCATGAAGGCACCGGCGTGGTGGAGCGGGCTGGCGAGGGCGTGGCGTCGCCAAAAGTTGGCGACTTGGTCATCCTCGCCCGGCGTGCCCCGTGCGGACACTGCCGTTTTTGCCGGATCGGGCAGTACAACTTTTGCGCAGCTACGGTCGTCGCCCAGCCGCGCATGCACGCCCAGCGGGATGGTGCTCAACTCCACCCTGTGCTCGGCGTTGGCACGTTTTGCACCCACACGGTGGTCGCCGCCAGCCAGGCGGTGAAGATCGATAGCGACCTTTCACCCGATGCAACCTGCCTCATCGCTTGCGCCGTCATGACGGGTGTCGGCGCTGTCCTGTACACCGCTAACGTCCGGCTCGGCAGCACTGTTGCTGTGTTTGGCTGCGGTGGTGTAGGCATCAACGTTATCCAGGGGGCTAAGTTGGCACACGCCTCACGCATCATCGCGGTGGATGTTGAGGATCGCAAACTCGCCTGGGCTCGCAGCTTTGGCGCGACTGATACGATCAACGCACGCCAGGAGGACCCGATTCAGGGCATCAAGGACCTGATCGGTGGACACGGGGCCGATTACACCTTCGAGGCCATCGGTAAGCCAGAAACGCTCGAACAGGCGCTGCTGAGCCGCGACTTGGCCGGCACGTGCGTGTTGATCGGTGTGCCCGGGCCAACGGCTACACTCACGTTGCCACTCGCCCGCTTCTTTAACCTCGGCGGTTCGCTACGCGTCTCCTGGTTTGGCGACTGTCTTCCGTCGCGTGACTTCCCGTTGCTCGCCGATTGGTACCGTAAAGGCGACTTGAAGCTGGATGAACTCGTCACGCGCCGCATCACACTGGACCAGGTGGACAGCGCATTTCACGCCATGGAGCGTGGCGAGACGCTCCGCTCGGTTATCGTGTTCCCTCGATGACTGCCACCACCCTGCTTGAGCGCGTTCGCGAACTGACCGACCTGTCAGGTCCGTCGGGTGAGGAAGGGCCAGTACTGGATTATGTCACCCAGTGGTGGGCGAGCTTGGGTTGCGAAATCGAGCGACAACCGCTGGGCAATGTGATCGCCCGCGCCGGTGGCAACGGGCCCCGGCTCCTGCTAGCGGGCCACGCCGACGAGCTGTGCTATTTGGTACGGGCCATCGACCCCGCCGGCTACCTGTGGCTGGCCAATGGCCAGGCCTGGCAACGCACTTCCAGTGTGCGTAATTGGTTTACCGTCGGCACACCTGTGCGTGTGCTGGCTCGCGGCGCAGCGTTGCCAGGCTACATCGCCGCGGCAACAGGACACGTGGCGACGCTTGCCCTACCCGAACCCACCGAACTGACGTGGAACGATGTGTGGGTCGATACCGGCCTCTCGCGCGAGCAACTCTTGCGCCGGGGAGTGACGCCCGGGACACGCATTATTTGGGATGTGGCGACGCGCACGTTGGGCCACCACATTGTCGGCAAGGCGTGCGACGACCGGGTCGGGCTCGCCGTGATCTCGGAGGTCATTAGCCGGGTGCCAGCCGGTGAGCGCCGCTGGGAGGTGTCGCTGGTAGCCACGGTTCAAGAGGAAATTGGCGTGGTTGGCGCCGCCGCGCTGGCGGCACAGCACCGGTTTTCTGGTGCGATCGTGGTAGAAAGCGGGCTCACCGGTGATGTACCAGGTGTTGGGCAAACGGCAATGCCAGTTCGTCTCGGCGGTGGGCCAGGGCTGGTGCACAAAGACTCGCTCGTACACTACGACCACGCACTCACCAGGCGCCTGGAGCAGGTGGCTTCAGGCGCGGGCGTCAGCGTGCAACACGCCGTGTTTGGCAGTTTCGGTAGTGACGGCGTTTCCTACATGCGCGGCGGGACCCCGACCGCGCTGGTGACCTTTCCGACGCGCTACACCCACACGCCGTTCGAAACCGTTGATGAAACGGACATCGAAGCACTCGTGGTGTGGTTGTGTGCAGTGGTTCGCGCCGGGCCGTAACGTAGCCTGCATGCAAAACTGGGGAAGGTACCCGGACGGTACATTCCCCAGTTTCAGCCGAGTTACGACTGTGTGTGACAGTTCCCCTGTGCCACTCACCACTCGGTGCAGATCAGTCGCACTCTGCGGAGAATTGCCCGGCTAACACCGGGCTGGCTAGTCGGTCTGCCATTCTCCATACAGCAGAGTTGCAATGCGTTGCGTCGTTTCCGGCTCCTTCCTGCTGCTGGGGCCGGGGGAATAGCACCAGTATATACTTGGTGGAGACGCGCTCTGCGTGTCTCAATCCGGCATGTACATGCTACCCGAAGGCCGCCTGCCACGCAATAGCCTTGACGTCCTACGTCCACTGCTGCGACACTGCGCTGCAGCGCGCATGCAGGCGGAAAAGGCGGACATTGTGGTCGATCTGGCGGTCGAACTCGACAGTGTTATGACGCGCAACCTGGCCGAAGGTCGCATGCCCGGCGCCGTCGTGGTCGTATGGCACGCTGGTCAGGTTTTGCATCAACAGGCGTATGGGAACCGCGCGTACTGGCAAACTTTTGATACGCGCATGCCAGCACCGGAACCGGCCACGGTCGACACGATCTATGATTGCGCGTCGCTCACCAAGTTATTTACGACGACACTGGTGATGCAACTGGTCGAAGTGCATCAGGTGGCGCTCGACGAGCCGGTATGCCGCTATGTGCCGGAGTTTGCAGGTGGCAGCAAGAGCGCGATCACGGTGCGCCAGTTGCTGGCCCACGTTGGCGGCCTGCTGCCAGGCATCTCGCTGTGGAAGGTAGATGGCTCGCCGGCCGAGCGTCTACGCCGGGCACTGGTCGAGCCACCGGAAAACCCACCGGCCACCGTGATGCGCTATAGCGACCTGGGGGCGATAGCTCTGGGCGTTCTGGTCGAGCGAGTCACGGGAGAGGGCTTAGATGCGTTGGTGAAAGCGCGTCTGTGCGACCCGCTTGGCTTGCACGAGACAGGCTTTCTCCCACCAGCGAGCATCGTGGGCCGCATCGCCCCAACCGAATTCCAGCCGGAAGAAACCGGCAGGGGCATGGTTCGCGGTACCGTCCACGACGAGAACGCCTGGTCACTCGGTGGTGTGGCCGGGCACGCCGGCCTGTTTAGCACGGCTGGCGACTTGCTGCGGTTTGCACGATGCCACTTGAACGATGGCTCGCTCGACGGAGCCCACATCCTTTCCCCTGACACGGCGCGGCTCATGCACACACTGCAGACTGGCTACCTCGCGGTTGGCGCTACCCGTGCGCTGGGCTGGGAGGTGAACCAGGCGTATTACATGGGCCGGCTGCGGTCGCTGGAAACGTACGGGCACACGGGTTTTACCGGGATGTCGATGGTCATCCATCCTGCGAGCCAGACCATCGTGCTGGTGTTGAGCAATAGAGTCCATCCCACACGCTCTGGGCCACCGTTTAATCCGGTGCGGGAGGATGTGGCGAATGTCGTAGCGGATGTGCTGGCAATCGCACCCGACAGTGAGTGACGTCGCCGCTTCCATGGGCGGCATTGGGTAGGGAGGGCGCATGCTGATCTGTCGCGTTGCTGTCGAGACTGGTCACCCCGTCGTGGGTGTCGTACTTGACGGCGTTGTCCACAACAGCGGGTTTCCGTCGATAACGGCGATGATCGGCGCACTCGAGCGCGATCGTCAAGCCGCACTCTCGCGCCTGGCGGGTCAAAGCGGCTCGCCGGGCCTGGCTGCGTGGGACGCGTTGCAACACGAGCAGGCGGGAAGCGTTCGGCTGCTGGCGCCACTCGACGAGCAAGAGGTATGGGCGGCCGGCGTCACCTACCTGCGCAGTGCCCAAGCCCGCGAAGGTGAGTCCAACCAGAGCGGCATCTACGATCGGGTGTATGCCGCCGAGCGACCTGAGCTGTTCTTCAAGGCGATGGCCAGCCGGGTTGTCGGACCTGATGGCACGGTGTGCATTCGCAACGATAGTCACTGGAACGTACCGGAACCAGAGCTTGTGCTGGTGATTGGTCCGCGCGGCTCCGTCGTGGGCTACACCGCCGGCAACGATGTGAGTTCGCGCGATATCGAGGGCGCCAACCCGCTGTATCTGCCGCAAGCCAAGGTGTATACCAATTGCTGCGCATTGGGCCCGGCTATCCTCGTGGCCGAGGATCATCTGGATGCGCAGACGATGCCTATACATTTGGAAATCCTGCGCGGAGGGGCACGCGTGTTCCAGGGCGAATCGAGCACAGCACGCATGAAGCGGACCTTGGCCGACCTGGTGCGCTACCTGTACACCGACAATGCCTTTCCACAGGGGGCGTTCTTGCTCACTGGTACCGGCATCGTGCCTGGCGATGACTTCTCGCTACAAGAGGGCGATACGGTAACTATCACGATCCCCGCCATCGGCACGCTGCGCAACACGGTCGCGCGCGTCCCCCAGGCAACGCTTGCCAGCTAACCACCAGGGCGAGGTGTACGACGGCCTCGCCCAGTTCTACGACCTCGATCACGCAGGTCACGATGAGGACCTCACGCTGTATTCCGAGTTCGCTCGTGGCGTGAACCTTCCGATTTTGGATATTGGCTCCGGAACCGGCAGGGTGTCCTTGGCATTGGCATCAGCCGGACACGACGTCATCGGGGTTGAGCCGTCGCTCGCCATGCTCAAGCGGGCGCACGCACGCTGTGAGGAAGAAAAGCTAAACCACCGCGTCGTGCTGCTCCACGCGCCTGCAGAATCGTTTACAACCACGCGTCAAGCTGGCATGGCCCTATTTGCGCTCAACACCTTTTGTCACTTTCTCACCTCTGCCAGCCAGTTCCGGGCGCTGAGTAATGTGCGACGGCACCTCCAGCCAGGGGGCCTGCTGATTATTGACCAGTGGAATCCACTGGCCTCGGACGCCCCGGATAGCAGTGGCCAATGGGTGATGGGCTACCGGCGTCAAGATGACCAGGGCAATTGGGTCACACAATCGGTGTCGAGCACGGCCGACGCGGCGCGACAACTGCTCCACACGACGCTGATGTACGACACCGAACGCGTCACCACACCGAAGCGCGGTGCACGCGGCAGCCAGGCGCACAGCGTCCGCTTGGAGCGCGCCACGACCACGCTACAGCTTCGCTACAGCTATCGCTTCGAAATCGAGTGGTTGCTGCTGGCCACCGGGTATACTGTGCAAGCGGTGTACGGCAGCTATAACCTGGACGAGTATCGAGCGAGCGCGCCACGCCTCATTTGGGTGGCGCACAATAGTGAGAGCGCGAGCGACGAAACAAGCAGCGCTGCTGACTAGAGGCACGTGGGTCCCCTTGTAGTGGGACTCACGTGCCTAATGTGGTATGCTATCCGGTTGCGGGCTCGCAAGGCGAGCCCACGCTTGTCTTAGGCGCTGCGAAGCGAGGGGTGCGACATTGGCTGATCGTGTCCGGTTTGGTAAGGCTCCAGAGATTCTTCCCATTCCCAATCTTATCCGGACCCAGAGAGACTCATTTGGCGATTTCACAGGAGAAAATTGGCGGCTAGCCGAACAGGAGCGGCTCGACGCCATCCAGCGAGGTGAACCCGACCCGGGGAATCACGCGCCATTCGGGCTGCGCGAACTATTTACCGAGATCTCGCCCATTCAGGACTTCACGGGCAAGAGCTACGAGCTGCGGTTTGAGGTGCCCGACGAACCGTTTGGCAAGCCCAAATACACCGTCGCGCAATGCCGCGACCAGGACCGAACCTATTCGGCCCCGTTGCGCATCAAGGCCTCGCTATTGATCAAGTCAACGGGCGAGGTCAAGGAGCAAGACATCTACTTTGGTGAGTTCCCCATCATGACCGAGCAGGGGACATTCATCATTAGCGGCACCGAGCGAGTGGTGGTCTCACAGCTCGTGCGGTCCGAAGGCGTGTACTTTACCCAAGTGCAAGACCCAACCACCGGCCGCTTACTGTGTTTCGGCAAGGTTATCCCGAGCCGCGGAGCGTGGCTGGAGTTCGAGACGTCGAACCGCGACCTGCTCGCGGTCAAGATCGACCGCAAGCGCAAGATTCCCATCACAACCTTCCTGCGCGCCGTTGGTATTGGCACGAACCAGGACGTCAAAGAACGCTTGGCCGATGTTGATAGCGAAGGCGATCACCATTACATTCAGTCCACCATCGACAAGGACAATAGTCCCGACTCCATCGAGGGTGGCTTAATTGAGGTCTACAAGAAGGTCCGTCCCGGCGACCCACCGAACCACGACAACGCGCGACTCCTCATGCAGAACACGTTCTTCAATGAGCGCCGCTACGACCTGGGCCGCGTCGGTCGCTACAAGGTGAACAAGCGCCTTGCGCTGACGAGGGACAAGGCCATCCTGACTCTCGACGTCGATGACATCGTGGCCATGGTCAAGACCATGATTAATCTGAATAACGGCATCGGGCGGCCTGATGACATCGACCACCTCGGCAACCGGCGGGTGCGCGCGGTTGGCGAATTAATCGAAAAGCAGTTCCGCATTGGGCTCGTGCGCATGGAGCGCGTGATCCGGGAGAAAATGACCATTCAAGAGGAAGGTCAAGCTACCCCGAGCGCACTCATCAACATCCGCCCCGCCACGGCGTCGATCAAGGAATTCTTCGGCGGCAGCCAGTTGAGCCAGTTTATGGACCAGACCAACCCGCTGTCCGAACTGTCGCACAAGCGACGCCTCTCGGCGATGGGTCCCGGCGGCTTGAGCCGTGATCGTGCCGGCTTCGATGTGCGTGACGTACACCATTCGCACTACGGGCGCATTTGCCCTATCGAGACGCCTGAAGGGCCGAACATCGGTCTCATCGGCCAGCTCTCGACCTACGCCCGCATAAACGAGTACGGTTTTATCGAGACGCCTTACCGCCGCGTGGTGCGCGAACTGGATAACGACGACACCCGGCTTATCGGTCGGGTACTGGCCGACGACGTCCGCGATGGCCGGCACCGCGTGATTCTAAAGGCAGGCACAAGGCTCGATGACAGCGCGTTCAGCAAACTTGCTGTGGGCAAACGGCACGCCGTCGCCATTACGCCATTCGTCGTCGCGGCCGTGGACCCTGTTAAGGATTTCCTCTCCGCCGACACGGAGGAGTTGTACACCATCGCCCAAGCCAACGCGCCACTCAACGACTTCGGCGAGTTCGTCGAAGAGCGCGTGGCGTGCCGGCATGGCGAGGACTTCCTGGCAGAGTCGCCCGATCGCATTGACTATATGGACGTCTCGCCCAAGCAGATCGTGTCGATCGCCGCTGGGTTGATCCCATTCCTGGAACACGACGATGCCAACCGCGCGTTGATGGGTTCTAACATGCAGCGGCAGGCTGTGCCGCTCATCCGTCCGGCCTCCCCATTGGTGGGCACCGGGCTGGAAATGCAGGCTGCGCGCGATTCGGGCCAGGTGCTGTTGTGCGAGCGCGCTGGCGTCGTCACTGAGGTGACTGCGCGGCAGATCACGATCACGGACACCGACGGCGACACGCAGGTGTATCCGCTGGTGAAGTTCATGCGATCCAATGCCGCGACCTGCATCAATCAGCGGCCTAGTGTCTCCCGTGGACAGCAGGTCAACGTCGGCGAGCCGCTCGCCGACAGTCTGTCCACGCAAGATGGCGAACTGGCGTTAGGCGATAACGTCCTGGTCGCGTTCATGTTCTGGGAGGGTGGCAACTACGAAGACGCCATCATCCTGAGCGAGCGCCTGGTCCGCGAGGACAAGTTCACCTCGATACATATCGAAAAGCACGAGGTCGATGCTCGTGATACCAAGCTCGGACCAGAGGAAATCACGCGCGAGGTGCCCAACGTGGGTGAGGAAACCCTGCGCAACTTGGACGAACGCGGCATTGTGTATATAGGCGCCGAAGTGCAGCAGGGCGATATCCTGGTCGGCAAGATCACGCCGAAAGGCGAAACCGAGCTCACCGCTGAGGAGCGTTTGCTGCGTGCCATCTTCGGTGAAAAGGCCCGTGAGGTCAAAGACACATCGCTGCGCGTGCCGCACGGTGAGCGCGGCAAAGTTGTTGCCGTGAGCGTGTTCTCGCGCGATGATGGCCACGACTTGCCACCAGGGGTCAACCAACTGGTGCGCGTGTCGATCGCGCAGAAGCGCAAGGTGTCCGCCGGCGACAAGATGGCTGGACGCCACGGCAATAAAGGCGTCATCTCCACCATCTTGCCCGTGGCCGACATGCCCTATATGCCCGATGGCACGCCCGTCGATATCATCCTCAACCCACTGGGCGCGCCTGCCCGCATGAACCTCGGTCAGCTGCTCGAAACGCATCTAGGGTGGGCAGCTCACCAGTTGGGCGTCAAAGTGGCATCGCCGGTGTTTGACTCGGCCACTGAAGATGAGATCAAAGACCAGATTCGTAAGGCGTGGCTGGTCAGTCACGACTTACCGGTGACCAACGAGTTGCCAGCAGACCTGCGCGCCCGGTTGGATACCAACTGGCGTGATCTTATTGCCCCAGCGTTGGCGGCAGCGGCAGCAGCATCGCCAGCAGCCGACGGCGTCGAGGATCACCATGCCAATGGCGCCGCCACGCCCGACTTAAGTGACTACGCAAAGTCGCTGCAAGCACAACCCGCGCAAACCTTCCGCAACATCGATCTCAGTCATGCCCTGTCGGGCAAGACGATGCTGTTTGATGGGCGCACGGGCGAAACGTTTGACGAGCCTATCGCCGTCGGTATGATTTACATGATGAAGCTCCACCACCTGGTGGAGGACAAGATTCACGCTCGCAGTACCGGGCCATACTCCATGATCACCCAGCAGCCACTCGGCGGTAAAGCCCAATTTGGCGGTCAGCGCTTTGGGGAGATGGAAGTGTGGACGCTGGAAGCCTATGGTGCAGCCAACATTCTGCAAGAACTACTGACCGTGAAATCGGACGACGTTGTTGGTCGCGTCAAGACCTACGAGGCCATTGTCAAGGGTGAGGAAGTGATGGAACCAGGTGTTCCGGAGAGCTTCAAGGTGCTGGTCAAAGAGTTGCAGAGTCTCGGATTGGCGGTCGATGTGCTCAATGACAATGACGAAATTGTTGGTTTACAGGACGACTACAATAACGAGCCCATCTCAGCGCTCGACGACATCAACCTGAGTAGGTGGGAGCGCTAGCCCCATCCGTTTCAGCCGGCGCCGGTGGGCGAGGTCGTGTGCTCGCTCACCGGTAGGGTTGGAATATTCAACCTGGCTTGGCCCAACCAAGCTGTACCGGCTGCTTTCCCATGCTGTCCCGAAAGGGAAAGGAGAGTCTTAGGTGCTCGAAGTCAATGGTTTTACTGGTATCAAGATCAGCTTGGCATCGCCAGAGCAAATCCGGAGTTGGTCCTATGGTGAAGTAACCAAGCCCGAGACCATTAACTATCGCACGCTCAAGCCGGAGAAGGATGGGTTGTTTTGCGAGCGCATTTTCGGTCCAACCAAGGACTGGGAGTGCTATTGCGGCAAGTACAAGCGCGTCCGTTACAAGGGCATCGTGTGCGACAAGTGTGGCGTGGAAGTGGCGCGCGCTAAGGTACGGCGCGAGCGCATGGGCCACATCGAGCTTGCGTCGCCAGTGAGCCATATCTGGTATTTCAAGGGCACGCCGAGCTACCTGAGCATCTTGCTCGAGATCACGCCGCGCAACCTGGAGAAGATCCTGTACTTCGCCAGCTACATCGTGACCAAAATCGATGAAGAGGCGCGTCGCACCATCCTCAGTACAGTGGGCGAAGGTGCGGCCGAGCGTGTTCTGCGCATCCAGGGCACTCCCGAAGACCGCCTGCAGGAAATCGAAGACCTCTACAAGCAGCGCCGGGATGACATCGAGGCTGCCTACGAACGCGATCGGGAAGCCAACGCCAAGAAACTCGAAGCGTTGCCTCTGCGTGTCGAGGAAGAGCGTGCTAAGATCCTGGCTCGGCTCACCGAGGCTGCCGCCGAGCATTCCCAAGACGGCGTTATCTTCGAGCCCTCTGGTGCACACATCGTTGTGCCCGGCGATGGGATCACGGACGACCATCGCGAAGCCGCTATCGTCGAAGTCGATCGGTGGGCGAAGGGTGAGGAGGCCAAGCTCAACGCCGACATCCAGAAGGCTGCCACTGATCGCACATCCAAGCTTGAGCGCATCAAGCGCGAGGCCGACGACGAATCACGCAACCTGGAGCGCAAGATTGCCAAGGAAGTTGTCGACGAGGAAACGCGGGTCAAGGAGTCCCGCGCCAGTCTCGAGACACTCAAGGTGTACGACCTCATCACCGATCAGAAATATCGCGAGCTGAAGGACCTCTACCCTGAGGTCTTCGAGGCAGGGATGGGCGCGGAAGCCATCCGCGACATTATCTTGGGGCTCAAGCTGGACGAATTGGCAGAGAGCTTGCGCGATGACATTGGCAGGAGCGGAGGCAGCAGCCTCAAGCGCAAGAAGGCCACCAAGCGCTTGCGCGTCGTCGAGCACTTCCGCAAATCGGGCGCTCGTCCCGAGTGGATGGTCTTGACCGTCTTGCCCGTCATTCCGCCGGACCTGCGCCCAATGGTGCAGCTCGACGGTGGCCGGTTTGCCACGAGCGACCTCAACGACCTGTACCGCCGCGTCATCAACCGCAATAATCGCCTCAAGCGTCTTTTGGAGTTGGGCGCCCCCGACATTATCATCCGCAACGAAAAGCGCATGCTACAAGAGGCTGTCGATGCCCTGATCGACAACGGCCGCCGTGGCCGAGCCGTGCAAGGCTCTGGCAACCACAAGCTCAAGTCGCTATCCGACATGCTCAAGGGCAAGCAAGGACGATTCCGCCAGAATCTGCTCGGCACGCGCGTCGACTACTCTGGGCGGTCGGTCATCGTCGTAGGGCCGCATCTCAAGCTCAATCAGTGTGGATTGCCCAAGCGAATGGCCCTGGAGTTATTCAAGCCGTTCGTCATGCGCAAGCTGGTGGAACGGGGTTTCGCCCACAACATTAAGAGTGCAAAGCGCACTGTCGAGCGTCAGCGACCCGAGGTGTGGGAAGTGCTCGAAGAGGTCGTCGAAGGGCATCCTGTGCTCTTGAACCGCGCCCCAACGCTGCACCGCCTCGGCATTCAGGCTTTTGATGTCGTGCTGGTGGATGGATCCGCGATTCAGATTCACCCCCTGGTGTGTACGGCCTTCAACGCCGACTTTGATGGCGATCAGATGGCTGTGCACGTGCCGCTCTCGGCAGCAGCGCAGCTGGAGGCTCGCCAGTTGATGCTCGCCAGCAAGAACCTGCTCTCGCCTGCCGACGGCGAGCCCATTGTTAGCCCCACCAAGGACATGGTGCTCGGCTGCTATTACCTGGTGAGTATGCGTCCAGATGACGATCCCGACCTTGTGAACAACATCGGCCGGTTCAAGGTGTTTGATGGCTTTGGGGACGCGTTCGCTGCTCGGGACGCGCGCCAGGTCAGCCTGCAAACACCCATCTATGTCAGAGTGCCGCACGAGTTGTATGACGCGACGCCCGACGGCCAGAGAGTCGACACGACCGTGGGCTGGGTACCCAAGGCCGCCATTGAGCGTGTGAAGACGCGCCGTCCCGACGGCTCGTCCTACGTCACCAAGACGCTGGGCGTCAAGACCACCGTCGGCCGCCTCATCTTTAATGATGCGCTACCCCCCGAATTGCGCCTTCACAACGACATTGTGGACAAGGCGAGTATCCGGCGGCTCATCGGCCAGTGCTACCGTACGGCTGGTACCGAGGTGACCGCCGACACCGTGGACAAGATCAAGAATCTCGGCTTCCACTACGCCACGATGTCCGGTGTTACGGCCACCATGGACGACATCAAGATCCCGGCCGTCAAGAAGGCCATGCTGGCGACAGCCGACGTCGAAGCCAACAACATCGAGGATGACTTCCGCAACGGTCTGATTACCCAAGGCGAACGCACGGCGAACCTGATCACCACCTGGAAGCAGGTCGAAGAGGACCTGCTCAAAGAGGTGCGCATCAACCTACCGGCCTTCGGGCCCATCGCTATGATGGCGGAATCAGGCGCGGCGAAGGGTGGATTCAATCAAATCCGCCAGATCGCTGGCTTGCGCGGGCTGTTTGCCAACCCCAAGGGCCAAATTATTCCCTTGCCCGTGCGTTCCAACCTGCGTGAGGGCCTCACCGTGCTGGAGTACTTTATGAGCACGCACGGTGCGCGCAAGGGCCTTGCCGACACGGCTATCCGCACGGCGGAGTCCGGGTATCTCACGCGCCGGTTGATCGACGTCGCTCAAGACGTCATCATCTACGAGGAGGATTGTGATACCCCAGCCTACATCACGATCCGCCTGGGCGATAGCTCGGCGTATAGCATCGACCCGTCCACCAAGCCGGCTGCCGACCTATTCGTCCATCGTTTGAAGGGCCGGAACCTCGCTAGCCCCGTGATCGACCCAGAGACGGGCGAATTGCTGGCTGATCGCAATGACGCCATCACTCAAGCGCGCGCGGAAGGCTTCCTCGCCGCGGGAGTCCAGGAGATTCAGGTTCGCTCGCCACTCACCTGTGAAGCGCGTCGAGGCGTGTGCTGCCTGTGCTATGGTGCCAACATGGCTACCCAAGGGCCCATCGCCATCGGTGAGGCCGTGGGTATCGTCGCCGCGCAATCGATCGGCGAACCTGGGACACAGCTCACGATGCGCACGTTCCACACCGGTGGTGTTGCCGGTGAGGATATCACGATGGGCCTGCCACGCGTCGAGGAACTGTTTGAAGCACGCGTGCCCAAGGAGTCGGCCACGCTGTCGGAGATCGGCGGCATCGTGAGGATCGAGCGGACCGATACCGGCCGCAAAGTCCACGTCGTGTCTGACGACGAATTGACCGAAACGCACCGATTGGCCCCTGGCATGCACTGGTCCGTGGCCAACGGCGCCACCGCTGAGGTCGGTGAGCAGTTGATGCGCCCACGGGGCAAAGGAACCGACGAAAGCGCACTTGCCGCTGTGGCCAGCGAGGTCTATGCACGTCAGAGTGGCATCGTGAGCCTCGACGGTGACACGGCCAACATCCACTACCGTGACAACGAGGCGCGCGAATATGCGCTGGCGCCAAACGCCAGCCTCAGAGTCAAAGACGGCGAACGTGTGGCGGTTGGTCAGGAACTCACGGAAGGATCGGCCAATCCGCAAGAAAAGCTGCGCGTCCAAGGACGCGAAGCCGTGCAGCGGTACCTGGTGGCAGAAGTCCAGAAGGTGTACCGATCGCAAGGTGTACCCATCCACGACAAGCACATCGAGGTCATCGTTCGCCAATTGCTCCGCCGCGTCAGGGTAGAAGAGCCAGGGCATTCCGACCTACTGCCGGGTGAACTGGTTGATCGGTTCACCTTTGAGGATATCAATTCGCGCATGCAGGCCGAAGGTGGCGACGCGGCCACGGCCGAGCCGGTACTCCTCGGCGTGACCAAAGCATCGCTCAACACCGACAGCTTCCTGGCCAAGGCAAGCTTCCAGGAGACGACGCGCGTGCTCACAGAGGCGGCCATCGCCGGCTCGCGTGACAAGCTCGTGGGGCTCAAGGAGAATGTCATCATAGGCAAGTTGATTCCTGCTGGCACCGGCCTTACACGCCGGGCTGAGCTCGCTGAACAGCGCCGGCTCGCCGACGAGCAAGCAGCATCCATTGCTGCGGAGGGCCTCCCCGGGGAGTTCGACGATGCCTTCCCAGCCGACTTCCCATCGGTCTTCCCAGGCGATGATGAGCAGGTGAACGAGAGTGAACTCTTTTTCAACTTGCAGAATCAAGACGAGGAAGAGTAGCCCGCGTAGGCGCGGGATCGTCGCCCCTATTCCCCTCTCCCGCCAGGGGAGGGGAACAGGGGCGAGCAACCCTCCGGCAGATGATCCTCGCCATCGACGACGATGTCTCGCTGCAGCGCCAAACGGCGCACCATGGTGAGATCAGTTTCCGAATTTATGCTGACAAAAGACTCACCAGCCGAGTCCCACTGCCGCCACTGTTCCTCTTGAATGCGCACGCACGGCACGGCGGTGGCAACAGCGTGCGCCCGACGCTCACCCGCGGCATATAGGCGCTCAATGACAGGAAGACAGCGCGCCGCATACACCGCGCATAGGGGCTGAAGCCGTCCGTTACATTCCGGGATGGCTAGGTCGTTATCGCCCAAGGCCTTGAAAAGTCCACCAATGAGGGCTGGTCGCAGCAACGGCATGTCGCACGCACAGACGAACGCTGCGCTGGTGCTCAGGTGGCGCAGGCCGGTTGCGATGCCTCCCAGCGGACCCTCGTTTGGAAATTCATCTGGCACTTCGGGTACTGGCACACGATAATGCCGGCCCGGTGCAACCACCACCACCACTGACGAGACCACGGTCTGGAGGAGTTGTACCTGCCACAATACGGCAGGTTGACCATTGATGAGCACGCGCGCCTTGTCCCGTCCGAGGCGCCTGCTCTGTCCACCAGCGAGTACGATGCCGCCCGCAGGGTACACCGGGTGGTCTCTCACGCTTGGCGTCACACGGCTTGTGTCGTCCAAGCCACCTGCGCCTCGTGATAGCGTTCTGGCGTGCCAACATCGAGCCAGCGACCCCGAAACACGTGCCCATACACCGGCGCTCGCTTATGCAACCAGGCAGGGAAAAAGCCTGGTGAGTCCATGTTGTGGCCCTCGCTCTTGTAGGTTTCGAGCATGGCCACGTGTGCCGCTTTGTAGGCGTACAGAGCGGTGGCCATAAAGGTCGACACCGGTGCTTTGGGTTTTTCTACAAACGACGTGATGTGCTGGTTGGCATCGATTTGGACCTCGCTATACTGCGGCATGGCGCTCAAGTCACCCACGTCATACAACCCCACCGTGGAGCCTCTGGCGCTAAACGTTTCAAAGAATGGTTGGAGTGAAAAGTCAAACAAGTTGTCGGCGGCGCCGACGAATACGTCACCGTGCAAGCCCAGCTGGCGAACAGTGAACAGGACATCGCCGACTGCGCCCAGCTTGTTTGCGTCGCTGTCCGTGCCGTCGTCGATGACGTGGACGGCGAAGCGTCGACGCTGTGTTCGGGCCCAACCATCGAACTGCGGGGCAAACCGGGCATTGGTGACCACGTCCACCCGTTCGATCAAGGAGACAGGCTCCAGTTTGTCCAGCAGATGGTCAATGAGCGAACGGCCGCCCACCTTCAAGAGGGGCTTTGGATAGTTGCGCGTCAGTTCGCCCAGTCGGGTTGCATACCCTGCCGCCAGTATGATCGCGTGCATAACGTTGTCATTCCTCCCCTGGTCTATGCCGGCAGGTTGCTTACTGCCTTATGGTAGGATGCGCTGCCACAACCTTGTTAGCAAAGATCGTACCGGGAGATGACCTGAATA
>JANWJO010000177.1 GCA_025449435.1 Chloroflexota bacterium | reverse complement strand
CGCCAACACCAACCGAGCAACCAACGGCAACCGCGATACCTGCTACCGCAACTCCGCTCCCGACGACAACTCCTCGACCAACGGCGACAGCGGTGCCGCCAACACCGACGCGTATACCCCGAACGCCCACCAAGAGTCCGCCATCGGCAACACCACAGCCAACCCCAGGCCTTCCACTCAACGATATGGCGTATCTGACCGGCATCCAGCCGCGGATCGCCGCCGCGAGCCAGGGCCTGGAAAGCATCTCCGAGCAATCAGATCTTGCCAGTCAAGACCCTTTGCTGATGAAAGATCCTGACTGGATGTCGACCACTGCCCTTGCGCTTGCCACCATGCAGGCGGCGGGATCTGGGCTACAAGCGCATCGGGCCGTACCACCCGACTTTGTGAAGTTCGATGCCTTACTGGTGCGCGCTGGCAGCGAACTGGTGATGACGGCAACCCACTATGCCAAAGGCGTCGACGACGTCAACGCCGCCGAACTGAACGTTGCCGTTACCCACATGCAAGCCGGAAATGCCGACATTCAGCAAGCAGCAAGCGAGCTACAAACCATCGAGCTTCGCTACGGCGTGACGCCGTAAGCGCATCATTGCAAGACCACGCATGGTAGTGGTGTGACGAGTTCAGTCAAGGGTAGTTTGGGCTGCGGTGCAAGGACTCGAACCTCGGTTACCTGATCCAGAGTCAGGCGTCTTACCGCTAGACGACACCGCATCGCTTGTCACCGGACCGGCCCGCGCCAGAAGCGCTCAGTAGCCGCTCGCAGATGACGCCAGAGTATACCGGACCCCGAACAACGGGGCAAGCGTGCCGTTCCACATCGGTGGCATTCAGCGCCTTAAGCGCGTCGTGTTTCCTTGGCAGCAGCCGCGGCTCGCCGTTCCTCGGTTTCTCGCCGGATGTATACGGCCAGCCCCAACACGAACGCAATGACATAGATGGCGAAGAAGACAATCGCCCGCAGGATGTGCGGCGTAAAACTGCTGATGCTCAACACCGATGCAATAATGATGAGCCCGGTGAACACCAATGCCGGGGGAAACAGCGGGCGGACGTGCGACCAGATCCGCGCGAACGCCGCCAGCAGGGCACCGACCGCGACAGCGATAAACAACGCGCCCAAGAAGCGTGCCATCAGTGGCGTCAGGGTCCACGGCCAGAGTTGTGTGCCGGCGGTTTCCGGCTCGAGATACATGACCACACCAGCGACACCTGTTACCGCTGCGGTCACCAGGAACAGGATGCGTAACCGGAGTCCAAGTGGTTCCACGAAGGCACCCCTCCCACACCGTCAACCGCGTGAACGCGATCTGGCCGCCGAGATGAAACGGCCATGAGGGTAGCACGCCAACAGGACGTCAATTCGCGCTGCGAATGCTGCGATTGCCCCAGCGACGCAGCGCTTAGCCGGTCCGGTCGCCGCCTATCATCTCGTCAATCTGTTGCATTTCGGCAGGAGTGAGCTGCCAGCTCGCTGCGCGCACGTGCTCATGCAGTTGTTCTGGCGACTTGGCCCCCACAATGGCCGTGGTCACCGTAGGGTTGGCCAGTGTCCACGCCACCGCCAACTCCACCGCTGTGTGCCCGTATTCCGCCGCATACGCCTGGAGCTTGGTAGCGGTAGCAGCGTGGCGCGCCAGGCGTTCACCCTGGAAGGCCGGCATGCGCGCACGCTCGTCATCTTCTGAGAACACGGTAGTCGCGCTGTAACGGCCAGAGAGCAAGCCCTTTTCCAAGGGAGAGTATACGATCACCCCCACACCGTGCGTCCGGCAGTACGGAAACAACTCTTCCTCCGGCCGGCGGTACAGCACGCTATAACGAGGTTGGATCGACTGCACCCTGGTGTAGGACATCGCCTCAGCCAGTTGCGCCGCGCTGAAGTTGCTCACACCAATGTAGCGGACCTTGCCGTCCTCGACCAGGTCGCGGAACGCGAGCATGGCCTCTTCAATCGGGTGCTGATCGTCCCACGAGTGCGCCTGTAACAAGTCAATACGATCCGTTTTGAGGGTGCGCAGGCTATTCTCCGCCACCTCCAGTATGTGCCCCCGGCTGAGGTCGCCGCGGCTAACCTTGGTGGCGAGGAACACCTGGTCGCGCCGTCCCTGGAGTGCCTTACCCACCAACTCTTCGGAGCGACGGTACCCCTCTGCCGTATCGATGAACGTGATGCCGCTATCAACGGCCGCCTGCACCGTGGCGATGGCGATGGCGTCGTCAAGCTTGCCCATACCTCCGCCAATGGGCCACGCGCCTAAGCAAATCACTGGCACCTCTGGACCGTTAATGCCGAGCTGGCGATATTGCATGACAGCCTTTCCTTGCTTTCCGGAGAACGGCACGCGCTACGCTTGGGCGGGTGATGCCTGTTTGACGGCCAGGCTCGTAAGCGCCGCATCGAGGCGGCGGCACACCACCTGCCAGCCCAGCGTCGCACACGACTCGTACAGGGGCGGGGAGGCGGAGCTGCCGGTCACCGCGACACGTAGCAACATGAACACGTCCCCAGCTTTCCATCCGAGTTCTTCCGCGGTGGCGCGCACCGTGTGCTCGAACGTGGCAGCATCAGGGGCTACCAGCTCTTTGATCCTAGCAGAGGTGACCTGGAGCGCGTCGTACATGTCCTGAACTGAGCGCTTCTTGACCGCTTGCTCAAAGGGGAGCGATGACGCGTCCGGGTCGTGCCGCAGGAACTCGGTGAGGTTGCCGATCTCATTCAGGCGCTTCATCCGATCTCGCACCAACGGCAGCATGGCCAGCAACGCTGGCCGTGCCACCGGCTCGGGGAGAAACGGCTCGGCCGCCTCAGCGAGTTCCTGCAAGCTGAGCGCAGCAATGTACCGGCCATTCATCCAATCGAGCTTGGTGAAATCGAAGATCGGGCCACTGGTCACGATGCGCTCGAGCGTTAACCGTGCGGCAAACTCCTCGAACGTGAAGAACTCCTTGCCCTCCGGATGCGACCAGCCTTGCAGCGCCAGAAAGTTGACGATGGCCTGGGGCAAGAAGCCTTGTGAGCGATACCACATCACCGACGTCGGATTCTTACGCTTGGACATCTTGGAGCGGTCAGCATTGCGCAAGATCGACAAGTGCGCGAAGACCGGCAACTCCCAGCCGAAGGCATGGAAGAGCAAGATGTAGTAGGGCACGCTCGGCAGCCATTCCTCTGCCCGAATCACGTGGCTGATGCGCATGGCGTGGTCGTCGTACGGGATGCCCAGATGCGACGTCGGGAACCCGTCGGACTTCAGCAAGATCTGGTCAGTAAGCGTCGCACACTGATAGCTCACGTGGCCACGCACCGCATCGTCCCATTCCACCGTGCCGGCATCAGGGATGCGCAGCCGCACGGTGTGGGGCACACCGGCACGCAGGTTGCTCTCGATTTCGCCACTGGGCAAGTGCAAGCAACGCCGGTCGTAGCGCGTTGGCTCTTTGCGCGCCATCTGCTCCTGGCGTACGGCTTCTAGCCGCTCTGGTGTGCAGAAGCAGCGATAGCCGTGTCCCGTCAGGATGAGGTCGGCAGCAGCCTGGTGATAGAGCGGCAGGCGTTCGCTTTGCACATAGGGCGCATACGGCCCGCCTCTGGCCGGGCTTTCATCGGGGTCAAGCCCTAACCAATGGAGCGCCTCCGGTAACTGGTCGACGGCCCGCGCCACGAAGCGCCGGCGGTCGGTATCTTCGAGTCGCAAGACAAACACGCCCTGACGTTGATGGGCAAACGCCTTGCAAAACAGCGCGGCATACATGTTGCCGATATGCGGCTCCCCCGTGGGGCTCGGTGCCACGCGCGTGCGGACGACTGATGCAGTCGCGCTCACGTCCTCTGTTTCCTTTCCTTGTTCCGGTCCATCTGCCAGCGCTCGCGTGCGGCTTGCGCAGCGGCAAAGCGTTGCAGCAGCTCGGCCTCACGGCTCTCCGCCACGGCCTCGCGCCAGCGGTACAAGTCGTCCATGACGCGATCTAGCCAGGATACCAACGCGGTGCCGTTGGTCAGTGCCAGATCGCGTCCATCCAATTCACCGTGGGCCGACCAGCGGGTGCCATCGTCAAAGCTATGCCCGGCGAGCGGCACGAGCTCACGCCAGGCTTCGCTTTCCGACGCGACGCGTGCCAGCACCGAAGCGAGGATGCGTGGCACCTGGACCACGCCGGCCACCCAAGCGTCGTGTTCATCGGCATCCACAAAGTAAGGGATGCCACCCGTCGCTTCCACCAGTGCTTCCACAGCGCTCACCCGTTCTCCCGGTGTTCCTTGACCGGGTGTGAGCGCCCAGGTTCGCCCGAGAAACACGCCGGGATCGGCGTTCTCGGTGCCGCTGGGCATCTCGATGAAGGGGTGGCCACCCACAAACGCGCTCCGCGGCGGCACGGCGCGGGCTGCGACATCGAGGATGGTGCGCTTGCTCGAAGCCACATCGGTCACCACGGTGCCCTCGCGCAGCGCGTTGCCATATTCCCGCAGAAAAGCCACGACTTCGAGAGCGGGCACGGCGAGCACCACCATATCAGCATCGCTCAGCAGATCATGTATATCGCTGGTGCCTTGCTTGATTGAGCCGCGCCGCTTGGCCTCGTTCTGCGCCTTGACGCTACTGTCAAATCCGGTGACGTCGTCCCATCCCTTGCGTGCGCGTAGCGCCAGCCCTAGCGAACTTCCCACGGCCCCCAAGCCCAGGATGCCGACTCGCATGACGACCTTCTCTCACCTTCAAGTTTGAGCCGTTCCCTCATAAGGGCTGTCAGTGTATAGGGCAATCCGGCGGCCAGCGCGGGGCCGATATGTCAGCGGTGGCGGCCGGTGAGACCGCCGTCGAGCTGGAACCCATAGCCGGCACCACGCACCGTTGACAGCCACGTTGCCGGCAAGCGTGCTTCCTCGAGCTTCTTGCGCACCCTGCGGACGTGCACGTCCACGGTGCGCGAATTACTCTCGATGCCTGGGCGCCACACTGCTTCGAGCAGCTCTTCGCGCGTGAACGTTTTGCCCGGTGCTTGCGCGACGTGTGCGAGGAACCGGAACTCGATCGGCGTGAGTGGCAGCGGCTTGCCGTCGACCTCGGCTTTGCGCCCCTGCAAGTCGATGACCAACGGGGGGAACCGCAGCATTGTCCCACTTGGCGCCATCCCGCCATGCATGCCATTTGATCGGCGCAAGACGGCTTCCAGCCGCGCCAGAAACTCGTCGAGGTTGAATGGCTTGGCAATATAGTCGTCAGCACCACTGCGTAGCCCAATGGCCTTATCCGCCGGCGTCCCCCGAGCCGACACGAATATGATGGGGACTGTGGACACCCGGCGAATGGCGCTACAAATGTTGTAGCCATCCAAGCCCGGCATGATGACGTCGAGGATGACTAACTGCGGCCTCGAGTCCTCGAACACTTGTGTGGCCAGCCGGCCGTCGCCGCACGTCACTACCTCGTAGCCGGCCTGTTTGAGCACCTCGCACGTCGCTGCACGAAAGTCCGCGTCGTCATCAACCACTAAGATGCGCGTTTGCATGTCGATCGACCCTCTCCGGTCACTACCTCTCGTTGCCAGATGGCTTCCAGAGGTAGCGCACGTTCGCTCGCAGCGCCATTCGTGCCGCTGTGTTACCGTTGCACTGGGTCTACCCCTGTGTGGGATTGACCCCAGGCATTTGGAGGTAGCGTGCTCCACGCTTGGACACTGACGACGCTCACGGGATGCGCCCTGCTCGCCTTCATTGCCCTGCTGCGCGGCGGCGCCGGGCTCGTCGTCGCTCCAAAGATTGGCCGGAAGGTCGAAGCCCTCTGGCTCGCCCTGACCGGGCTCGCCGGTATCGCCGGCGTCCTCCTCACACTCCACAGGTCGCTGTAGCAACCGCGTGCTCTGCGCCGAGCCCGCCTGCTACCGGCCAATGGTAACGGATGTTCGCAGGCGGGTGACCGCCGTTGCGCTATCATCCTGGACGGCCCGGCAAAGGGGGTACATGGCAGAAAGGTTGTCACCTATGCGTGCGCTGCAGGGAATCTATCCACCTATCCCAACGCCGTTCACCACCGATCAACAGATCGCTGTAGCCCAGTTGAAAGCGAATTTCGCTCGCTGGACCACGACAGGACTGTCTGGCTATGTGGTGCTGGGGTCCAATGGCGAGTATGTGGCGCTGAACGAAGCCGAGAAACTCCACATGATCCGCATCGCGAGAGAATGCATCCCATCCGACCAGTCGCTCATTGCTGGCACCGGCGCTGAATCCACCATCGAGACGGTAAGCCTGTCCAAACGGGCCGCTAATCTCGGCGCTGATGCGGTGATTGTGGTCACGCCCCACTATTACCGCTCGCGTATGGATGCCGCCTCACTCCTTGCGCACTATAGAGCCGTCGCCGATGCCTGCCCCGTGCCGGTGTTGTTGTACAACGTTCCTGCTAACACCGGAATTGACATGCCGGCCGACACCGTCCTCCAACTGGCGGAGCACCCGAACATCGCTGGCATCAAGGACAGCTCAGGCAACATCGCCAACATGGCCGAGGTTCTACGCTGTAAGCCCGCTACATTCCAGGTATTGGCAGGCTCGGCGTACTTCCTGTTACCCGCCCTTGTGCTCGGCGCGAGCGGTGGCGTGGTAGCCCTTGCCAATATTGCTCCAGAGGAGACGGTCGCCTTGTACCGTCGCTTCTTGACTGGGAACCTGTTCGAGGCCCGCGCGTTGCAACTGCGCTTACTGCCAGTGAACCAGGCCGTCACCGCTCGCTGGGGAGTCCCGGCGCTCAAAGCTGCACTTGACCGACGCGGCTATTATGGCGGGCCGCCGCGCCTGCCGTTACTACCACTGCCTGAGAAGGAGCGCCGCGAACTTGACGGCATCCTGGATCATGCGCAGTTGTTCGCCGCACAAGCTGCGTAGCCCCACCTCCCACCCCGCCCCGGTTTCCGGGGCAGGGAGCAACCACAGCGAATCCTATCGACCCAGCCGATGTACTTGCCGCACCGTGCGCTTGAAAAAGAACACGGTGCCGATGACATAGAACGCCACCAGGAGCAACCACGGCTGAATCACTGTGAGGTTGGTGCCCTGCAGAACGCCAGATGCATTAAGCAGTACGAGCGAGCTCCCGTCTTGCAGCGGCTCCAAGCTTGCGGCGTAGGCGAACCAGGGGTCTAATGACGCCACTACGGAGCCGATGAACAAGGTCACCAGGTCACCGCTACTCCCTGACCTACCGGCCAATGCCGACGAGGTCAGCGCTGCCGTCACGCCACCAAACAGAAACAGGATTGGTCCGCCAATATTGAGGCCGAAGATGATGCCATAAGCCAGGCGATGCGCCACGCGCGATGTGGCCACGCGGGAGGAGATCCACACACAAAACACGGCGGTCATTATGACCGTCATCACCAGCACGGCATCTTCCATAAACCAATTGCTCCAGGACACTCCGCCCAATACGGCAGCAATCGCTTGAAACGGCAGGGCCGCCGCGACAAACAGCAACTGCGGCACAATGGCCGAGGCAATCTTGCCGAACACAAACTGTTCAGTGGTGATGGGTGTGGTGAGCACCACATCCAGCGTGCGTTGTTCGCGCTCCGAGGCGATGGAGCCCGACGCGCTGCCAGCTACCGTGATGAAGGCGTAAAACAGCTGGAGAAACACGATCCCTGAGAACACCGAGGAGTAGGATGCCGACTGCGCCCCAAACGCTTGTACATCTCGGCCGGCAGCAAGAGCTGTGTTGTAGAACCAATACGTCAGGAGGGCAAGGCCCAACAAGGTGAGGAAGAGTACCACCGTTTGCCTGCCGGTCCGGCGCTGCCCACCGAGCTCCCGGACTACAATCGGGTTGCGTGTCACGTCCATGTGCTTAGTCTCCCCCCGCACAGCTACCGGTGTTCATTCGGACACTGGCGCCGTCGACTTGAGGAACACAGCTTCCAGGTCGAGTTGGGTTTCTCGCAAGCCAACCACCGGTATGCCTTGAGCGGTCATCCGTGCCACCAGTGCGGCGAGCGCCGTGTCATCACCTTGGAAACGTACTGCTAGCGTGGTGCGCACCTCACCCTTCTCCACGGTGAGGGCAGACAGTTCAGGGAAGCGTGTGGCGAAATCAACTGGGACCTCCGCTGCCTGCGCCAGCTCGATCTTAAACTCGCGGCCACCAGATGACCGGGTGACCATCTCGTCCAGCGTGCCAAACGACCGCAGGAACCCTTTGTCCATAATCGCCACGTGTGTACACACTTCCGTCAGGTCCGCCAGGATGTGTGAACTGATCAGGATGGTCTTGCCCAACCGTCGCATTTCTTTGAGCGACTCGCGCAGCTCCACGCGCGCGCGAGGATCGAGCCCAGACGATGGCTCATCTAGGAGCAGCACCATGGGGTCGTGCAGCAGGGTGCGCGCCAGTGACAGGCGCTGCAACATGCCGCGCGTGAGGACCTCCATAGCAAACTCGCGGCGCGACCCCAAGTCCACCAGTTCCAGCACTTCGCTGATGGCCCGCTCGCGGCTGGGACCGTCCATGTCACAACACCGGCCAAAAAAGTCGAGGTATTCGCCTACGGTCAGCCCGCGGTACACGCCGCAGATGTCGGGCATATAGCCCAGTAAGCGGCGCACATCCCGGGCATGCTCAGTGACTGAATACCCACCGACAAATGCCTCGCCAGCACTGGGGTCGAGCAGCGTCGCGAGAATACGCATCGTCGTGGTTTTGCCTGCTCCGTTGGGACCAATCAGTCCGCAAATCGACCCCTCCTCGATCGACAGCGACACGTTGTCGAGGGCGGCGAAGTGTCCGAAGGTGCGCGAAACAGTCCGCATCTCGATCGCGCTCACGGTAGCGTTCCCTCGCCAGTCAGTTCCAGCGAAGCAAACTGCACACGACCGTTCACCCCTTGAATGCGCACGCGCACGAGCCCGCGCGGGTCAATATAGGCCGCCGGATTGGTAACGGTGCCCGAGCCTCCGGAAGTCGCCCAGGGCTGCCCTATCCAAAAGCCAGTACTCCAGTTGTAGAGGGAATACGAGATGCCTGCCGGCAACCCACGCGTCATGTAGGTAGGCAGTGTGGTGGTCAGGTGGATGGCATGCCAGGTCGCCCCCAGATACTCGGGTGGCAGCGTGAACTGGAAGATCGCATCCGGCCCAAGCCCCACCTGTGACTGCGGACTGGTGCTGGATATGCCGGCATTTTGCAACACATCGCGCCGCGCCTCACCGGGCAGCACCGACACCGCACCGCTGGAGGAGTGCATGGACACGGCTAGGACATACAGCACCGATGAGTCGAGCACGGCGCTGTGACCAGAAACGGTGGCAGCAACCGGTTGGTTCCCAGTCTCAGCGGTGACGAGGACGCCATTGTCGCGGTGAGGAAAGACCTGCGGGCCAGGAAATTGCGTGTCGAAGGCGCTTGTTCTGCCAGACACGGCTTTCGCAAAGAGTAGGCCGGCGTTGCGCTGCCCAGCGTCATACGAAGGCTCAATCAAGGTCGGCGGCGCGCTTTGCAACGTCAGGGTGACTGGCGCTTGTTCTCCCGGTTGGAGTGTGGGCACCGTCACGTACTGTCCGTTGAGCACCACACGAACGTTTGTTAACACCTGCGTCGACCGGTTCGTAACGGTACCCTGGATAACCGTTCCACTCGCCACGAGGTTGGCATCGAGCATGGCCGGTGCCGCCACCGACCCGCTACCGGCGAAGACGATCGGCGCACCTGGATCGAGCGTGGCTGACTGTACGGTGGCGGTAGAGGCTGCCAGTACGATAGCTGGGTAGGACGTGGGTTTGGTTTCGCGCAACGGAACCAGCGTTGCCAATGAAGAAATGTGCACATCAACCTGGGAACTGGCGTAACCAGCCAGCGCTAGCTCAGTTTGCGTTCGGCCAACCAGCGCGCCCTGTTGCTGCCGGATAACGGTGAGCGACGTCACTTCCGTGCGATGCGCGAAAAACAGTGTCCCATACAGCAACACGCCACCCGCTACCGCGATGCCGATGACGGGCACGCTCACCCAAAACAGCGACTTCTGCTTGAACCGCTGTAACACCGCATAGTTCACCGGGCCTACGATGAACACATACGCCACGAGCCACGCCTCGAGTGCGCTGGCATCAGGCATCCCGGCCGACGTATCGACGTCCACGAACGGCGTGCTGCCAGTTACTGGTAAGGGAATCGGGGCCGGCGCAGCGTGCTCGCCGGTGAAGACGTGCTGCCAGAACTGCGGCGCTCCCGGGCCTTGCTGCATCGCCGGCGACCCCATATCCAACGCGATGTATGTGACCCAGCCATCACCTAGAGAACGGTCTACGACCAGCGGCGTCGAGCCGCCGGCAAGCCGGACGATTGCCCCTGGAATGGGGGTAGCTTGCGACAGCGCTTGTATGCCGGTGACGGGTGTTCCGAGCCAATTGGAAAGCGCGCTATCCAGCGATGCATCCGGCATGGCGGCACCCACGGATCGTACCGGGGCCAGTGAGCCAAGACCTACCAACGTTTGGGTTGCGCCGCTCCCGCCGGTAATGATCAACTGCCCGCCACCGCTCACCCACTCGGTTAACACGATGAGCTGCTGAGGTG
>JANWJO010000176.1 GCA_025449435.1 Chloroflexota bacterium | reverse complement strand
TGGGGCAACTCTACATTCACCCCACCAGGGCAGGCCGGGAAGTACGAGCCGGGACTGCCGGCACAACAAGGAGGCGTGGCAGCGGCAGGCACGACACAGGCAACAGCGACGCCGCTCGTGGCCTACTACAGCAACGTCAATACCGTGCCAGTGGCGAACAATGGCGTGATCCTGCCGGCCTGGGCACCGCCGGGGAGCCGATGGACCATGTGGAACCGATCCGCTAACGCTATGAACGTCTGGCCGCCCGTTGGGTATGACATCGGCGGCGGCGTCAATGGCGCCGTGTCGCTCGCCGGCGGTGGCGCACGGGGGACCTGGATCGCCTGGGATAGCGGCGTGCTCCTGCGGGAGGTGTGACGATGGCAGGAAAGCGAACCCTGAAGCTGCGCTGGTGCCCGTCTTGCCGGCGCTTCGTGTTCCTCTGCCCGCATTGGATCGCGTGACATGGCCCCACCCCGCCCATACGGTCGTGGCCCATACGGCACCAGCGCCTACAGCACATACCGCACGCGCGAGATCGGCGGCCTCGCCATCATCACCATCAGCGCGCAGGGCGAGATGATCCGCACCTGGCAGCAACCGTCGCACGTCTGCGAGCCGGGCGAGTGGACGCTCACCACACTGCCCACAGGTCCACCCAACGAACTGGAGTTGGTCGCATGAGCGACTACACGCGCACGCCATTCCTAAATCTTTACAAACCCACGCCAAATGCCGATCCAGATGTCTGGGGCGGTCACCTGAACTGGAACGCCGACACGCTTGACACGACACTGAACGGGCTGGTGGTGGGCGCGGGTGGCCCGTGGTTGCCGACTGCCGGCGGCACTGTTACCGGCACGACCAACTTCACCATGCCGGGCGGCACATCACCGGCCATCGCGAACTTCTTCCGCTATGGCTATGGCGCCACCACTAGCGCGGTAGGCATACAGAGTGCAGGGTCTAGTACCAGCAACACCGCTCCGGCCTACAACACGCTGGTTGTCAGCACCGAGTCCACGCACGACGATGGCATAACCGGCGCCTATGGCGCGATCTACTCGTCCTTGCAGATCAATGGCAAGCAGCGCACCGACCAATATGCCATCCACGGTGTGACCTACACCAACAACGTGGCATCCGATCTCACGCCACAGCCTGGTGGTGATGGTACATCGCAGCATGGCGGCCTTTGCATCCAGACCGTGAAGAACCCGCCCTCTGGTGGTATGCCATCCGGCAAGCGCGGTCCCGATGTGTTCAGCCACTGGTGGCAGAATATCAACACGATGAATGTCGGCTCTGCGGTCGGTGGCGCCGATGCACTGCTAGAGGCCGACATTGTCGGCAACGGCCCTGACGATATGTGGAAGCTCAGCGCCGCCGCGCGGCACGGCAACACCACGAGCGGCAGCCCGACCATCACCGGCATCACCGATACCTCACCGTTCACCGTCGGTCAGCAGCTCGCTGTGTCGCAGACCGGTGATCTGTACATCCTCTGTCGTGTCGCATCCATTGCGACCAACGTCTCAGTGACAATGGACACGAATGCCACGGCTACATTGACCGGCGTGACCGTGGGCGCGTGGTCCGGATTGCGGTTTGCGTTTCAGAATGTGCTGTCGCTCAACACCATGCCGGCGAGCGGCGGTAAGAGCTTCGAATGGAGCTTTGGCCATTACCAGAATGACGCGTATGGCGGCCCCAGTGGCATAGCGGTATGGGGCGTAGGCTTTGCCTATTATGGCAAATACTATGTAGCAGCGTCGGATTACAGCGCGGGCAACGAGGTGCCCTCGCCATACTCAGCTGACGGTATCAATCGTGGCGCGATGATCAAGCTGCGCGCAGGACAGAAGATTGTCGTTGATGGCGACGGCTACCGTGGCACTTGGCTGACTGGCGTCGCTGGTGGTGGTTTGCAGCTGGTGAAGGATGGCACTCCAGTGCTTAGTCTCAGTGCAACAGGCCAGATCACATTCGCCACATTGCCGACCAACGCTGCTAACGACGGTGCCGCTGCATCCGCTGGTGTGATCGTCGGTGGCATGTATCGCAATGGGAGTGCGGTGATGGTACGGGCAGCGTAATGCCGCTTAAAGGAGACACTCATGGCAACCACCGCCGGCCAGATGACCACGACCCCAACCGGCAACCCGCAGTGGCGCGCCGCCGATGGGTCTCGCATCTATGGCTACCAGATGCTTCCGCTGCCGTTCACCGCGCGGCCACATACGCCGCCGTCCACCGGCACATACCGGGACTGGGTGCGACGTATGGGCTTCAACCGCACCCGCGGCATAGGCGGCTGGATTATCAAGCTGCCAACCGATCCAGGTGCAACTTGGTTCGTGACAACGGCGGATGACAACGGCGATACGGCAGCTGGCACCACGAACGACGCTCTGCATCCGCCGGCCGGTGTTAAATGAGCGACCAGCCAGGCCAGCCGCTGAGCGTCACGCTGCCATACATGAGTTGGCGAATGCTGCTCGATATTCTCGCCGAGGAGCCGCACCGCCGCGTCGCCGTGCTGATTGGCAGCATCGACCACCAACTTGGCTACCAGCTGTCGCGCGGAGCGCAGTTACAGCAGCGACGCGCCAACGGCGCAGAGGAACGACCGGAGGCTAACTGATGGTCACCACACCAAACCTCGACCTCAATCTCCCCACGGTCGGTGCCAACCGCGACACGTGGGGCGCGCTGCTCAACGACAACTTCACGACGCTCGATCAATCCGTCTCCATGGCGATGCCGATCGGCGCGATCCTCGACTTCGCCGGCCCCACTGCGCCGCCAGGCTGGCTGATCTGTGATGGGCGCCTCGTGAGCCGTGTAACCTACGCCGCATTGTTCGCCGTGATCTCGACGTACTGGGGAGCGGGCGACGGTAGTACGAATTTCGCCCTGCCACCTTGTATGGGCCGCTCATCGATTGGGCCAGGGAATGTCATCGACCAGCTCGGCAATTCGTGGGGGTTCTCCTTCTCCCAGACGGCGGGGCTGGTCTACAATAAAATCCAACAGGCGCACCTGCCGAACTACGCGATGGCAACCGACACACAAGGCCTGCACAATCACAGCTCTTGGACAGCGCCAGGCGGCAATCATACCCACAGCATGGACATCCAGGGCGTCCACTCGCATGGCGGCATTACCTGGGGCACCAGCAACAACCACTCGCACGCCGGCACCACCGACACGCAAGGCACCCATACCCACCATGTTAACGCGTGGGCAACGACAGGCGGCGGCGCTTTCGCTATCGGCAGCGTCGCCACAAACGGCGGCGTGGAGACAGATCCAGCCGGCGCACACGCGCATAGCTTCAACACCGCCGGCCAAAGTGCCGATCACACGCATGTCATCAACCAAGATCCAGGCCATCAACACAACATCTATGGCAGCGGCAATCTCGTGCTGGGGATCTACAACGACGGCAACCACGCCCACAACGTCTGGCTGGGCGGCGGCGGGGCATTGTTTGAAACCCTGTCACCCGTCCTCTGCGTGACCAAAATCATCTACGCCGGCCAGCAGGCCACGACGCGCGTGCTGACAGCCGCAGCAGCGCCCATGCGCAGGCTCTCAGCGCCGCTGCGAGGCAGCCACTGACATGCCACGCGTCGCCCAGGCACCGCCGCCAGGCATCGTCCGAGCCGCCACACCGGAGGCGTCCTCGGGCCGATGGTTCGACGGAAACAACATCCGCTTTCGCGGCGGCCAGCTGCAGCCCATCGGCGGCAATGTCGCGCAGCCTGGCACCGCCGTGGCCGACTTGCCGCGCGATCTGCTGACCTGGCACGATAACACGCACGTCCGCTGGGCCGCGTTCGGCACTGACACCAAGCTGTGGGCATATCGCTTCGACACGCAGGCGCTGCATGACATCACGCCCACAGGCATTGCTGGCCTCGATCCGCCAGGCGCGTTGGTGGGCTATGGCCTTGGCGACTATGGCATGGACGACTACGGCGTGACCCGCATGCCCAGCGACATCGGCCCGCAGGACATCGCCGCTACCATGGGCGACAAGTGGTCCATGGACACGTTCGGCGAAGACTTACTGATCGTCCCGACGCAGGACGGGCACTTATACCGCTGGACACCGACCACGCCCGCCACGCTGCCGGCAATCGTGGCCGGCGCACCGGTCAACAATCGCGGCGTGATCGTGTCCGATCAGCGCCATGTCGTGCTGCTCGGGGCGGGTGGTGATCCGCGCAACATCGCCTGGAGCGATCAGGAAAATCCTGCCGTCTGGATACCCGATGTTACTAACCTCGCCGGCAGCAAGCTGCTGCAGACGCAGAGTTACGTGATGACCGCGACCAAGGTGTCAGATGGCATCCTCAGATTCACCGCTAACGACGTCCACAAGATGCAATACGTCGGCGCGCCATATGCGTATGGCATTGTTGGTATCGCCTCGGGCTGCGGGCCGCTCTCGCATCGCGCGGTGATCGGTGTTGGCAGCTTCCTCGCGTGGCCTGGCCTGCAGACGTTCTGGGCCTACAATGGCAACGTGCAGGCGATGAAGTGCGACGTGCAGGACTGGTTCTTCTCGCTCATCAACCGTCAGATGGTCGGGCGGTCCTTCGGCAGTCCCAACCCCTCGTTCTCGGAGCTCTGGTGGGATTGGCCAGACGAGAGCAGCCTTGAGTGCAATCGCTATATCGCAGTGAACTACTCCGATCCGAACAAGCCATGGACAATCGGGGTACGCAGCAGGACGTGCGGCGATCCAAGCGGGACACTCGACTACCCGATCTTAGGTGGGCCATTAGGTTCTGGTGGCAGCCTTTTTCTCCATGAATACGGCTATGGAGAAGACGGCGCGCCTCGTGCGGCTGCAGGTGAGGTCTACGCTGAGACCGGCGCCATCGTACTGAGCGAGGGTGACCGGCGCGTTCACGTCAAACAACTCGTGATGGATGCAGCAGCCGACCCCGATATGCTCGGATATCGATTCTTCGTGCGCGAGGAGCCCAATGCCGACGAGTGGGACACCGGCCTCTTCTCCGAGGTGCATGGCGGTCTGATGGATGTCCGGTTCAGCGGACGCAGCATGCGCATGCGCATGGAAGCCACCGCCGATGGCCCGTTCGCTGTCGGGCGGCCGCGCCTTGAGATGCGACCGGGCGGGCGTCGATGACCCCAAAGCTTGGGCCTCCATTCAGTCCCGGGTGGTTCCACTTCACACGGACGCGCCCCGTAGCGTTCTCATTCAATGAGGGCGGACGCGGCTTCACGTTATCCGTCTATCGCAACCCCTATGGCCTGCGAATATATCTTGCTGGCCTTGTCTGGGAGTGGGGTTGATGGCACGCCCGTACCATCCACCCGCACCGTTCACCGCGCCGACCAGTGGCGATATCGACCAGCGGCTGTCGGATATCGTGTCGGCACTCAATCGCAAGGCGGATCAAGGCGTGCAGGGCACCGCGCAGCACTTCCTGGCGCTCATCTCGCCGAACGGGACCACGTGGCGCATCGAGATCGATGATGCTGGCGCGCTGCACACCAGCGTGGTTCCCAGGACGTGACGGGCGAGGAAAAGCTGGTACGGCTGGAACGGGCACTGACGTATGGCGGCAACACGCATGGCGTCGATGACATCGTGCGGCTGGTCAAAGAGGGCAAAGCGCAGTTCTGGCCGCGTGACGGTAAGGGGGATGGGTGCATTGTCACTGAGATCGATCGTTTCCCGCGGTTCAGTGCCGTGCGGTATTGGCTGATCTTTGGCGAAAAACGTGCCTGCCTGGGCTTAGAGTCTGAGATCAACGAATGGGCAATAGGGCAGGGTTGCACAATGGCCGTGGCTACTGGGCGCCGTGGCTGGGGACGCGTAGCCGCCTCAACTGGTTGGAGGCACCACATGTACACCTTCTATAAGCCGCTCGTGCCATGAACTGGACAGAAGGCGGGCAGATCGCCCATCTGACCTTCGCCGG
>JANWJO010000175.1 GCA_025449435.1 Chloroflexota bacterium | reverse complement strand
GGCGGTGGCACCGGTCGCTGGGGCTGGATGATCGGCGCCGAGCGCTGGTTGGGCATGATGGTGAAGCCTGTGGCGATGACCGTGAGTTTCAGCTCACCAGTCATACGCGGGTCAATCACCGCACCCAGGATGATCTGGGCTTCGGGGTCAACCGCTTCGTGGATGATGTTAGCGGCCTCGGTGAGTTCGTACAGCGTGAGGTCTGAACCACCAGTGATGTTGATGAGCACGCCGCGCGCGCCACGCACCGAGGCGTCGAGCAACGGGCTAGCAACGGCGAGTGAGGCTGCATCGATAGCACGGCGGTCCCCGACGCCATGCCCCACCGCCATCAACGCTGTTCCGGAGTCTTTCATCACGGTCTTGACGTCAGCAAAGTCCACGTTGATGAGGCCAGGCACGGTGATGATGTCGGATATACCCTGGATGCCCTGGCGCAACACGTCGTCAGCCATGGCAAACGCGTCTTGAATGGACATGCGCTTTTCGGCCAGGGTGAGCAAGCGGTCGTTCGGCACGGTGATGAGCGCGTCGACATGCTCGCTCAGCCGGGCGATGCCCTCGTCAGCCTGGCGCGAGCGCCGCAAACCCTCGAACTTGAACGGGCGGGTCACGACGCCCACCGTGAGGGCGCCCACCTCGCGAGCGTATTGCGCGATCACCGGCGCTGCGCCGGTGCCGGTACCGCCGCCCATACCCGCTGTGATAAACACCATATCGGCACCGCGCAACTGCTCGAGGATCTCTTCTTTGTTTTCCTCGGCAGCCTTCATGCCGGTTTCCGGGTTGCCGCCCGCACCCAGCCCTTTGGTCAGCCGCTCACCGATACGGATCTTGATCGGCGCGTTGGATTTGAGCAAGGCTTGATTGTCGGTGTTCACGACGATCAGTTCGATACCCTTGACGCCCGCCGCGAGGATGCGGTCGATAGTGTTGCCGCCGCCGCCGCCGGCACCCACCACCTTGATCTGCGCAAAGTTCTCGACAGAAATTAGCGGTTGCGAGCCATGCGCCATTACTCACCTCCTAGCGGTCTGAGTAGTCTGGCCAAACGCCGCACTGCCAGTTGCGGCCGGCGTGTCGCGTTGGGATGTTCCGGCGCGAGTTCGGGTTGCCCTCGCTGCACCCACGCTGCGAGCCCAAGGGTGGTGAGCCAGGTTACCTCATCGGGTGCGCCGGCCGTGGGCCCGGAGAGCGACGCCGCCCGCGCAGGCAACTCAAAGGATTGCCGTGCCAAGGCGTCGATAGCAGGCAGCGCGGATCCACCACCGGAAAGTACCACGCCGGCAGGTAGCGGCTCGGCAAAGCCACATGCGGCCACGGCGTCCATCACCTCATCGAAGGTCTCTTCCACGCGAGCGCCGATGACGTCACACAGCAACCGTTGCGACACCGGCTCCAGCCCGATCCCTTCGTCGTCAGGGACCTCGACCAGTTGATCAGGCAGATCCAGGGAGCTGGCGCGTCCGTAACGCACCTTGAGTTGCTCGGCTTGATGAACGCTCACGCGCAATACGATAGCAATGTCGCTCGTGATATGGTGCGAACCGGAACTCACGGCGGTGATCGCGGCGGCAGATCCCTGGCTGAACGCAACAGCGCGCGTCGATGCGTAACCGGCGTCAATCAGCAGCGCGCCGGCCTCACGATCTTGTGGCGAGAGCGCCGCCTCGGCGGTAGCTAGCGGCGCGGCTACGACTTCGGTCACATCGAGTCCCTGGTCTTGCACACAGCGAATGGCGTTGCGTATCGCTGCGCTGTTGCCTGACACGAGCAGAGTTTCCGCCTCCAGCCGGCTGGCCGGCATCCCTATAGGATTACGCACGGCATGATCGCCATCGAGCCAGAAGCGGCGCGGCAGCACGTGGATGAGCTCTTCGTCCAGATCGATGCCCGCTTCGGCCGCCGATTGCACAGCTCGTGACGCGTGTTTCTTCGTGATACGAACGGGTTCACGACTGATCGTCACCTGCCCGCGCCGCAACGTGCCACGGAGTTCGCGTCCACCTATGGCCACCACGGCGTGGGCGACGTGGGTATTGGACGAGCGCTCCGCGTCTTCCAGCGCCGCGCCCAGCGCCCGGCTGGCGACTTTTAAGTCCACGACGTCGCCGCGCTCTATGCCCGCCGATGGCGCCCAGCCCCGGCCCAAGATCACGGGAAGCCGTCCTTCGGTGACATCAACGATAAGTACTTTGAGGGTAGAGGAGCCAAGGTCAACGCAGGCGAGGCGCACGACGCGAGAACCTCCTTGCGCCGAGTATACCAACGAGCGTCCTTCCTACCAGTGAATTCCCCAATCTGGTTGAAAGTTGCCCCTGGCAACGTCGCAATGCAACGTGCATGTGGTGCCGTGATGGCGCGTAACCCAGGCTATCAGTGCCACGACAGGCGCGCTTTCTTGCCTTTGCTTCCACTATGGTACAAAGAGGAAGCGCCATGTGTCGTAGCGAAGGTTGCCGTCGTGTCACAGGGAGGGCGCTCGATCATCGAGCGCAAGCACCGTCTTGATGGCTCTCAGGTCGATTTTCATTGTGAACTCATCGATTACCGGCCGGATCACGCTATTATCGTGTTCCGTTTGCCCGCCGGAAGTTCGTTTCTGGGCCTTAACTTGCCGCCCAATAGTGTGTCACTGGGCCATTTCTGGAGCGACCGCCCGTATAACGCCTATCAATGGCTCAACCCTGCTGGCCACACGGCTGCGTGGTACTTCAACCTCTCGGACCACACCGAGATCTCACCGCAGCTTATTGCCTGGCGGGATCTCATCGTTGATGTAGTCGTTCGTACCGGTCAGGCGCCCGAAACCCTCGATATGGCCGACATTCCCACCGATCTCGACAGCACACTGCACTCCTTCATCATGGCAAAGCACGCGGAGTTGCTAACCGTCCTGCCATCGCTCATCACCGAACTGGAGCAGCACACCCCTCGGCTGTTTGCGCTGGTGAACGGGTAACTTCGTACCTGCGCTCAACGGGCACCCGGCTCCGGGAGATCGGGGAGGGAGTCAGAACCCCCATGCCCAGAGGGCACCCGTCCCCCTAGGCAGGGGAGACGGGCTGCTGGGAGTGCGCGGTGAACCGGCAACCCGTCCTACTTTGCTCCCCACTCCGGGGAGTGGGGACGGGTGCCTTTTGGGCGCGGGGGTAGGGCTACGCTACACCCATCAGGTATACTCAGCGCACTGATGCCGAAACGACGACGACTCGAAACCGAAGAACTACGAGAAAGCGACGCCGTCGCAGCCATCTCATCTGGCGGAGTGGTGCTCGACGGGGCTGAGCCGGACTTGCTGGTCGCCCTCGTCATCCCCAAACATCGCCACGTGTGGTGCTTGCCCAAAGGCACCGTGGAGCTCGGTGAGACCTATCCCGCAGCGGCGCTCCGCGAGGTCCGCGAAGAAACCGGGCTGGAGGCCGAAATCCTCCAAAGCCTCGACTCGATCCAGTACACGTTTCTCTCGCCCAGGCGCATCCGCGTCAACAAGACTGTGCACTACTACCTCATGCGCCGCGTCGGTGGCGACGTGTCCCTGCACGACCACGAGATGGCAGAGGTCCACCTGGTCCCCCTGCAAGAAGCCGTGCGCATGCTGGAATACCCTAACGAACGCTCGGTGCTCGAACGCGCTCTGGCCGTAGTGGACGCTGCTGGATAGGGTCGAGCGGGTTACCATCATGGTGCCGGCTCTCACACCTCCGGCTACACGGCACACCGTCGCCGTTTGAGGAGTAGCTCGTTGGCCACGCTGGTCATTGCGTCCCGCAATCGAGGCAAGCTGCAAGAGCTCCAGGCGTTCCTTAATCCTCTGGGCGTCGAGGTCAAGAGCGTTGCCGAATTCTTGGATGGTGACATCGAAGAGACGGGTGCCACCTTCGCCGCCAATGCGCTGATCAAGGCCAGGGCGTGCCTCGCGGCATCCTCTTGCCTGTCGCTTGCCGACGACTCCGGCTTGCAGGTGGACGCGCTGGACGGCGCGCCAGGTGTGTTCTCGGCCCGCTGGGCGGGCGAAGGTGTATCCGACGCGGGGCGCAACCAGCTGCTGCTAGACCGCCTGCAGGGAGTGCCCAATGAGCGGCGCACTGCCCAGTTTGTCAGTGTCCTCGCCGTATGCCATCCCGACGGCTCGACCTTTGTTGGCCGTGGCGAGGTTCTGGGTGTGATTGCCCACGCACCACGCGGTGCCAGCGGCTTTGGCTATGATCCGCTCTTCTACTTCCCCACACTTGGCAAAACCATGGGCGAGCTGTCACCTGTTGAGAAGAGCCGGCACAGCCACCGCGCGCGGGCCATCGAACGTGCTCTACCGGCTATCGACGTGCTGCTCAAGCGATGATTGGACTGGCAGAGGCACCGGCCACTGGTCCGCGCACCTTCGTGGCTATCGACCTGGAAGCGACGGCCAGTGGCGACGCTGGTGAGATCATCGAGCTGGCTTGTGTGCGCTTTCGCGGCGATGACATCCTGGACGAGTGGCACACGCTGGTGCGTCCCCGCCAAATGCCCGGGCTGCGCGTGGAAATGCTCACCGGCATCACGGGAAGCAGCCTGGACAGCGCACCAGATTTCGACGCTATTCGTGACACGCTGCGAGACTTCATCGGCGACGCTCCGTTGGTGGCGCACTCCATCGAGCTCGACCGCGACCGCCTGGTCCGGCAAGGACTCCACCTCACCAACCTTGGCTTGGACACGTTTGAGCTTGCCGCCGTGCTGCTGCCTGGCTTGCCAGCCTATAGCCTGAATGCAGTCGCGAGCGCGCTGGCTATACCCGTGGACGCGCAGCACCGTGCCCTGGCCGACGCGCGGACCAACCAACAGGTGTTCTCGGCGCTGTGCGCTCGGTTGGCCAGTGTCGATCCCCGCACACTGCGCCAGATTTATACGCTGCTCGCCCGCAGCGATTGGCCGTTGCGGATGCTGTTCGCCGACGCACTCGCCCTGGCCGGCAAGCGTCCGTTGGTGCCGCTGTTCCCAGTCGCACGCTCGCGCACTGAACCAAGCCGGGAGCGGGACATGGCAGACGCTAGCGGCGCTGCGAAGCCGGTGGATCCTGAGCAGGTGACCGCGATATTCGCCGAAGGTGGTCCGCTTGCCTCGCGCCTCGCAGACTACCAACCGCGCCCGCAGCAACTGTCGATGAGCCTGGCTGTTACCCAAGCGTTCAACGCCGGTGAACGGCTGCTCGTTGAGGCGGGCACCGGTACTGGCAAGACACTCGCCTACCTGGTGCCAGCCGCTCTGTGGGCTATACAAAACCACCAGCGCGTGGTGATCTCCACCAATACCGTCAACCTGCAGGACCAGATCTACGACAAGGACATACCGGATCTCCAACGAGCGCTCGGTCAGCCGCTGTACGCCCACGTGCTCAAGGGCCGGTCGCATTACCTCTGCCTGCTGCGCTGGCTGGAGTTTCGCAACAGCCGCGCCGGCAGCCTGGCCCTGTCCGCACTGGAGAGCCGGTTGCTGGTCAAAGTCATGCTGTGGCACGCTTCAACTGCCACGGGTGACGTCGCCGAACTTTTCCTGACTGGCGACGAGCTCGGCATGTGGAACCAGATCAACGCCACGCAGGAAACGTGCGTCAACGACCGTTGTATCCACAAGTCCAGGCAGGAATGCTACCTGTTCAACGCCCGCCGCCGGGCCGAAGCTGCCGATATCGTCATTGTCAACCACGCGTTGTTACTTTCCGATATCGCCACTGAGAGTCGTGTGCTGCCCCCCTACGAGCACGTAGTGATCGACGAGGCGCATCATCTGGAAGAGCAAGCTACCCACCACCTGGGGTTCTCCCTGTCACGCCGGGAGTTGTTTGGCGTGCTCACTGACGTGTACCACGCCACCGATTCACAGCGGGCGAGCGGCGTCACGGCAGAGCTCCGCCACCTGTTGCCGGTGGATACGCCGCAGGTCAAGCGGCTGCACGAGCACCTGGCCGACGTGGAGACGGCCACTGATCGATCCCGGCAGGAGGCAGACGTCTTCTTTGATGCGATCGAAGCGGTGTTCGACGCTGCCGCACAGGCGCCTCCCCGACCCGACGTGCGCACATCAATGGCCCCGCGCACGCAGCCAGCGCCCGACCGCGAGCTGCGCATCACACCGGGAGTGCGCCATCAACCACTGTGGGAACGCGTCGAGATCGCCTGGGACAACCTGAACGTGGTGTTAACCGACCTGCAAGGCGGGCTGGAGCACCTCCAGATCGACCTGGACGCTCTCCCGGACCAAGCGCGGGATGGCGTCGATCATCAAGCGTCGATGGTGATCTCGCACACCAAGCGGCTGCGCACCGCCCGCGACGAAGTGAACAGCTTAGTGGCCTCGCCCAGCACGGAGCGAATTTACTGGTTCGAGCTTGGAGAACGAGACCGATCGCTCAGCCTGCACGCTGCTCCCCTGCACGTGGGCAAACTGCTGGAAGAATCGCTGTATGCTTCGTTGCAATCGGTCGTTCTCACCTCCGCCACGCTGACCGTATCAGGATCGTTCTCGTTCGTGCGTGAGCGGCTGGGGCTGGCAGATGGCGGTGAGCGGACCCTCAAAATCGGCGCACCTTTCGCCTACGATAGGCAAGCGCTCATCTTGCTGCCCGAGGACATGGTCGAGCCGAACGCCCAGGGCTTCCAGGACCAGGTGAACCAGGTGCTCATCGGCTTTGCCACGGCTACGCGCGGCCGCTGCTTAGTGCTGTTCACCTCGCATGCGTCGCTGCGCGCCACTTTGCGCGGGATCAAGGGGCCGCTGGAAAAGCAACAGATCCCGGTCGTGGGCCAGGGGATCGACGGCTCGCGCCAGCAACTGGTCAACTTACTGCGCAGTACTCAGGGCGTCGTGGTGCTGGGAAGCGCAAGTTTTTGGGAAGGGATCGACGTGGCCGGCGAGGCGCTCTCGGCGCTGGCCATCGTCCGTCTGCCGTTCACCGTGCCAACCGACCCGGTGTACGAAGCGCGGAGCGAGGGGTTTGATCGCCCGTTTGATGAGTTTGCTGTTCCGCAAGCGGTGCTGCGGTTTAAGCAAGGCTTCGGCCGGCTGATCCGCACCGTTTACGACCGCGGCGTGTTGCTGGTGCTCGACCGGCGGATCACTTCCAAGTACTACGGCCAGCAGTTCCTGCGTTCGTTGCCAGGGGGGACCCAGCACCGGTGCCAGCTCGGCGACGTACCGGCCCTGGCTACCCAGTGGCTAGCCCAACAAGCTGGATCCGATGCGCCTACGGCTGGTTGGGAGGAGTAAGCTTCGGCACGGGGAAGAACGGCGACGTTGCGTCAGCAGGTGGCGGTGGCGTTGGGGCAGGCGCCACGGCGATCACCGGGCTGGGCGCCGCCGCAATGGCCGCTGCCTGCTGCTCCTTGGCGAGTGCCGTAAGTCCAGCCATCGATCCGAAGGTCATGCTCTCCACTGCCGACGACGGCACGATAACGGTGGACGAGTTTCCACCCTTCATCACCTCGTACAGCATGTTCATGCCACGCAAGTGCAATCCCATCGGGTTGGTGTCGTAAATGTGGCCAGCGTCGGCAAAGCGTTGCGCTATCTGCACTTCGCTATCACCCAGCACGAGGCGGGCTTGCCGCTCGCGGTCGGCCTGCGCCACGCGACTCATGGCCTCTTGCAACATGTCGGGAATCTTGATATCGCGCATCTGCACGGACAGTACTTTGATGCCCCAGGGCTCGGTTTGAGCATCCAGGCTGTCGGTCATCGCCGTATCCAGGTCCTGGCGCTGCGACAGCACCTGAGCGAGGTCGCTCTTGCCAATCACATCACGCAGGCTGGTTTGAGCCGACCCGAGGACGGCTGCCGTGTAGTTTTGCACCTGCAGCACGGCCTTGGCTGGATCGATCACGCGCCAGAACACGATAGTGTCCACGTTCACCGGCACGTTGTCTTTAGTGAGCGTCTGCTCGGCGGTGAAGCTGCTGGTCACCGTGCGCAAGTCGATGGTATATGGGGTCTGCTCGGCAAAGGGTAGCAGGAAGAAGATGCCAGGGCCGCGCACACCGGTGAACCGTCCCAGCCGCAACACCACTTTGCGCTGCCACTCTGAGCACATACGCAAGGACGAGAAGAGAACGACGAGAGCAATGACAATGAGCACCGCTATAGCGCCAGGCATGTCGCGCTCCTTTCAGGCCGCCAGGCGTGGCAACGCACCCTGACACCTTCAGTGTAGCGCTTTCAGGATGAAGCCAGCGTCGCGCTAACCGGTCAGGGGATTATTTGCCATTGAGTGGGCAGCCGGTAGATGCGCTGCGGCCGGCCCTTGGCTTCGTCGGGGAACGTGGGTACGTGCCCTTCGCGCTTGACTTCGGCGTATGTATTCTCGATCTGGATGATCCGTTGCTTGGTGAGGTTGAATAGCACCAAGCCCCAACGAAATGGCTGCAAGCTGCGCTGCCGGGTCACCTCGTCGACGATGCGAAACACGGACGGTTGGCCGATGCCCTGCTGGAGCGTCGCGTGAATGTGCTCATAGTGGCCTGGGCTGTTGTGCTCGTCGAACACAGCCAAACCAGACTTCACATAACTCGTGAGGTCGGGATCGTCCTGAGCGACATTATCGAGCAGCGCGTCAACGGATTGCGGGTTGCGCGCACATGCGGCCACGAGCACGGCCAGCGCGGTGGGAGAAGCAACGAAGCTCACGCCCGGCGCTTCCTCTACCAGTGTGATGCGCATCCCTCAACCAATCAGCACCTTGCCACGTCCCATACAACTCACGCGGCACACCGGTAAGCGTACGGCTTCATAGGTTACCGCACAACAGCCATAAAGTTGCCGAGTTGTCTCGGTGGCACGAAAGGTCGTGGTTGCTCCCCGCCCCGAGGATCAGCTTACTTCTACTCACTTCATCGCCGATTGCTTGCTTGACAGGCCGATCACAACCCCAGCGGCAGCCTCCTTCATCCCCTCCTGCTCCACGTGTGGGCAAAAGTAAGGGGGACCGGAGAGGAGTTTAAGAGGCCTCGCGAGCTTGGTTCACCACGAGCCGGTAGCCAGTCCCGCGCGCCGTTAGGAGGTACTGTGGCCGGTTGGGGTCTGGCTCCATCTTCTCGCGCACGCGCCGGATGTGTACCCGCAACGTGTCCACATCGATGCCGTCTGCAGGGTCCCATACCCGTTGTAGCAACGCCGACGACGGCACCACACGATTGCCGTTGCGCGCGAGCACGCTCAGCAGCCGCGACTCGGTGGCCGTCAGTGGAGCGATGCGTTCGCCTACGGTTGCCGTGCGATTGGAAAAACTCAGGCGGACACCTGGGCCTAACACCAACTCCGGGCCACGTTGCGTCGGCAGCTCGCCGAACCGGCGCATAATGCGCTGAGCGCGCGCCACCAGTTCCCGCCCGTCAAACGGCTTGACAATGTAGTCTTCTGCGAAGGAGTTGAGCGCCTGGACCAGCACCTCTTTGTCGTCGGTAGCGGTCAGGATGATGATGGGGATGTCGGCGCGCGCCTTGATGGCCTTGGCCAGCTGAAACCCGTCAATGACCGGCATGGATCGATCGATGACGGCAAGGTCGGGTAAGCGGGAATGGATCGATGCCAGGGCGTGCGCACCGTTATTCACGGGCAGCACCTCAAAGCCTGCGCGCTCAAACAACGTGGTCACCAACCGCCGCACCTGCGCGTCGTCATCGGCAACGAGTACCAGCGGGGCAAGCCGTTCGCTGTCCATCACTCTCTCCCCCTCCCCCTTGCGTAGCACTTCCCAAGCTGTGGCCATGTGGTCAGAGCCGTTGCGATCATGGCGCGCGAGCAGCACCAACTCGCCATACCTGCTGCTGGCCACAGCATGCTCCACTCGCGTCAGTTCACCAAGCTAGCTACACTTCCGTCGTAGTGTTACTAGGAGGTCGGTCCTGGAGCTGCGTGCCCGTACCGTCGAGTCTGGCCAATTGGTCATGTTGACAATCGATGCCGGACGAATCGCCGCATTGGCGCCCAGCGACTCGCCGGAACCATGCTCCCGCGTGGTGACCCCAGCGCTCATCGACCTGCAAGTCAACGGGTTTCACGGCTTCGACCTCAATGCCAGTTCGCCGAGCAGTGAGACTGTTCAGCAATGTGTCCTGGCCCTGCGCTCAACAGGCACTGGCCTGTGCTGCCCCACCATCACTACCGGCAGCTACGGCCATCTCTGTCGTGCCTTGCGGGCAGTGGCTGGCGCCTGCGATGCCGACGCCGCGGTGGCGCACGCAGTCGCCGGCATCCACCTGGAGGGGCCCTACATTTCCCCAGTGGACGGGCCACGCGGTGCGCATCCCCTGCCATACGTCCGGCCGCCCGATTGGGATGAGTTCGAGCGATTTCAGGAGGCAGCGCGCGGGCGCATTGGTATGGTGACCCTCGCTCCGGAACTGCCGGAAGCGCTGCCCTTTATCGAGCGTGCGGTGGCCAGCGGTGTGCGAGTCGCGTTGGGCCACCTGGCCGCAACGTCAGCGCAACTAGATGATGCCGTGCGTGCGGGCGCCACGCTGAGCACCCACCTGGGCAACGCCGCACACGCGCAACTGCCGCGCCACCCCAACTATGTGTGGGATCAGCTCGGCGACGACCGCCTGAACGCCAGTTTTATCCTGGATGGTCACCACCTGGCACCACCAGTGGTCCGCAGCATGCTGCGCGCTAAGGGAGTGGAGCGAAGCATCCTGGTAACGGATGCGGTGTTTCTCGCTGGACTGTCACCGCGCAAGGCGTCATTTATGGGATTGACCGTGGAGCTGCTGCCTGAGCAGAAAGTAGTGTTGACCGGCACGCCCTTCCTGGCAGGGTCCGCACTGCAGATGTCGGCGGCAGTAAACAACGCCCTGGCGTTTGCTGGGGTGAGCATGCCGTCGGCGGTGGCGATGGCGAGTAGCAATCCTGCGCGCTGGCTTGGCGTCGATGAACAGTGGGGCACACTCGCACCTGGCCGGGGTGCCGACCTCGCCCTGTGGGACGTTCAACCCTCGGGGCAGCTGGAACTGGCGGCCCTGCTAGCACGCGGCGAGGTGGTCTGGGGCAGCGTGCAGTAACCTCGTGGCGTGTACTGCCAACTGACTAGATGACGGAGGAGGTAACTTGAGCACCCTCACCATTCAATGTGCACTCGTGGGGTATGGCATGTTCGGCAGTGACGTGGTGATCGGCACGCTGTGGGACCTCCAGCGCAACGGCCTGTCCCCCTATCTCGACAGGGTTGGGCTCGATGATCGCTGCCGCGACTATAACGACGTGTCGTTCGATCTGGTGGCCGTCGGCACGCATTCTGAGCGATCCGCCCTGCGGGCGGGGCGGGAGACACTTGCAGCCACTGGCAAGCATCCCCGCACTTACTTTGGCGACACGCCCTGGCTGGACATGTTTCACGACTTCCCGCAGCTCGATGTGCTGATCGTGGCGACGCCCGACCACCTCCACACTGCCCCCATCCTCGCCGCGCTGGAGAACGGGGTTCACGTCATCACCGAAAAACCACTCTGCCTCGATCTGGCGGAGGCCGACCAGATTATCGCGCTGGCCGCCGAGCGCAACCTCATCGTCGCGGTGGATATGCACAAGCGCTACGATCCGGATCATCTGCGCATCTTTGGCGACCTGAAAGCGCAACTGGGCGAACCGCTGTATGCCCGGGGAGTACTCGAAGAGCCATTAGAAGTATCCACCAAGACGTTTCAATGGGTTGAACACAGCGATCCGTTTAGCTACGTCGGCATCCACTGGGTCGACCTGTTCATGCACTATCTCGACCTCATGCCGCTGTCGCTGTATGCCGTTGGTCAGAAGAAGCGCCTGTTACAGGAGTACGGCAAAAACGCTTTCGATAGCACGCAGGTGATGGTCACCCACACCAATGGCATGACGATCATCTACGAAAATAACTGGCTCACGCCACCCGACTTTGAGGGACCGGTCAACCAGGAGTCGGCCTACTCTGGCACACACGGCAAGGTAGAGTCAGACTCGCAATATCGCGGCTTGCGCTACTGGATCGAGACCAAGGGGTCGCGCACCGCCAACACGCACTTCTTCCGCAAAGTTGCCCGTCCTGATGGTTCCCTGGTGTCGCTGGGCTACGGTAAAGACAGCATCGTCGCTGGTTTAGAAGCGGTGTATCGCTGCGTGCTCAAGCTCGCGACGGCGGCCGACCTGGCCGGCACCTATCCAGACGCCCGGTCGCTGCGCCAGCCGACCGCCGTGGTACACGCGGCCCGCGAGGTGCTGGCGCGCAACCAGGCACGTTTTGCCGCCGGGCAAGCCCCGGTCGCCACAGCCGCCTTCACACCGTCCGGCTTCACATTGCTAGATCCACTGGGCCCCGTGCAGTAGTGGTCGTACCTGCTCAGCGCCCCGGGAAATCAGGGCGGGGTTGGGGGAGGGGTACACCCTACACCACGATCGTCTGGTCGCGGTGCGGGCCAACACCCACACTATGCAAGCCCACGCCGGTGAGCGTGCACAGGCGGTCCAGATAGGCGCGCGCCTGAGTGGGCAAATCACTGAGCTTGCGCGCCCCGGCTGTGGACGCCTGCCAGCCAGTGAAGGTCTCCCACACCGGCTGGCACGCGTCGTGTACATCCTCGCTCGGCACATAGTCCAGGTGAGTGCCACGATAGGTGTACCCAACACATACCGGTATCTCCGCGAATTGGTCGAGCAGGTCGAGCTTGGTGATCGCCAGGCCAGTGAGTCCGTTGAGGTCTGCCACATACCGGGTCACCACGCCATCGAACCAGCCTACTCGCCGTGGCCGTCCGGTGGTGGCGCCAAACTCGCCACCGATTGTGCGGATGGTATCGGCGATCGGACCGCTGATTTCGCTGGGCATCGGTCCGGTGCCTACTTGCGTGCTATAGGCCTTGGCCACACCGATGACGGTGCTGATGGCTCGTGGCGGGATGCCCGCCCCAACGCACGCACCGCCGGCGGTGGGCGAGCTACTGGTCACAAAAGGATAGGAGCCCCAGTCGATGTCCTTCATGGCGCTTAGTTGTCCTTCGAGCAATAGCGTCTTACCCTGACGCAGTGCCGCGTGGATAACCGGCATCGTGTCAGTGATGTGCGGACGCAGTTCCTGGCCCCAGGCGAGGCATTGGGTTACTAGTTGCTCGGCGTCGATCTCCGGCTGATGGTAGACGTGGCGCAACATGGCGTTGCGACGGCGCACCACGATGGCCAGCTTCTCGCGCAGCACTGCCTCGTTGAGAAGGTCGCCCATCCGTATGCCGATGCGCCCAACCTTATCGGTGTAGGCTGGCCCGATGCCGCGTCCAGTGGTCTCCACGCGATATTTGCCGCGTTCGTCGTCCTCTAACCGGTCGAACAGCCGGTGATACGGCATCACTACGTGTGCGCGATTAGCAATATGGAATGGCGGAAGGGACACGCCCTTGGCGCGCACATCGGCCATTTCGGCCAGCAGCCCTTCCGGGTCGACGGCGGTTCCGGTGCCCAGAATGCAGGTGCAGGCTGGGTTGAAGATGCCCGATGGCAGCAAATGGAGCTTGAACTCACCGAGATCATTAATCACGGTGTGACCGGCGTTGCTCCCGCCCTGAAATCGGATGACATAATCGGCGCTGGTGCTGAGCAGGTCGACGACCTTGCCCTTGCCCTCGTCGCCCCATTGGGTGCCAACCACCACGGTGACGGTCATGCGCTGTGAACCCTTCTACGTGCCAGAATTGCCAATGCCTTGACTTGCCATTTCGCTGGCTTGACGCTTGAGCAGCACGCCGACAGCCAGCACGTCCACGAGTGCCAGGAGCGGAACGCGCGAGGTGGCGGGCTCGCCGCGCAACCCTGGCGCCACCGCTGTCACCAGCACCTGATCCGCTGAACGCGCCACGATCGATTGCCCGTAGGCGGTGATCGCCACCGACACCGCCCCCACGGCACTCGCTTCGGACAATGCCATCGCCACGCTGGCCGTTTCACCCGACTGGCTGATGCCCAACACCACGTCGCCAGGTCCCAGCAGCTTGACGCACGCCACGTGGTCGTTGCTGTGGGGATAGCTGGCGGCGGATACGCCCGCGCCCATCAAGCGCACCTGCAACAACTGCGCGCAGGCCCCCGAGACGCTGCCGGCCCCGAGCACGGCCACGTGGAAGGCGACCGACAGGGCAGCTACCACTCGTTCGAACGCCGCTGGGTTGACCGTCTGCGCCGTATCCAGCACACTCTGTGACACTGCCGCGAGGACGGAGCGCAGCACCTCTTCAGCAGGGTCGGCTGGCATCAAGGCCGGGACGGGCGTGCCGGTGATGGATGCCGGCACCAGCAACTCGACGGCCAGTGCCGTTTTCAACGCGCCGTATTCGCGATAGCCAGCGCGGGTGCACGCCCGGATGACGCTGCCAAAGCCCACGCCAGCGGCTTCGGCCACTGCCTGCGCGGTGAACTGCGATGCCTCTCCTGGGTTTGTCAGCACCCACTCAGCGGCGCGCCGTTCGGCCGGCGTCATTGCCGGGAGTGCGGCCCGCAACTTCGACAGCGCTCCGGCCGCACCGGATAGCGTATCCACAGTTCTCTGCATGACTGGATGATACATCCAAGCGACTGAGAAGTCAAGGCTCGTGCGGCTTGGTATGATGCCTGGCGCGACCAACACGGTCGGGCGGAGCGGTTCCGTCCCAAATCAGGCGGAGTAAACAAGGCAACCCTGTGACGTCGCAGCCATCTAGCCCGCCCTTTAGGAATACCGGTGTTCACCCTGACGGCGAACGCAGCACTCGCCTCGCGACGCTGGCCGATGCTGCAGCCATTGCCGCGATCTACAACCAGGGCATTGCCGACCGTACGGCCACCTTTGAAACGTTGCCGCGCTCTCCTGCCGACATCGGCGCTTGGTTTGATGGGCGCCACCCCATCGTGGTGGTAGAGCACGCTGGCCGTGTCATCGCCTGGGCCAGCACCTCGACCTATCGCCCACGCGAGTGTTACGCGGGGATTGCTGAGTTCTCGGTGTATGTCGAGCGGGCGGCACGCGGCAGCGGTGCCGGTCAGAAAGCTATGGAGGCGCTGATCGACGCCGCGCGCGCGGCGGGCTATTGGAAGCTCGTGTCGAGAGTGTTTGTGGAGAATATGGCCAGTCGTAAGCTGCTCGCTCGCGTCGGATTCCGCGAAGCCGGCACCTACTACAAGCATGCCAGGCTCGACGGTGTCTGGCACGACGTAGTCATCGTTGAGCGCCTCATTCCGGAGAACTGCACCGATGGCTAATCTCCGATGGCCAAACCTGTATGAGCAACGCTCCCACCGGTGGTAAGAGAACAGCAGGGCGCCGCACCGCGCTGGAATTCCGTTGAGCACTGGGTAGTACCCGTGCTGGACCTGGGTAGCGCCCTCGCCAACGTCCTGCCCGAGTGGCTGAGCTATCTCATCGCAGACGGCTGTGGACTCATCGCCTATCAGTTCATGCGGCAGGGACGCGCCGCCCTCCAACACAACCTGTCGGTTGCGCTGGGGCAGTCCGCGCAGTCGCCGCGCGTGCGTCGAGTGGCGCGGCATTCGCTCACCAGCTATGCGCGCATGATGCTCGATACGCTCCGGCTGCGTACCATGCCGCTGGACGAATTGCGCACCTGGATCCACGTGTCCGGGCTGGAGCACATCGATGCTGGGTTGGCACGCGGCAAGGGCGTCATCCTGGTTGCGCCGCACGTTGGGAACTGGGAGCCTGCATCCAATCTGGCGGCATTTGTTCCATATCGGGTCACCGCTGTGGTTGATGAGGGCTTGATAAGCCGGGCTGCTGCCACCTCACGCCAGCGCGTTGGCCTGTCGCTCGTCGCCCAATCCAACGCCGTACGTCCCATCGTTCGCGCCCTGCGCCAGAATGAAGTGGTCGTGCTCATCTCTGACCTGGTAAAAGACTTTCGCGCTGCGCCGGTCGAGCTGTTCGGCCAGCGAACCTACATCGCCGCGGGTCCTGCCCACCTCGCTCTGCGGACCGGCGCCACACTCGTGCCCATTGTGTCCATTCGCCGCGCCGACAATCGTAGTGATGTCATCGTCGAGCCGCCGGTGCTTGCCGTGCCAGGTGCCGAACTTGTTGCTGAGACCAACCGCTTGTCGCAACAAGTGGCGGCCTACTTCGAGATGGTGATACGCGGCCATCCAGAACAGTGGTACCCGTTCCGGCCGCTGTGGGAGACGAACCATGAGCCATAGTGCCGAGAGCCTCCGGGTGGGCGAGCAACTGCCGGCGGCACGAGTGGCGTTCACGCGCAGCCAGGTTGACCGGTTTCTGGAGGTGGTGGACGATGGCCCCACTCGTGAAGCGGTGGCTGTAGCTCCTCAGGTGCCGCCTGCCTTGGCACTGGCCGCTTGCCTACGTTTTCTGATGGACCTCATTGGGCTGCCGCCCGGAACGGTCCACACCGCGCAAGATTGGCGGGTCTTGGCTCGCATTCCGGTGGATGAGCCACTAACCTGCCAGCCGGCTGTTACCCGAGTTGCCAACCGGCGCGGCATGCGTTTGCTGTCGATCGAGCTCTCGCTGCGCGCGGCTACTGCAGAACTGGCCCAGGGCACGATGTCTCTGGTGCTGCCCGACGCACCTTCAGCAGACCAGGGAGCTTCAGCGTGAGTGCCTGGGAACCCGGATCGTCGTGGACCGCGACTCGCACGGTGACGCAAGCCCAAATTCTTGCCTATGCCGAGGTGAGCGGCGACCACAACCCCTTGCATGTGGATGAGGCGTTTGCACGGGAGACACCGCTGGGCGGCACCGTGGCACACGGGATGCTGGTGTTCGCCTGGATGAACTCGTTACTCGCCACCGCATTTGGCCAGCGCGGGCTTGAAGGTTCTACAGTACGGGTCCGCTTTCGGGCCCCGGCTCGACCAGGCGACGAGTTGCACCTGCAGGTGACCATTGAAGGCGTGGCTCTTGAGCCGGACCAGCCACCGGGCGTTCGCGCCAGGCTATCAGTAACGAACCAGGCTGCGGATGTGGTTATGGACGGCGTGGTGTCGTTGCCGTGAGAACGAGCAAGCCATTGGCGGCGGCATAGGGTTCGCCCGCGTAGCCACCGGCTACCTCGATACTCGTGAAGCCGCAGCGGGCCAGCAGGTGGACCAGCTCCCAGCGCGTGCAGTAGCGCGCTGCGTAGTCGAACTGCATCCGCCGCCGTCCGCCATCGGTCGAACGTATGTCGTACAGCAGGCTGAGGTGGCGCAATTGCGCCGTTTCGTCGGTGTGCCGGTGTAGGTCATACCGCTTCACCAAGAGTCGCTCACCGCGGTACCAGACGTTGTGTTCGTACACCTGGGCCGCCATGTCTGCTGCGATGCTTAAGGCGCGGCTGTCGGGCGTGCCGGTCACGAGTGCCAGGCAGCCGCCCGGCGCTAGGCAGCGACACACAGCGGTGAGGAACTGCACTTGCTCGTCCACGGTGAGCAGCGCAGCGAAGGTGTTGAAACCACACACCGCCAGCGACACGCTGCCGGGAGGCAGGTGGTGATCGACGGTCACGAGCGATCCGTGCACCTGCCGGATGCGTTGCTGGACCTGTTCCGTTTCGTTGGCTAGGCGCTCGGCAAAGCGCTGGAGCATAGCTGGCGAATGGTCGATACCAGTCACCTGAGCGCCGGCTTGCCCTAGTGCTCTGGTCAACCGGCCAGCGCCACAGCCAAGATCGATGGTCTGCCCAGGGAACTGCCGCGCTAGCGTCCGGACCCAAGGCATATCAGGCGTGCTGACGTCGTTTTCTTGATCGACAACCGCTGCTACAAACCGGTCGAGGTGAGGATCGCGTTCTGCCTGAAAGGTGTTACCGCTCATCCTATTGGGTCATTCGCTCTCGCTATACTAGCACCGTGAAGATTGGTCAGGTGGCGGTTTTACTCGCTGTGCCCGTCCCCACACTCCGCCGGTGGACACACGAGTTTCCAGGCGGCCTATCTCCTCACGCGCGTACGGGCGACGGCGCTATCCGCGTCTTTACCGAGTCTGATGTGGCCTTTCTGCACAAGGTCAAAAACCTGTTGAAAACTGGGCACTCCTACGCCAGCGCTCGTGAGGTATTGCAGGACAGCGACGAGCGTAGCGCCAGCGAACAACCGGCACAGGCCAATGTGGTCCATGCCGATGGCGGTGAGCCATCGATGACGGCGACGGCCGTCCGCCAGATCGTAGCCGATATGCTGCGCACTACCAACAACCGCGTGCTGTCGCTCGAAGCCGACGTGCGCGAACTCAAGAAGCAATTGGAGCAGGCGCAGCATCCGCATCCAACCAACGGCCAGCCCTATCGCAGCACCCCCCCGGAGCGCTTTCCTCGCCGCTCCTAGGTCTTGAACTTCGACCATGTTGTGGTTGACCCGTTGCCGCGTGGTTGCTACAGTGTCGCGCGATACGCCAGATGAAGGAGACGATGAGTGACGGTACAGATTGGGTTTGTGGGCTGCGGCAATCGTGCGGTCCGGGAGATGATGGACCTCGTGCGGATTCCCGAAGCGAACATCGCCGCCGTGTGCGACGTAACCGAAGAGCTCGCCACCTCAGCGCTGGACAAGCTCAACAGCCGCCACGAGGGTCAGCCGGTGACGGCGCCGGCGTTTGCGGACACCAAGAAAATGCTGGAATCCGTACATCTGGATGCCGTGTACGTAAGCCTGCCGCCGTTTGCCCACGGTGCGATCGAGCACGCCATCATCGACGCTAGCAAGGCGATCTTCGTGGAAAAGCCGCTCGCCGTTGACATGCCGGTGGCGCGCGAAATCGATGCCCACATTCGTGAGAAAGGTGTCCTCGGCGTCGTTGGCTACCAATGGCGCTACGCCGAGCCGATGGAAAAAGCCCGCCAACTGTTGCACGGGGTTCCTGTCGGATTGCTCATAGCCATCAGGTTAGGAGGGTTGCCGTCGAACCCCTGGTGGCGCGTCCAAAGTAAGTCTGGTGGCATGCTCATCGAGCAGCACACGCACTCCGTCGACGTGCTGCGCTACCTTGCCGGTGATGCGACCACCGTGTATGCCGCCGCCAACCGCGCCCTGCTCACCGACGTGCCCGACATGACCATCGACGACGTTAACGCGGTCACCGTAACGTTTGCGAGCGGCGCGGTGGGCAGTATCGTCAACTCGTGCGCCGTGGCCGGTCCCCAGATGCCAAATCTGAGCAACTACGTCCACGTCGTCGCGAAAGACCTCGTCCTTGGCGTGTCCGCCGGGTCTATCACCATCATGCGGCCGGGTCAGGAGCGCGAAGAGATCAAGGTCGAGCACGACGAGAGCAACTACCGGCTCAACGACGCCTTCGTACGGGCGGTGTCCACGGGCGATCGCTCGCTCGTTCGCTCATCCTATAGCGACGCGCTGCGTACCCACGCCATCACCGTTGGTGCTGTCGAGTCGGCCCGCGAACACCGCCCTATCGATCTGCAGGCGCTCCTGCAGGGGTAGCAGCCGCCTAGGACAACGTGATGTGTTTGCCGGCACCGCGTTCGAGGGCATGGCGATACACTAAGCCGGCGATCGCGACGTCTTCCAACGCGATGCCCTGTGACTCAAACAGGGTGATGTCGCTCGCGGCTGTGCGTCCCGTGCTCTTGCCGGCGACGAGTTGCGCTAGTTCCACTGCAGCGTCCCATTGGAAAGCGCCATCGCGCGCGGCAGCGATAAGATCGCCACTTTCGATCTGCGCCTGGTTTTTTAAGTCCACCACAACGAGGCTGGACCGGCGGACGGTTTCCGCGTCGATCTCTCGTTTGGCCGGATCGTTGATGCCGGCCGCGTTAATATGTGTGCCAGGTTGCAGTGCGTGGCCATCGAACACGGGCTCTGCCGACGAGGTGATAGTGATCACGATGTCCGCTACTTCCACGGCAGCGTTGGCGTCGCTCGAAGGCTCGACCGGGATGCCTAGCGCGGCGGTCAACTCGCTGGCAAACTGCGCACGCCGTTGGGCGTCGCGACTGTAACACCAGGCGTGCTGTATAGGTCGGGCAGCGCACACGGCCGCGAGCTGTGTGCGTGCCTGAAACCCGCTACCGATCACCGCGACTGAGCTAGCATCAGGGTTAGCCAGTAGCTTCGTTGCCAGGCCAGATGCGGCGCCGGTACGCAACTGTCCGAGCCTGCGCGCTTCCATCAAGGCTATCAACCCGCCGTTGTTCGGGTCGAACAGCAGGAACACGGTGCTGCCACCACTTCGCGTCCCGGTGTACAGCTTGGTCCCGAATCCGGCTTGGGACCAGCCACCGTTCATGGCGTTCATGAGGCCGCCGGGGATACGCACGCGCTGGCGTGGTTGCACAGCTGCCTGGTCGCTGGCCAGGGCAAGAAAGGCGCGCTCCAGTTCATCGATCACCTCGGGCATCGACACGAGTGAAGCCACCTGGTCGTCGGTGAGATACAGCATGGTGATAGCTCCTTATGCTTGAGCACGTCCCTACGCTAGTGCACAGGTCCGAACGCTCGTTCGGACCGGCTCGTGGTCGCACCTGGGCCGGCTACCGTGAGAAACAGGCGGTTGCGCGCAAGGTAGGTGCCGGCCAGGCGGCGCACGTCGGCCACCGTGATGGCAGAAATACTGTCGATCACCTCTTGGTGTGTGCGGATGCGGTTGAGTTGCACCAGGTCCCGGCCAAAGCGGCGCGCCCATGTAGCCGGGTGATCCGACTCCATCGCCAGGTGCCCGAGCAACAGCGCTTTTGCCTTGGCAACTTCATCTTCCGTGGCGTGTTGAGCGAGTTCATCGATCTGTCCGTTGATCGCACCTAGCGCTTCTGCAAGCCGGTCCGTTGGCACGCCAGCATCGATGGCAATCACGCCTCCCGCGCTATGTGCAGCCAGACGGCAGCCAATGCCGTAACACAACCCTCGTCGCTCGCGTACCTCCAGAAACAGCCGGGAGGTAGCCCCACCGCCGAGTGTGACGGCCATCACGTTGAGCCCGTCGAGGTCGGGGTGGCTGCGTGGTACGCCAGGCGCCGCCATGACTAGATAGGTAAGGTCGGACGTCATTGACGCGCCCGCAAAACGCTTCGTGCCGCCAGCCACAGCCGGTTCACGTGCTGGTGCGCTGCCCTGCCAATGCGCCACGGCCGCCTCGGCCAGGTCGAGCGCAGCGGTGAGATCTCCTGGTGTGGCGAGAGCCAGCGCCGCCCCAGCGGGACGGAAACGCGAGTCGTGTACCGATTGCAAGTCGTGTACTGTCAACGATGGAATGGCTTCGGCCAGGTCCTTGGCGGTACGACCTTCGCTCGTGCCGGGGTAGAGGAGCCGGTCCATCAGGTCGTGCGAACGGCTGGCCGGTATGGCCCAGGCCGCGCGGAACTGGCTCGCCAGCCGCCGGCGCTCCTGGCGGAGGGCCTGTTCCGGCAGCGTCGGTGTAGTTGCGATGGCGATGGCTGCGTCCAGGGCCGCTGGCAATTCGGTCAGCGGCAGGCTGACCACCACGGACGTGATGTCGGGTTCGATGGATACGCCATACACTGCGCCCATGGTTTCCAGGTGCATAGCCAGTTGCTCAGCGGTGGGAAACCTGGCGTTGCCCTGGGTGAGCATCCTGCTGAGCAATAGCGTCGCACCCAAGCCATCGCTGGCGCCGTCGTCTAGGCTGCCGCAACGCAT
>JANWJO010000174.1 GCA_025449435.1 Chloroflexota bacterium | reverse complement strand
CGAACTGAGCCCAGAATGAGTTGAAGGTAATGGAAGCAAAGCGCTGCATGGCCGCCGTGTTGAGTGGGTGCACGCTCACATCGAGCCCTTGGGCTCGCAACGGATCGGCGATGGTCGTAAGTTCGTTTTGGGCACTGGATTCGACATCGCGCATAATGTCGCTTGCTGGGAACGCCCCATACGTCAATCCGACCGACCCGGCGAAGTAGGTGTCCGGCGTGATCACGCGCAGCAGGCTCACCGGTACACCCAACGCTTTCGCCAGAGTAGCGACCACCGGAACCACCTGGCCACTCAGTTCGGAGCCATCCAGTGGCACCAGGACTCGCTGGTGCAACCGGCTGGCGTCGCCCGTGCGCAGCGCGCGCTCCGACAGCGGCAGCGCGGGGACGCGGATGTCACGCAGGATTTGCTCTGCAACGCTGCCAATCACCCAGCGCGATGGCCCGGAGCGGCCGTGCGTGGACATCACGACAAAGGAGGCATGGTGGCTGGCCTCGGCGATCACGGTGCGCGGGCTGCCCAGATCGACGTGCGTCTCCACCTCGATATTGGCGTGGGCCAGTTGCGTCCCCAGCAACGCTAGGCGATCTTGTGTGCTGGCCAGCGCTTCTTGCTGGCGTTCGGCGTTGCGCTGGACGCGCGCCGCTACCTCAGCTTCAATCGAGAGGTTGGGGGGGGCGCCACTGATCAGCGGAGCATCGGCACTCGACCGGCCAGTATCCGGCGAGATGGCTTCGGTGAGCCGCACCTTGAGCTTGAGCGTCTGCGCGAGCAGCGTGGCGTAGGGCAGCGCCTTGGCTGCGAGCTCCGATCCGTCAATGGGAACGACAATATAGGGCACGTGACATATCCTTTCGAGGCAAGGAGTATAGCAAGCAGCTAGCGAACCAACTGTCCCGCTATCCAGAGAACCGAGCGGCGCTTACATCTCTGCTGAGTAGACGGCCGAGACCGGCAGCAACATGGTGAGCAAGCTATCGAGCTCCCCCGAGTGCTCGGCAAACCGCTCGACGGCCACACTTAGGGCCACGGTCTGGTCGTCCGGCATGTACACCGGACCAATGCCCACGGCCTTGGGGGCATAGGCCCTGGTGAGTGACGCGGCCTCGGTGTGCACGAGCGATGCCTGTTGCTTGATCTGGTTGCAGTGGTGGCGCACCGCTGACCGGTGGCGAATCTGCCAGTCGCGGGTCGCCAGCATGTCGTCCAGTTCGCTCAACTCGTTGAGCACCGCGGTGATCGTTGCGGCGAAGGTGCGATGCACATCGAGTCGATCATCTGGCGCGGTCACATGGGTCAGCGCGTCTGCGGCCTCCCACGCGCGGGAAATCTGCAGGCGGAGCCGTTCGATCATGCGGTGAAGTTCCCGGCTGCTGGGCGTTGGTCGATCGCTGAGGAGTAGTGATTGCATCGCGAGCCTCCATCCCTTCCGGTCTGAGCAAGGCTACGAGCGCCACGCCGAACGGCTCCTGAATGGGTGGCCAAGCTGCCTGAATAGACCCTGAATGGGGGCGCCGTGCTTATGGACCTTTTTCAGGCGTTGTGCTAGTAGCGATGACTCGATCACCGCAGTCCAGGAGCGTTCCTACGCTGGCTGAGCATACCGTGACATCGAGTCACATGCCAAGAGTCAGACACTTATCCTGGTGATGGTGTGATAGCTCTGTGAGCGATAACGAGTGTCGGGGAGCAGCGCAGCCTATACATAATGAACGGCTGTTCACCCGCTCTGTACGCGTTCGCCAGCGATCACCCAGAAGACAACGCCGTACCGGCCTGGTGTGTAGTTGGGCAGGAACGTATTGCACGTTACGTGATACGTGTTACAGACTGCGACTGTTGCGAGGGCGCACCCCGCTGTCACCCTACATCCTACCGCTGGCCGGCCGCACGCTTGTATGGGAAGAACGGCGGTGCCGTCCAGATGGCTCCTTCAGGTCGCCGCAGTACCGGCACACAGTTGCCTTGCCTCGAATCATCTCCTGGCAACCGTCGCAGCGTTTGTATCCCCGCTCCTATAAACGGTAGTCTAGCGCAGCATCGTCGACTAAGAGTGCTAAAGCAAAGGCTACGGCGAGGAAGCCGAAGAAAATACCTAAGAAGAACCATCCAATGACGCTCTTACCACGTTGATAGCCGATAGTCGCTGCCCAACAAGCGGCCGCGAGCCACGCGAAGATAGCAATCTCGAACTCCAATTTGCTCTCCCTTCGTAGCCGTTGGTGGCGATTGTCGCCAAAGCATAGCGTTACTCCCTTACATCTAGCACGAACGTGCTTCGCTTAATTGTTCCGGCGACAGAGGCAAAACTCGACACGGCACATGCTGAAGCCACGCTCCCACTAGGCGCAAAGCTGCGTGGAGCTGCCCAGCCGCGGGATTAATCTTCCAGGGAGAGAGGCAGTGTTCCTGACCGCGCAGGGTTGACGATGCGAATGCCAAGGGCAGCCTGTTGAATGCGCTCCTTGAAGAAGTCACTATCCCAGGTGTGGAATTCCTCTGCCTTTGCAGCTAAAGCAGTCGCCAGGTGAACAGCATCCGGAGGTTTCAAGCGAAGCTGCCCGGCAAGTTCTGATGCCGCAGGCGCACCTTCCCAGCGAGCGCTCGGGCAGCCTGGCACGCGGGCGGTATGATGCCTCGCACAGCCCACTCCGCTGCCAGCGACTTGGAGGCGCGCCACCGGTGCCCGGCTCCTTGCCCACGCCAGCGACGGCGTTCATTGGGCGCACCCACGACATCGCCGGGGTCAAACGGCTGCTGACGACGGCGCGGTTGGTGACGCTCACCGGTCCAGGTGGCTGTGGCAAGAGCCGGCTCGCCGTGCAGATCGCCGCGGGTATCGCATCGGACTTTCCAGACAGCGTGGCGTGGGTCGAACTGGCTGCGCTGACCGAGCCTGCGCTGGTCGCGCAAGTCATCGCGCACACGCTCGGCATTCCAGATCAAGCCAGCGTTGCGCCGCTCGATGCGATCTGCGCGGCGCTCAGGGAGCAGCGGCTGTTGCTCGTACTGGATAACTGCGAGCACCTGATCGACGCGACCGCGCATGTAGTTGCGGCGGTGCTCGCGGCGTGTCCAGGAGTCCGTCTTCTGGCAACTAGCCGTGAGGCGCTGAACATTGACGGCGAGACGGCATGGGTGGTGCCGCCGCTCTCCACGCCCAGCGGACCGGACGTTCAGTTGAGCGCGGTCGGACAGTACGACGCTGTCCAGTTGTTTCTCGAACGTGCTGGTGCGGTCATGCCGGCGTTTACGCTTAACGAAGCCAACGCGCCAGCCATCGCGCAAATCTGTATGCGGCTCGATGGGATGCCACTCGCCATCGAGCTGGCGGCAGCGCGCGCCAAGGTGCTGGATCCGTCCCAAATCGCCGCACGCCTCGACGACCGCTTCCGGTTGCTGACCGTGGGACGGCGGATGGCTCTGCCCCGCCACCAGACGTTGCGCGCAGCGGTCGACTGGAGCCACGACCTCCTCACTGAGCCCGAACGCGTGCTGTTCCGGCGGCTAGCGATCTTTGCTGGCAGCTTTTCGCTGGACACGGCTGAGGCCATTTGCGGCGGCGAAGGAATTGAGCCGGCGAACGTGCTCGATGTGCTCAGCCGCCTCGTCGACAAGTCACTCGTGACTGTAAGCGAGCAGGCTGGTGATACGCGCTACCGGCTGCTGGAGACGTTGCGCCAGTACGGGCTCGACAAGCTCCGCGAGGCGAATGAGTACGTTGCCGTCTTTGGGCGCTACCGCGATTGGTTCCTGGCCCTCGCTGAACACAGTGAGGAACTGAAAGTTACCGGCCAGGGCAACTGGGTCGTGCGATTTGAGGCAGGCCACGACGATCTGCGCGCGTTGCTGCGAGAGTCGGTCGCCGCGCACGCCTTTGGCACGGCAGCGCGACTGTGTGGCTCACTCTGGTCCTTCTGGATCATTCGTGGCTATTTGGGGGAAGGACGGCGCTGGCTAGAAACCGTGCTGGCAGAGGACCTGGAGCCCCCGCTCGTTCGTTTCCAGGCACTGCTGGCGCTGGGCGCGATCACCACGCACCTGGGTGAATACGATCATGCCGCTGAGATCTTCCAGCAGGGACTCGACATTGCCCTCGCGCAGCACGACGACCTCGCAGCTGGTGACATCCTGTATGGGATCGCGAATCTGCTGCAAATCCGTGGTGACTACGCGCGGTCAGTCCGGGAGTATGAAGCCAGCTTGGTGCACTGCCGGGCCGTCCGCAACGCGCGCAGCACCGGCCTCTCGCTCAATGGGCTGGGCTTGACACGGCTCTATCTGGGCGACCTGGCAGGGGCAGCGTCATCGTGTGAAGAGAGCCTGGCTATGTTCCAGGAAACCGGTGATCAGCGCAGCCTCGCTGGTGCCCTCACCAACCTCGGGATGATCGCGATCGAGCAAGGCGCATATGCCACGGCGCAACTGCGGTGCGAGCAGAGCCTGGCGATCCGCCGCGTCCTCGGCGACCGCGGTGGCATGGCGCACACGGAGACGTTTCTGGGCCGCATTGCCTGCGAACTGGGCGACCTGCTTGCTGCCGCTGCGCACTACCACGCAGCACTCGTCCTGCGGCATCAGACCGGTGAGAGGGAAGGGATGCTGGCGCCACTGGAAGGGTTCGCCCATATCGCCAGCGCCCGTGGCGATCCACACCGCGCCGCCCGCCTGCTCGGCGCCACGGTAGTACTCCGCCGGCAGCTTGGCGCCCCGCCGCCGCCCAATGGCCGCTCTTTCAACGAGCGAACCTTGAGCGCGGTGCGGAACCAGCTCACCGTCGAGGCGCTTCAGCACGAGTGGGCGGCAGGCGAAGCATTCACATTTGAGCGCGCCATCGAGGAAGCGCAGCACGTCATTGTGGCAGCGCCGCTGATGGCTGATGAACCGGCCGCCGTCGCTGCCGTACCGGCACGTGAGCGCGTGTCGCTGGCGCCGGTGGACATTGTTGGTTTTGTGGCGGCGCGCATCGTGCGAGACGGGCACGAACTGACCGCGAGCGACTGGACCTACGCCAAAGCGCGCGAGTTGTTGTTCTTTCTCCTGATGTGCGGGCCGAGCACCAAGGAACAGATTGGCCTCGCCCTCTGGCCCGATGCGTCAGCGGCGCAACTGCGCCGGGCGTTTCATCCCACGTTGCACCACCTGCGGCGAGCGCTAGGAGGCGCCACCTGGGTGGTTCTGGCGCAGCAGCGCTACGCGATCAGTCGCACGCTGCCTTTCACGTTCGATGTCGCCCAGTTCAGCGCGGAGCTTACCCAGGCGAAACAGTGCGCGGCGGCCGATCCAGCAGCGGCGATCACGCTGCTGGCTGGAGCGACGGCGCGCTATCGCGGCCGGTTCCTGGCCGGGTTGACCGAAGGCGAGTGGTATCTGACGTTCCAAGACCAACTCCACGATGACTTCCTCGCCGCGTTGCAACAACTGGGTGCGCTCCTGTTCGCCGCTGGGCGCTACGCGGAGGCGGCCAGCGCCTACAAACACGTCATTGCCGAGGATCTGTACTTAGATGGAGCGCACCGCGAGTTGATGCGCTGCTATGCGCGCATGGGCGAGCCTGGCCAGGCGCTGCGTCACTATCAGGCGCTGGCTGCGTCGTGGCAGGAGGCATTTGGCACCCTCCCGACGCTGGAGACGCGGGCCTTGTATGCACGTTTGCGCCGCGGCGAAGACATCTCGTAGGCCCGCGCTTGTACAAGCACTTCTACAAGCATTTGTGCTTGTCCCCTGCAAGCACCCCTGCCTAGGATGCCGCGCAGACGGCACGCGACGCTTGAGCGCGTGGGTCTGCAGGAGGAGATAGGAGACATGTCTAGCGTCGTCGATCGTACCGAGACACAGCAGACCGTCTCAACTGAGGCTACCCAGCACCACGGCGTTCCCTTACCGGCGGTCATGCTGCAACTGGCGACCGGCTACTGGATGAGTCAGGCCGTGGGTGCCGTGGCGCGCCTGGGCATCGCCGACTTGCTCGCGGCGGGACCGCGCACCAGTGCCGATCTCGCGCAAGCCACGAGTACGCACCCCCAGGCGCTGTTCCGCGTGCTGCGCCAACTGGCGAGCATTGGTGTGTT
>JANWJO010000173.1 GCA_025449435.1 Chloroflexota bacterium | reverse complement strand
TTGGTGACGCCGATATAACACACCCGGCAACCCTCTCGTGGTTCTTGTGTTGGATCGGAGACATTCCACTGCAGCGCGATCCCGTCACGTTCGACCATGGCGAACCCCTCGTCGTGATAGGTGGCCGCAAAGCCGAGTTGCCCATAAAATGCCAGGGCTTGCCCCATATCTCCGACCAGAAAGCGAGGCGCGACCGAATCGAGGGTGGGCTGACTCTCCTGGGATGCTGACATTGGATCATTTCCTTTCCTTGTTCATACCGGTCTAGAATGGCCGCACTCGGCCCGAGTCTGACGCCTACTTCCCCCTCGATGCTATGGATGCGGGCGCCGGCCGCCACGAGGACGTCGATGGCCTCGGTCATGCCGAACACCGCCGCGTGCGGCAGGGCGGCGGCGCCGGGCATACCGCCCGCGTTGGGCGCGGCAGCGGCCTCCAGATCGGCGCCAGCCGCGAGTCGCTGTAGCAGTAATGCTCCGTAACTCCCGAGGTGACGGGTAAAGGCGATTCCAGGAGGTCTATGAGCCACAGAAAACCGCATTGCTGAGTATGGCGTTGGGATCGCGAAGCGAGGCGTCCGCCTTGAGCGGATAGCTTGGCGCCACCCGGCTGCTATAGAGCAGCGTGCTATTGCGGTAGTAGTTTACCACCCCGCTCTGCACCGCCACCTTGAGCACATCGCCCACGGTGTAGGTGCCCGGGCTGGCACGCCACTGACCCAACTCATAAATATCTAGCGTACCGCCGCTCTGCAGCTCGATCGCATAATTGATGTCGCTGTAAGAAGGGCTGCTCTCTGTACGGGTCAGGCCGATCATGCGGCCGGTGATGGTGGCGTCCGCAGTGACCTGCACGCTACCGTTGCCACTGGAGAGAGTGCTGGCGCCGCTGGCCCCAGCCGTCCAGCCCTGGGTGCTGGCGTTACGCTGCAGAGTGCTGCCGTTGACGCTGACATTGACCAAATTGGTCCACGTAACAGACTGGCAACCGTTCGGTAGGACCGAGACGCTGCTAGAGTTGTCGGATACCCCACGGTCAGCCGCCGTCACCACCACCTGCAAGGGCAGCGGGGTGCTACCAGGGTTGTTCGGCGCCGTGAAGCTCAGGGTGGCGCTGGCCGTCCCACCAGTAAAGGTGGTGCTCTGGGAGGTCAGCAGCATCGTACCGTTGAAGATCCGGAAGGTAGCGTGTTGGCCGTCGAAAACGTTGTGCCCCGCGCCGTCATTGAGCGTCGCAGTCACCGGTAGGCTGACTGGCGCGCCGCCGGACAAGCTGGTGGGGGCGATGGGGCCTAGCCGGAGCACCTCCACGCTGCCCGAGAGCTTCCAGTTGCCGCCGATGTCGGTGTAGACCGCGGGGACGGCGGGTGGCGCCGTTCCCAGGATGTTGGGGTTTTGGGTGGCGCTGGGGGCGTTAAAGCCACCTCCGCCAAGTTGGTAGCCTGCCAGATAGTCGGGGGCCACTCCAGCGATACCCAGCCAGTTGCCGGAGAGGTCAAGACCACCGCTGGCTGGGTCGAAGCTGATATAGCCATAGGAGGGCTGGACGGCGGGCTGGGCGGCCTTCGATAGCGTGCCATTGGGACCGAGCACCCTTGGGGTAGCGCCTGGCACGGTGTCGAGGGGGCCGCCGTAGAGCACATTGCCGGTGAAAGCCAGGCCGGAAAGGTTGGTCGTGCCGCCGCCGGGTAGCACCTCCACGGCTGCCCGCAAGTTGCCGGTCAGGTCGTTGCCTGTAAGGCTGCCGCTGACCACTGGCGTGGAGCCAAAATCCCTGGTGATCACGATCCCCACGCCGTTGCCGGTGATACGATTGGCGGGGCTGCCGGCGACTCGCGGCGTGCTGACGGTGCGCCCAGAGCTGTTGAAGGTGATACCACCACCGTTGTGCCCCGAGCCCGCGTTAAGTGTCTGAACGGTGTTATTGCCACTCATGGTGTCGCCTTGTAGGCTGAGAGACTCGGTGATAGCCGAACAGGCATTACAGGGGTTATCGTACAGACCCGAGCCGCCGGCCGGACCGTTGCCGTTGTTGGTGAGAGTGGAGTTGGTGACGCTGACGGCGAGTGTGTCGACATGATCGGTCGTCAGCCCAGCCTTATCGTAATCACTGCCGCTGGTTGGGCCGTTGGCGTTGCCGCTGAAGTCGTCGAGGTTAAAGGTGTCGGAAACGCCTGCCACCACATTGCGGGTGTACAGCGCCACGCCGGCAATGAAGTTGCTGTCGAAGACTGAGTTGGTAGCGGCGATGGCATCCCGGTTGTCCAGCTCCACGCCGGCGCCGAAGCCTGTAGCCGTTCCCGTATTGCCGTTAGCCTCTACGAAGTTCAGCGTGACGGGTACCTGCACCGCCGCGGTGCTACTCGGCTCATTCACCTGCAGGCCGTCATGGCCGTTGGTGTCCATTGTGGTGCGGGCGCCGGCCGAGGCGCCACTGATCGAAAGAGCCCCGACCGCGAGGTCGCGGATGCCATTGTCGATATTGTTGTCGAAATGGCTGGGGTCAATGGTCACCCCACCGGTGGCCGTCTTGTTGATCAGCAGACCGTTGCTGCCGCCGGGAACCGGTAGACCCACGCTGCCGTTATGGTTCGCCACGATGTTGGTCAGGGTCACGGAACCAATGGTGCCCGGCGGTGCGAACGGCAAGCCTATCTCGATGCCGTTGTCTGCGTTGCGCGTAAAGCTGCTACCGCTGACTGTCAGGGTGCCGGTGCCGCCGTCGAAGAGGCCATCAGCATTGAGGCCGCCATTGCTGACATTGGTGCCGTTGCCGCTGGCGCTCACGTTGGTGATGATGTCGGTGCCGTCTGAATAGAAAGTCAGTGCATCCTCACCGTTGCTGTTGGCCGTGATAGTGTTGGCCGCGTCACCGATCGTGATGGCGTTGGCCTGGCCCGTGCTCACGAGGATGCCGGAGTTGGCCAACACCGTGCCGTTGCCACTGTAGTCGCCGCCGCCGGTGACGGAGATAGCCCCGTTGCCGGCGCCCACGACGATCATGCCCTGACGACCGTTGCCGTCGGCACTGGTACCTATTACGCTCACGCTGGTGAACGTGCCACCGACCAAGATACCGGCATGCGTATTCCCAGAGCCAGCCGTGCCAAAAGCGCCGTTTGTCAGGCTAAGGCGGCCTGCGTTCTGGAAGTTTAGGCCGTTATAGGTATTCTTGCTAGCCTCAGCACCTGTGATGCTAACCGAGGTGCTACCCCCGCCAGTGATGTTCAAGCCATTCACAGGGTTGGAGTCGAAGAAGCTGATCTGTGCACCTGAACCGTTGCCATTGCCGGTGATGGTGCCGGTCCCGTTCTCGCTGTAGGTGAGACCATCACGGCCATTGCTCTGAGCCATCAACGCGGAGAATACTACCGAGGTATTGACCCCGTGGGTTCCTGCGATGAGTTTTGTGAACAGCGCGCCAGAGCGCGTGTTGCCAGAGAACGTGTCCGTGGCAAGGGCCTGCAAGCCGTTGCTCTCGTCCGCCAGGCCTTCTCCGGCATTGCTGTCGGCTGTCACGGCATTCAGAGTCGCCCGCGCATCGGTGCCCTCGATATCGATCCCGTCGCTTTCCAGGGTAATGGCATTGGTACCGGTGTTGGAACTGAAGGTGCCGGTGTTAATGGTGAGCGCGCTAGGCGACTGGTAGGTCAGGCCGTCACCGGTATTGCTTGAGGCTCTCACCGTATTGAGGACCGTTGTGGCGGTGACTCCCGGGCCGATGAAGATGCCCCCGAAGCGGTTGCCACTGGTGCCATTGCCGTTGAAGGTGCTGCTTGAGGAGAGCACGTTTCCGGACGCCAGGGCCTCAAAGCCCCACTGACGATTACCGGTGATGCTGTCGTTGGTCAAGCCACTGGCCAGTGGGGTAATGGAGCCGGGACCCTGGAAGGCGACTCCAATGGTGTCGCCGGTGATGGTCATCCCGGAGATATCGATGGCCGTGGGATTGACTGCCGCCACCTCCACGCCGAAGCCTGCTCCCGTGAAGATATCGTTGTTCGCCATGCCGCCACTCAGCGAGACGGTGGTCGCGGCATCGGCGCCGGTTGCGTCCGCAAGGGCCACGCCGGCAGCCTCATCATTATTGAAGGTAGTGCCGATGCTGGTTAGGCTCCCATTGCCGAGCATGATCAGTCCGCTTCCCCCTTGTCCATCCCCGTTATTGCTGACGTCGCTGTTCGTGAAGGAAATGGTGGACGTGCTGGCGGACTGTTCACGGATACCGGCGTTTCGATTCCCGTTAAAGGTAGCGTTCGTAGCGCTCAGGGCGCCGCCATTGAGCAGCACGACGCCGTTGGCAAGCGTGTTGCCGGTGTTGTTGGAGAAGCTGCAGCCGCTGTTCACAGCGGCGCTGCCGCTGTCAACCACCAGTCCAGCCAGGTTATTAGCGGTGTTCGAACTTTCGGTCACGGTGTTGAAGCCGGCGCTGACGCCCAAGACCTAGACCCCGATATCGTTGTTGGTCAGCGTCAGCTTGCTTAGGGTGGTGGGCCCGCCACGCAGCGCAACTCCATCGCCTCCTGTACCGCCCACCTGTATGGCATTCTGGATGGTCAGGCTGCTAAGGGTATTGCCTGTGCCGGAAACGATAAAGCCATACGCTTGCTGGGCGCCGCGGCCGGCGTCGATCACCACTGTGCCGCCGACCCCCTGGATAGTCAGGTTGTTCTGACTCACCAGATAGTAGCCAGATGAACTAACCACCCCGTAGGGCGAGCCCGAAGCGCAGATGTCTATCGTGTCGCCATCGTGGGCAGCGACAAGGGCATTCTGGATGGCAGGCATGGCTATGGCGCCCGTGACGCCACTACAACCGGGAGTGGGCGCCTCGAATGTCGTCGCACCACTGTTCGGCTGCGCCTGCCCGACCCTGGCCGTCGCACCAAGCGTGCGCAAGGCGGTAGATGGCAGTGCTAACGGTCCCCGAGCGGAAATCAGCGGGACCGGCCGGTCTACAAAGCCGCTGACTTGCGGAATCGCCGCGGGTTGGCCGAGCACAAGCTGCAACGGTGGATTCTGAGGTACGGCCTGCGCCACGTGTACGCTTGGGTTGGCGCGTGCCTGGTCCTGGTTATCCTGGCCTCCTACGCCTTGTGCGGGAGAGTAGGCGCCTTGAGCGCGCACAGCCTGGGACAACATGGAACCAGCGGATGCTGATGGAGCAGTGACCCCGAGCACTGCGACTGTCATGAGCAGGGCCACTTCACGCGCGACCGGCTTGCCTCGCCTCATCTCGACCTCCACGGCTCACGAACGCTTTCGCCTGCCTGCCGCTATCCGGCAGGCACAGCCTAGCAGGGCTTTGCCCCAGCCCGCCGAGGCATGTGTGTGGTGCTGGTGGCCTCTGGCTGAGGGAACAGACGAGATAGCATAGAAGCGACTCATAGATATGAACCGTCAAGCAGTCAGGTGCCCAAAAGGCGCGTTCGCCACAACCAGAGGCCACGGATGAAATTAGCATAATCTTAGAGTAAACTCCCTCGAAACGCTAGTGGGAGTCTGGTGTTATCGCCGGCACGGGTGGGACGAACGTCGTGCCGTTCCACTTCATACTCCAGCCGTCCGTCCTCGCCCAGCACCAGGCGCAAAATGAGGGTGACCGTACGTTTGTTCACCACAGCAACCCCACGCAGCGTACGCATGGCGTGG
>JANWJO010000172.1 GCA_025449435.1 Chloroflexota bacterium | reverse complement strand
GGCGGCGCCTTCCTCATTTTCCTGTTCCGGCAGTTCTTTATGACTATCCCACTGGACTTGGATGACGCCGCCAAGATCGATGGCGCCGGCTACTTCCGTATCCTGGGCTGGCTGATCTTGCCGCTGTCGCGGCCCGTGCTGGCCACAGCGGCCATCCTGACGTGTATTGGCAACTGGAACTCCTTCTTATTCCCACTCATCGTGCTCAACGACACCGCCAAGTTCACGCTGAGCATCGGATTGCGCTACTTTGCGGTGAGTCCCAGCGCCGACTCGAAGCCCACCGACCATCTGCTCCTGGCGGGTGCGATCATGATGACCATCCCCATCGTGATCATCTTCTTCGCGGGCCAGCGCTACTTCGTGCGCGGCGTGGTCATGTCGGGCGTCAAAGGCTAGATAGCGATTCCGTAGCGGGCACAGCCTTGGTTGCCGCTGGCACGGGCCGCTGGTATACTCCCGCCAAGCCGATACGATGACGTATCGAGGGTAACGATGCCCTGCAAGCGTGGTGCTCAATAGCGCCATGCAGCAGGGCATTTTTGTTGCCCGCCAGCTTTGGGAAAGGCCACCAGCTGGCGTGTCGCCGGTGACACCGTGGAGCCTGCAGGCAAGGAGAGCTGGTTGAACGCAAAGGAAGTCATCGAGTTCGGCGCCAATCACGGTGCAAGGATGGTCGATTTTCGCATCATCGACCTCCCCGGCACCCAACAGCATTTCACGGTGCCCTTCGAAGCGTTGACCGAAGATGTGTTTTATGAAGGCCAGGGCTTCGACGGCTCGAGCATTCGCGGTTTTCAGGCGATCCATGAGAGCGACATGCTGCTCATGCCAGACCCTAACACAGCATTCATCGACCCGTTTATGGCCGTGCCCACGCTGATCTTGGTGTGTACCGTCGCCGAGCCCGGCTCACTCCGGCAGTATTCTCGCGACCCGCGTTACGTTGCCCAGAAGGCAGAAACCTACTTAAAGTCCAGCGGTGTGGGTGACACGGCGTACTTTGGCCCGGAGGCCGAGTTCTTCCTGTTCGACGACGTGCGCTTTGAGACCGGCCACAACATCCAGTACTACAAGGTGGATAGCAACGAGGGCATCTGGAACTCCGGGCGCGACGAAGGGCCGAACCTGGGCTACAAGATCCGCCACAAGGAGGGCTACTTCCCACTACCGCCGCACGACACGCAGCAAGACATCCGTACCGAGATGACGTTGCTGATGATGGATGCCGGGTTGACGCTGGAACGGCACCACCACGAAGTGGCGTCGGCCGGGCAGAACGAGATCAACTTCAAGTACGACACGCTGGTCAAGACGGCCGACCACATGATGCTGTACAAGTACATCGTCAAGAATACGGCGCGCAAGCACAAAAAGACGGCCACCTTCATGCCCAAGCCGGTGTTTGGCGACAATGGCTCTGGCATGCACACCCACCAGAGCATCTGGAAGGACGGCAAGCCGCTGTTCGCGGGTGAGGGCTACGCTAACCTGTCGGAGACGGCGCTGCACTATATTGGTGGCTTGCTCACCCACGCACCCGCCGTACTCGGTTTTGCGGCGTCCACCGTGAATAGCTACAAGCGCTTGGTGCCGGGGTACGAGGCGCCGGTGAACCTGGTGTTCTCGCAGCGCAACCGCTCAGCGGCGGTGCGTATCCCTACCTACTCCAAGAGCCCGAAATCCATCCGCATCGAGTTCCGGCCGCCAGATGCTGCGTCCAACCCTTACCTGGCCTTCGCGGCCATGCTCATGGCTGGGCTGGACGGCATCAAGAACAAGATCGACCCAACGCTCAAGTTCGGGCCAATCGACCAGAACATCTATCACCTGTCGCCGGAGGAAGCCTGCAAGGTGATGTCCGTGCCAGGCTCACTGGACGAGTCGTTATGCGCCTTAGATCGTGATCGCGAGTTCCTTAAGGCCGGCGGTGTGTTTACCGACGACTTGATCGATACGTTCATTGAGTACAATCGCACGGCCGAACTCGATGAGTTCCGGCTGCGGCCGACACCCTTTGAGTTCCACCTCTATTACGATGTCTAGGAGGTAGAGAGTCGCACCCCGTCTCCAGCCCTTCCCCTGTCCGGAGAGGGGAGCGGGCGCAACTGAGGCTCGCTATCATACTTCCAGCAGCCCGTCCCCCCTTAGCATGGGGGGGACGGGTGTACGCCCAAAGGGCACCCGGGCATGGAGTCGTACGTGCCCTCCCACCTCCTTTGCCCACAAGCTCGCATCCGTTATCCTGCATTTCCGGCAATGAGCCGGAGGAACGAATGTGACACAGCCTAAGCGCAGCCTCCTGACGGTGGCCGATTTGTCTACCGCCGAGGTCGATCGCATCATGGGCTTGGCACGCGAGTTCAAATGCAAGCCCCGCGGCCATGCGCACCTCCTCGAGGCCGCGATCGTGGCAGCCTTATTTTTTGAACCTTCTACAAGGACCCGGCTGTCGTTTGAGGCGGCGGCTCACCGGCTGGGCGCGCGCGTGCTCACGGTCAGCGACGCCGCTGCCTCGTCGGTGAGCAAAGGGGAGACGCTCGTTGACACGGCGCGCATCGTGTCGGCGTATGCCGACGCCTTGATCGTGCGGCACCCGCTCACCGGCGCAGCTCACCAGATGTCCGATGTGGTGAGCGTGCCCGTGATTAATGCTGGTGATGGCACGGGTGAGCACCCGACCCAAGCCCTGCTCGATCTATTCACCATTTATGAGGAAGTGGGCGAGGTTGCCGGGCGCACGGTGACGTTCCTGGGCGATTTGCGCTACGGCCGGACGGTCCACTCGCTAGCCCGTTTGCTGGCGGCACGGCAGTGCCATATGCGGTGTGTGGCGCCCAAAGGCCTGGAACTGCCGCGCCCGCTGTTTGAGGAACTGCGGGATAGTGGAGCAGACGTGCAGGATGAGGAGTTCGGCGCGGCCCTGGCCGGGACCGACGTAATCTACGTGACACGCATCCAGAAGGAGCGCTTCGTCGATCCGCGCGCCTACGAGGAAGTGCGCGGGACCTATCGCCTGGACGCAGCGACGCTGCAGACGCACGCGCCACAGGCCGTGGTGTTACACCCGCTACCAAGGGTTGACGAGATTGCGAGCGATGTGGATGCCTTACCGCGCGCTGCCTACTTCCGTCAGGCCGCTAATGGGGTGCCCGTCCGGATGGCTATTTTGAGCTTGCTCCTCAAGGCGTTACCCTGGTAAACCAGCGCGTGTGAACGTGGTGAGCGAGAAATGGTCAGGAACCAGTGCGCTACGACGAGAAAGTGACCAGGCGGCAGTTTACTGTCGACAGCTTGCTGTGCGTCGGGCTAGACCCTGAAATCGGCAAACTGCCAGCTGGGATCGCGCGCACGCCGGCCGGCGTCCTGCAGTTTCTCGTGAGCATCATCGATGTGACCAATGACCTGGCCTGTGCCTACAAGCCGAACTTCGCCTTTTTTGAAGCGATGGGTCCCGAAGGGATGGTCGTGTTGCGTGAGGTGGTGCGTCGCGTTCCGAGCGACGTGCCGGTAATCGCCGACGCCAAACGGTGCGACATCGGCAACACGGCCCGCCTGTACGCTTCCGCCATCTTCGACACCTTCGGGTTCGACGCCATCACGGTCAACCCCTACCAGGGCCGCGACAGCGTGGAAGCCTATCTCGCCTTTCCGGAGAAGGGCGTGTACGTGCTGGCACGGACCTCCAACCCTGGCGCAGCGGATTTCCAGGACCTGCAAGTGGAAGGCGGCCCGCTGTTCATGCGAGTGGTGCGCGAGTGCTTATGGTGGACTGGTGCTGGCACGATCGGGTTCGTGGTCGGCGCCACCGCTCCCGAGCAGTTGCAAGCTATCCGTAGGGAAGCGACTACTGCGCCGCTCCTCATTCCCGGCATCGGCGCACAGGGAGGCGATCTGGACATGTGCGTGCGGCTCGGACTGACGCGCGGCGGCACCGGCATGGTGTTTAACGCCTCTCGTGCCATTTTGTATGCGTCGGATGGGAGCGACTACGCCAGCGCTGCACGCCAGGTGGCAATGGACTTGCGCGACAGGGCCCGCGCCGCTGCGAAAGGAGTGAGGCCGCTGTGACGCTTGCTACTGGTCTGATCGCCGGCACGCTGTTGAGCATCGGCGCCGTGTCCATCCGGGTGAACCCGCCGTTTCGCTTCCGCTCCGGCATGCTGAGCCCAATCTACACCGATAACCGGTTGCTGTGCTCCTACCCGCACGAGCGGTCGCTGGTGTGCGAGCACTTCGCCGCCGTCGTACGCGAGCAGCAACTCCTGCCAGCGATCATTGCAGGGGTAGCGACGGCAGGCATCCCACACGCCGCCTGGCTAGCCGATGCACTGCATCTGCCGATGGTGTACGTGCGCGGCGAAGCCAAGGATCATGGCAAGGGCAATCGGGTGGAAGGCACCCTGTTCCCCTCGCGACACGGCCACGGAGAGTATGCCCACCACGCGTCACCGAACGTGCTGGTGGTAGAAGACCTCGTGACAACCGGCGGCGGTGCGCTCGACACCGTCGAAGCGCTGCGAGCGGCTGGCGCAACGGTGACGGACTGCCTGGCCATCTGCACCTACGGTTTCGCGCGCGCCTCGGCGGCCTTCGCAGACGCCGGCGTACGCTTGCACGTGCTCACCGGATTCGACGACCTGGTGCAAGCCGCACAGCGGCTGGGCCACTTGAGCGACACGCAGCGCGCTGTCGCACTCGACTGGCAACACGACCCCGACGGCTGGGCGCTGCGCCACGGCCTCAGCGCGAACGGTGAGTAGCCGTCCGTTGCTGATTCGCGGCGGCGTGACGGCTTCGGCAACGAGCCCCAGCGGAACGGCCCCGGCAGACGTGCTGATCGAGGGCGAACGCATCGTGGCAATCGGGCAAGACCTCGACACATTCGACCATGAGGTAGTCGATGCTTCGGGGTTTCTCCTACTCCCCGGCCTGATTGATGTACACGTCCACGTGCGCGAGCCGGGCGCCGCCCAGAAGGAAGACTGGGAGACGGCCACCCGCGCGGCCCTCGCCGGTGGAGTGACGACAATCCTGGACATGCCCAACAACGAGCAGCCGGTGGTGAACGAGGAACTGGCACGCGCAAAGCTCGCGGTGGCGGAGCAGCGAGCGCTGTGCGACTTCGGTGTGTACCTCGGGGCCTCGGCAGATAACGCTGGCTTGATCAGCAGGCTGGACGGACTGGTCGCGGGGCTGAAAGTGTATCTGGGCAGCACCACGGGCTCGCTACTCACCGACGACTGGCGCGTGCTGTACGAGCACCTCAAGGCAACGCCAGCCGAGATCCCCGTAGCGGTTCATGCCGAGGACGAACAGTGCCTGCGTGCCTTCAGCGACACCAGCCCGAACGACCACGACCGCAACCGTCCAGCCATCTGCGCAGAGCTGGCGGTGTGTCACGTCATCCAGGCGGCGCGCGCGGCCGGCAGGGGCGTACACGTGGCTCACGTCAGCACGCCGGGTGAAGTGCGGGCCATCGTGGCTGCTCGCGTCCAGCGGCCGGACCTCACGTTTGAGGTGTGCCCGCACCACCTGTTCCTCACCAGCGACGACGCGCGCCGGATGGGCGGTTGGGGCAAGGTGAACCCACCGCTGCGCTCGCCGGCAGCCGTGCTCGACCTGTGGGAACTATTGCCGCGCGCCAACTTGATCGCTACCGACCACGCCCCGCACACGCCTGCCGAGAAGAACGGGCCGTTTCGGCAGGCGCCCTCCGGCTTCCCCGGCCTGGAAACCAAGATGCCCTTGTTGTTGCTGGCGGTCTGCGAGGGGCGGCTCCCGCTCGCCGGCGTGGTACGCCTGACGGCCGCAGCACCGGCGCACCTTTACCGGCTCGCCGATAAGGGCGCACTGGCAACCGGAAAGCATGCCGACATCGTGGCTGTGGACCTGTCCGCGCAGACGGCCGTAGATCCAGCACATATGCGCAGCAAAGCTAAGTGGACGCCGTTTGCCGGCTGGCGGTTGCCGGGACGGGTGGTACACGTCTGGCAGCGCGGGGAGCACGTGGTGGCTGATAACCAGGTTATCGCGCAGCCAGGTCGTGGCGTGCGCGTGCGCATCGGGTAGCAACGGGCGCGTTGGAGACTTGTACAATCCCCCTTGTGCCTGGAAACAACCACACTGGAAAGATCGCTGATGTCCATTCCGCGACCTGAGTATCCCAACCCGAGCTTTGTGCGCACGCACTGGCTGTCGCTCAACGGAGTGTGGCAGTTCGCCTTCGACCCGCGCAACGAAGGCGAGCAGAGCCGCTGGTACTTGCCGGAACCGGCGCGTGCTCCTGACCCATTTACAGGCACGATATCCGTGCCATTCCCCTGGGAGAGCAAACGGTCGGGCGTTGGCAACGCTGCGTATCGCGGTGTGGCTTGGTATCGCCGCCGCATCGACATCCCAGAAGGCTGGCCGCCTGACCTGGAATCCTGGCTGCACTTTGCTGCGGTGGACTGGGAAGCACGAGTATGGGTGAATGGCGAGGTGGCGGCGGAGCATACCGGCGGCTTCACGCCGTTCGCTTTAAACCTCGCGCCCTATGCGGCACGACCCGGCGAATCGCTCGATGTGGTGGTGCGGGTGCGTGACGACTGCGACGCCGCGACGCTCCTGGGGAAGCAAACCCTTGGCTGGTATACGCCCTCCAGTGGCATCTGGCAAAGCGTCTGGCTGGAAGGCCGGCCGCGTAACATGATCGCTGCCATTCGTCTGTCACCTTCCCTTGCTGAGCGTCACATCGATGCCACCCTCAGCGTATCGATCTGCGACGCTGGCGAGCACCGCATCACCGTGCGCTCCCCAGACGGCGAGTTCGCCGCGCAATCGACCAGCCTGCCAGCAGGCACCGGCATGCAACAGTGCGTGCTGCGTCTGGACCTGCCCAACGTGCGCGCCTGGTCTCCTGAGGACCCGCACCTGGTCAACGTGGTCTGCGAACTCGAGCACGACGGCCTCGTGGTCGACACCGTGGGCAGCTACACCGGTGTGCGCGACCTCACGACGGCTCATTGGGACGGCAAGCCCTACCAGTACATGCTGCTCAACGGGCAGCCCTTATATCTGCGTGCGGCGCTGGACCAAGCCTTCCACCCCGATGGTCTGCTGAGCTACCCGTCGGACGAGGCGATACGAGCGGATATCCAAGCGGCCCGCGACCTCGGCCTCAACTGCTTGCGCTGCCACATCAAGCTCAATGACCCACGTTACTACTACTGGGCCGACCGGCTTGGCGTCCTGATTATGCAAGACATCCCCAACGCACTGGTGTACTCGGCGGAGTCACGCGGCCACTGGCGCGAGGCCCTGGATTGCGCGGTGCAGCGGGACTTCAACCACCCCAGCATCTTTTGTTGGGTGCTGTTCAATGAAACGTGGGGACTCGGTAGGCACCGTTCACCAGAGAGCTGGCGCTGGCTGGCAGAGCAAGTTGCTTACGCTAAGGCGCTCGACCCCACCCGGTTCATCGAGGACAACTCGGCCTGCCGCTACGACCACGTGGTCAGCGAACTGAATAGCTGGCACTTTTATATCGCAGGCTGGCAAGAAGCCCGCGAACACATCCAGCACGTGGTCGACAGCACCTTCGCGGGCTCCAACTTTAACTACATCGCCAGCCAATCGGCGTTGCCGGAGGCGCAGCGCTACGTGCAGTCCACCCAGCCGCTGCTCAACAGTGAGTACGCAGCGCTCAGCGCACGCCAGGGCGACCACGACATCAGCGTGTCGCTCAAGTACTTGACCACGGACCTGCGCCGCCACGACAAGATCTGTGGCTACATCTACACGGAGCTGGCTGACATCGAGTGGGAACACAACGGCCTACTGGAGTATGACCGTACAACCAAAGAGTATGGCTACGATGCCTTTGTGCCGGACATGTCCACCGCCGACCTCCTGGGCGCCGACGTTGTGGGGCTGGACTGTCCACCCGCCCAAACCATCGCCCCTGAAGGAACGTTTGAGGCGCCAGCGTTCGTGAGCCACTGGTCAGACCGCGACTTGACTGGCTGCACTCTGCGGTGGCGGGTTGACATGATAGACCGTTTCGGTGAGCGCTATGTGTATCGCGATGGCGCATTGCCGGTGACCCCTAAGCCGTTCGCCGTGACGCCAGCGGGAAACCTGCGTATCAATCTGCCGGCTGAACCCGGCCTGGCTACCATCTCGCTGGTGCTGCACTCGGCTGGTGGCGAAGTTGTGGCGCGCAACTACGTCAACGTGGAAGTGTGGAGCCACCCAGCGCCGCGCGCCGAGCGCACACCCTCGGGTTGGGCGGTGCGCTGCTCACCAGCCAGTATCGAGCGTTCCACCTGGGGAACATCACAGCCAGCTGATTCGGGCAGGTTTGCCAGGCGCGGCCACGGTGAGGTGGCGTACGCTGTCGCGTTACCAGACGGGCTTGACCTCACGCAGGTCAGCGGCGCCCGCCTGGTGTTCGAGGCTGGCACGTGCGCCGCTCAAGAACGGCGCAATGGCTGGGGACGCTACCAACCGCACGATTACCCACAGACCGAGCCCGCCCGCCGGTTGCCCGGTCCACTGCAGTGCTCCATCAATGGCGTCGCAGTTGGCAAGTCTATGCTCAGCGATGATGCCAACGACGCACGGGGCATCTTGACGTTCCTCAACGCGCCCGCTGGCGACTGCTCGTACGGCGACCTCGTGGAACTAACGATCTCTCAGGACATGCTGGCAGCGATTCACTCCGCGGACGCTGGTCGTGCCCTGCACCTGGTGTTCTCCGTGCCGGCAGGCGCGCCCGAGCGAGGCCTCACGCTGTTCGACGAGCGAACCGGCGCGTACCCGCTGGATCCGACTCTGTTGTTCGACCTGAACCACCGCTAGCCTGTCAGTTTAACCAGAAGGGAGCGCCGCCATGGCGCCGCACGTCACAGCAATAGCTTGGGGCCGATTGGAAGGAATGAGGCCGCGCACTGCAGGGTGTAACGCACGGCTGGATGAACACGGCATATTCGTTCGTCCTGGCGTTGCTCGTATCACCTTGAGCGACGGCTCGACTGGCATGGGCTGGTCGCGCGCCAGCCAAGAGCAGGGCGCGGCACTGCTCGGCAAAAGCATCGAGGGTGCTCACCTAGCGCCGCTCCAGGTTGACCCGGCCTGGCTGCCAGTGGAGTTTCCTTTGTGGGACTTGCTTGGCCGCCGCGCCGGCGTGTCTGTGGCCCAGTTGGTGGCGGGGTCGCAGACGCCAACGGGCTCCGTTCCGGCACGGGTGCCGTGCTACGACACCAGCCTCTATATTGACGACCTCCACCTGGACAGCACGCCAGAGGCGGCAGCTCTCATTGCCGACGAGGCTCGCCAGGGCTATGAGCACGGCCATCGCGCCTTCAAGATCAAGGTGGGTCGGGGCAGCCGGCACATGCCGCTGGAACAAGGCATTCAGCGCGACATTGCCGTTATTCACAACGTACGTCAGGTAGTGGGCGCTAGCCACCACATCATGATCGACGCCAACAACGGGTACAACCTCAATATCACCAAGCGGGTGCTTGAAGAAACTGCCGATTGCCGGCTGTTCTGGATCGAGGAACCGTTTCACGAGGACCCGGTGCTGTACGCCGACCTCAAGGAGTGGATGAGCCGGGCCGGTATTACCACGCTGATCGCCGATGGTGAAGGCCTCGCCGCACCGCCCCTCCTGAGTTGGGCGCGTCAAGGCTTAATTGATGTGGTGCAATACGACATCTTCGGCCACGGCTTTGCCGCCTGGCTTGCCACCGGCGCCGAACTGGATGTTCACGGTGTAAAGAGCGCGCCGCACCATTATGGGCAGCAGCTCGGCAATTTCGTGACCAACCATCTGGCTGGGGCCATCCAAGGCTTTACAGCCACGGAGTGGGATGAGGCCCCCACGCCCGGCATAGACGCCAGCCTGTACCACGTGGACGATGGCTCCGTGACGCTACCCGCCGCTCCCGGCTTTGGCATCGAGTACGACTCGACGTTGTTTGAGCGCGCCGTACACGCTGGCGGCTGGCGCGTCGGGGGGTAACCTCACCCCCGCGCCCAGTGGGCACCCGTCCGCTAAAGTGATGTTGTTGGTAATTCGGATAGCACACGTGGTCAGCCGGTGCGAGCGGACCGCATCGTCCGGGTGCTCGCCCAAAGGGCACCCGGGGCATGCAACCGCTTCCGGTGGCCAATCCCACCCGCCAGGGGGGGATGACCTTACTGTTACCCACATGCTGGCGGGTCGCTTGCTTGGCGGGCGAGCTACGACCTCCCAGTCGTCCTCCCCTGGCGGGACAAGGGTACGGACCCCGCGCCGGG
>JANWJO010000171.1 GCA_025449435.1 Chloroflexota bacterium | reverse complement strand
TACAGGGGGGTTTGGTAACCCGTTCTGCTTGTTCCACGCAGGTCGCGTCCTGTCGGCTGCTCGGTCCCCCCGGCCAGGGGGGACATTAAGGGGGTCACCCTCCTCTTGCTCCACATGTGGGTAAAAGGCAGAGCAAGCTAGAGAGGGGTGCCCTTTGGGCGCTGGGGGTGGGGTCTCACCCCCTCCGTAGCACATCCACGCCCATGTACCGGCGCAGCACCTCCGGCACCGTCACGCTGCCGTCCGCCTCCTGTTAGTTCTCCAGGATCGCCGCGAACGTCCGGTCAACCGGCAGACCCGAGCCGTTGAGCGTATGGACAAACTCCGGCCGCTCCCCCTCCGCTGGCCGGAAGCGGATGTTCGCACGCCGCGCCTGGAACGCCTCACAGTTGCTCACACTGGACACTTCCTTGAACTCCTGCAACCCTGGCAACCAGGCTTCTAGGTCGTCGGTCAGGGTCGCCGCGAAGCCGAGGTCGCCGGTGCACAGCCGCACGCGCCGGTAATAGAAGCCCAGTTCGTCGAGCAGTTGGATGGCGTTCTGTGTCATGCGCTCAAACTCGGTATAGGAGTCCTCCGGCTTGGTGAAGGCGTACATCTCCACCTTGTGAAATTGGTGCAGCCGGATGGTGCCGCGTGTGTCGCGCCCAGCCGCCCCTGCCTCCCGCCGCCACGACGGGCAGTAGGCGGTGTAGCGCACTGGCAGCGCGCCCACGCCGAGCACCTGGTCTTGCAACAACCCCGTCACCGGCACCTCGGCGGTGGGGTTCAGCCACAGGTCGTCATCGGGTAGTTGATAAGCATCATCGGCAAACTTGGGCAGCTTGCCCGCGCCGCGCATCACGTGACTGTTCACCAGGTAAGGAGTGGACACTTCGGTGTAGCCCTGGCGCTCCACGTGCGTATCCAGGAAGTACGACACTAGCGCGCGTTGCAACCGCGCACCCAGCCCGCGTGTGACGTAGAAGCGCGTGCCGGCGATGCGCACGCCGGCGTCCAAGTCGAGGATGCCCAGGTGCTCGCCGATCTCCCAGTGCGGCTTAGGTGTAAAGGCAAATTGCCGCTTGATGCCGCCGTGCGACAGCGTCACATTCTCCCGCTCGTCCTTGCCCAAGGGCACGCTGGCGTGCGGCAGGTTGGGAATGCGTTGGAGCAGGTCATCCAGTTTGCGCTCCAACACATCGAGCATGGCCTCACTCTGCTTGATCTGGTCCGACAGCGCGCGGAGCTCGTCGCGTTGCTCGCTCGTGGGCCGCCCAGCATTCTTGATGGTGTCGTTGGCGCGGTTGCGCTGACCGCGCAGCCCTTCCAGTTCCACCAGCACCGACCGCCGTTTAGTATCCAGCGCCAGCACGGCATCCAGCGGCACCGGTTTGCCAAGCGTTTCCAGGCGCGTGCGCGCCTCCTCAGGGTGGTCGCGCAGAAAGGCGATGGACAGCAACGCTGGGCTCCTCGGCGACTGGTCCCGCATAGGGGGGAAGAGGATCACGTCACGGATAGAGTGCCGGTCGGCGAACAGCATCGCCAGGCGGTCGACGCCGATGCCCAGACCGCCGGTGGGTGGCATGCCGTGCGCCAGGGCTTCGATGTAGGGCTCGTCGAGCTGCTGGGCCTCGTCGTCGCCCTCGGCCGCCGCCTGCTGTTGCGCCCCGAAGCGCGCCCGCTGGTCGTCAGGGTCGTTCAATTCGCTAAAGGCGTTGCAGAACTCAAAGCCCGCCACATACCCCTCGAACCGCTCCACTAACAACGCGCTGTCGCGATGCCGCTTGGCCAGCGGCGACAGCTCCCACGGGTAATCCATCAAAAAGGTGGGCTGAATCAGCCCCGGCTCGACGTGCTCCTTCACCAGCTCGTCGATCATCTTGGCCCAGTTCAGCACCGGACCGTGGGCCAGCCTGCGCTCCTGGCACTCCCCAGCGAGCGCGGCAGCGGTGGGGTATAGCGTGAAGTCCAGGTCGATGGCATCGAGCAGCGCTTGCCGCATGGTCAACCGTCGCCAGGGCGGTGTCACGTCCACGCTGTGGCCCTGAAAGGTGATCTTGGTGGTGCCGAGCACCTCCTGCGCCAGTGTGGCCACCAGTTCTTCGGTGAGCGCCATCACGTCGTGGTAGTCCTGATACGCGGCGTACAGTTCCAGCATCGTGAACTCGGTGTTGTGCTTGTGCGAAACCCCCTCGTTGCGAAAGTCGTGCGCGATTTCGTACACCTTGTCGAACCCGCCTACGATCAGGCGCTTGAGGTACAACTCGTCGGAGATGCGCAAGTATAGCGTTTGCTCGAGTTCGTTATGGAAAGTGGTGAACGGGCGAGCGAACGCGCCGCCGTACAGCGGTTGCAACACCGGCGTCTCGACCTCCAGGTAGCCGCGCTGGTCGAGAAACCGGCGCATGCCCGTGATGATTGCGCTGCGCATGCGAAAGGTGTCGCGCGACTCCGCATTGGCCAGCAAATCCAGGTAGCGATAACGGGTGCGCAGTTCTACGTCTTTGAGGCCGTGGTGCTTCTCAGCCGGTGGGAGCAACGCCTTCGCCAGCATACGCATGCGCTGTACGCCCACCGAGGCCTCGCCGTGACGGGTACGCAGGGTGTCGCCGCTGGCCTCCAGCACGTCACCAGCGTGGATATCGTGTAGCAACGCCCAGCCGTCCTCGCCGAGAACATCGCGCCGCAGCACCAGTTGCACCCGACCCGTCTCATCGGTGAGGTGCGTGAAGGCTATCTTGCCCATCTCGCGCACGCTACCAGCGCGGCCGGCCACGATCACGGCGGTGGGCGTGTCGGCCAGCGCAGCGGCTTCAGCGCAGGTGTGGTCGCGCTGGGAATTTGCTGGAAACGGCTCGATGCCGCGTGCCCGCAGGCGTTCCAGCGCCGCGCGCCGCTGCGCCGCCTCATCGCTCGCTGTCTGGTCGTGACTCATCGCCTACGCTTCCCTTGTTGCGCTCGCTGGCAGCGCAGATGCCGGCCAATCGAGCCACTCCACGCTGGATTGCCCGATGGCCACCCGGTCGATCTTGCCAGTGGACGCCTTGAATACCAGCGCACCGCTGGCATCCACGCCGCGCGCCACACCCTCGACCACACCAACTGCGGTGTGTACCCGCAAGCGCTGCCCGGTTGGGTCAACCAGCAGTCGCCATGCTTCCTTTACGCGGTTCACACGCTGGTTGAGCTCGATCAACAGGTGGTCCAACTCCTGAAACAACCGCACCGCCAGCTCATTCCGGTTCACTGGCCGGATGGCGTGCACTGCAACGTACGTTGCAGGATAGCGCAGGTTATCCACCGGCGCGCCGTGTACGTTGAGCCCGATGCCCACGATAGCGATGTTGCTGCCAGCCGGAATTTCTGTGAGTACACCAGCTACTTTGCGTCCGCCGAGCAGCACGTCGTTGGGCCATTTGAGGTGCGCTGGCGTCACCGTCGTGCCCAACAGGGCTTGCGCTACAGCCACGGCTGCGGCGGCCGTGATCCACGGGCGGGAGTCTGGCCGCGCAGGCAGTGGAATCAGGATGGAGCACGATATGCTGTTGCCCGGCTCCGTGCTCCACTGGCGGCCATGCGTGCCGCGCCCGGCTGTTTGGCGCTCGGCCATCACGACAGTTCCGGGCAGCGCACCGGCACTGAGTAATTCGCGGGCAACATCTTGGGTCGAGGTGGTGACGGGGAGCACCAGAACAGCGCTGCCGCACAGCGCGCCGCTACGCGTAGCCACCAAGGAGTCGGGTTGAAGTGTGTCTGTCATAGCTGAAGGAGCAGGGAAAAAAGCAGGCGGGGAGCGAAGCGTAGCTTCACTCCCCGCCCGGGCTGCAATCGGGCAACGGCCCTAGCCCGCGGTCACCTCCAAATTGCGCCGCAAAACGGAAGGCATGCCGCTGCCCGAGCAACTCGCACTACCCACCTGCACATCACCTCCTTTCTTTCCGCCAGGAATCTACCATAGCCGCCGGAGAATAACAAGGGGGGCAGAAGAATCGCAGCCCCATCCCCAAGCGCCCAAAGGGCACCCGTCCCGATCTCCCGGGGAAGGGAGCAGCCACGACGGGCGAGCGCTCCCGGCAACCCGTCCCCCTTGCCAAGGGGGGACTACAGGGGGGTCGTATCTACTCCCCTACCGCGGGATATATGTATCCTGCCCAATTGACGACTGGACACGCTTCCAGCCTACTGGGCACAAGTACTCGGTGGTGGTGCACTCCTGGTGCGCTGCCGCCACGTGCGCCTGCCAGGGCATATTGAAGTACGCTTCATACACGGTGCGGCAAATAGGCGCCGCCACGTCGGCGCCTTCACCAGCATGCTCGGCCATGGCCACCACTGCTATTTCAGGTTTGTCATAAGGGGCAAAGCTGGCAAACCAGGCGTGCGGCTGCGACTGCCCGCTCTGAGCCGTGCCCGTCTTGCCCGCCACCGCGATGGGGTAGTCGCGGAACGCCCAGGAGCCCGTGCCGTTCCAGTTGGTCGTTTCCGCGATCACCTGGCGCATAGCGGCGCGTACAGTGGCGAGTTCGTCGGGCGAGGCCGCCAGCGTGCCGCGTTTGGTCACCGGCCCGGGCTGCGTGATCTCACCAGTCTTAGCGATCATCTTGTCGATGATGCGCGGTGTCCATAACGTACCGCCGTTGGCGATCGCGGCGATCCAGTTCACCATCTGCAGCGGCGTCACCAGCAAGTATCCCTGGCCGATCGCCAGGTTCACGGCGTCGCCCGGGTACCAGATCTGGGTCAGCGCCTTGTTCTTCCAATCTGGCGACGGCAAGATGCCTGACGCTTCGTCTACACCCACAATGCCGGTGGGCTGGCCCACACCAAACGTCCCTGCCGCCTGTGGAAACACCGTGGCGCCCTTGGTGTTCATCGAGCTGCCGCACATGTAGAACACGATGTCGCAGGACTGGGTCAACCCTTCGGACAGCGATATTTTGCCGTGTCCGGTCGTCTTCCAGCAGTGCATGGGGATGCCCAGGTTGTCCCACACCCCTTTACACTCGAACATGGAACTGGCGTTGTACACGTTCTCCGCCAGCACCGACCCCATCGTCACGGTCTTGAACGTCGATCCGGCAGGATAGGCGCCCTGCGCCGGGCGGTTGGTAAATGGCTGGTCTGGATTCTGAAACAGCGCTTGGGCTTCGGCGTCGGTGAGGCCGAAAATGATGCTGTTGGGGTCGAAGGTCGGCGAGCTAGCAAACGCGAGCAGCGACCCGTCGCTCACCCGCATCACCGCCACGCTGCCTTTGTAGCTGCCCAGTGCTTGCTGCGCCACCTGCTGCAAGGCGAGGTCGATCGTGAGCATGACCGTCTGGCCAGCGGTGGGCGCCTTCTCGGCGATTACCGTGTCCACGGTGCCATTCTGCGTAATCACCGCCAGCTTACCGCCGCGCCGTCCGGCCAGTTGCTTCTCGCCCCAACTCTCAATGCCGGACCGGCCCACCCAGTCCCCATCCATGTAGCCACTCTGCCACAGCTTGTTGAGTTCTTGTGCGTTGATCTCGCCCAGATACCCCACCGTCTGTGCAGCCTGCTCCTTGGCCGGGTAGCCGCGCAACAGCTCTTTATTGAACGTGACGCCCGCCACACTGCCCAGCGCGGCTTGAATCGCGTCGGCCTTGTCGGGAGCAAGCAGTTGCACCGGCTGCAGCCATGAAGGATTTTGCTTGGCCTTGGCATACAGCGCCGCGAGCTTGTCGGGCGGGTAGCTCAGCGCTGCGCTCACCGCCTTGCGCATGCCCGCCTCATCCTTCACATCTTGCGGTACCAAGCCCAGGCTCGTGTAGTTCACTTGGGTCGCCAGTTGTTTGCCATTGCGGTCCAGGATGTCGCCGCGATCCAGCGCCAGTGGGAACATATGGATCAGGTTGTCGCCCGACAGCTCTTTGAAGATGAGCGACGGCAGCCATTGCACCTTCCAGACAGCGCCTTCCTGGATGAGCGGGATGGCATTGTCCTGCTCCACGCTGCCCACCAGCGCCGTGGCTAACGACAGGTGGAAGTGCTGCACCGAGGCATTGGGGTCCTGATTCGCCGTCAGCGCTACCTTGATGGTGATAGCGCCGACTTCGTTCCAGATCGCGCCGTAGCGATTCACAAAGTTGTCCTGGGTGATGGTGGCCGCCGCTTCCTGGCTCAGCAGCGCGTACATGCCCTTGTAGTCTTGCTTTTGCCATGCGGCCAGATAGGTCAGCGCGACGGCTTGTGGAGTGGTGGTGGCGAGTGGTGTGGGCGTTTCAACGGCGATCAGTGGCGCCGAAGCTGAGGCGG
>JANWJO010000170.1 GCA_025449435.1 Chloroflexota bacterium | reverse complement strand
GCCGGCTGCGTCCGGCCAGCAACGACGGGAAGGATTAGGATTGCGTCCGTTCGTCTACTACGCGCCGAACTCGCTGAGCGAGGCTATCTCGCTCCTGCAACACCAAGGGCCAGGGGGCAAGCTCCTCGCTGGCGGCACCGATCTGTTGGTGCAAATCAAAGAGCGCGGCATGGTGCCCAAATACGTTGTGAGCCTGCGCAAAGTGAGCGAGTTACAGTCCCTCACGCACAATACCGATGGCAGCCTGACCATCGGCGCACGCGTCACCATGCGCCGGCTTGAACTCGATCCCGCCGTGCTACAGCGCTTTTCAGCCATCGCTCAAGCTGCCGCCCTGGTCGGGTCTATCCAGGTCCGGTACTCTGCCACCGTAGGTGGCAATCTGTGCAACGCCGCTCCCTCTGCCGATACGGCGCCCGCTTTCATTGCCCTCGGCGCCCAGGTCCACCTGACGGGCCCCCAAGGCGAGCGCACCATTCCGGTAGAACAGCTGTTTGCCGGCCCCGGCCGCACGAGCTTGAACTCCGGCGAGGTGCTCACCAGCATCTCGGTGCCCACTCCCGGCGCGCATAGTGGCAGTGCCTATCTACGGCACACGCCGCGCGCCGAGCTCGACATCGCCGTGGTCGGTGTAGCGGCAAGCGTCACCCTGCTTGGTGGCGCAATTGCCGAGGCAAGGATTTCCCTCGCTGCTGTGGCCCCGGTCCCCGTGCGCGCATCAGCCGCGGAAGCAGCTCTGACCGGCAAGGCCCCAACCGCCGAGGTCATCGCTGCCGCGGCGAAAGCTGTGCAGGACTCAATCAGCCCTATCTCTGATCAGCGCGGCTCGGCCGGGTTCCGGCGAACGCTCAGTGAAGTGCTTACCCGGCGAGCGCTCCAACAGGCACTCGCGGCGGCTCAGTAACAGGAGGCAACTCAATGGCGAAGACAGTCGTCCGGTTTACACTCAACGGCAACTCCCAGGAATTGTTTGTAGAGCCGTTCCGCACCTTGCTCGAAGTGGTGCGCGAAGACCTTGCCTTAACCGGGTCCAAAGAAGGGTGCGGCACGGGTGATTGCGGCGCCTGCACCATGACAGTCGACGGCCGCATCGTGAACTCATGCTTGACCTTGATCCCCGAAGTCGACGGCGCCACGGTGGTGAGCGTCGAAGGGCTCGCCGCCGACGGCAAGCTGCACGCGGTTCAGCAAGCGTTTATCGACTACGCCGGGTTGCAATGCGGCTTTTGCATCCCGGGCATGCTGGTGTCGGCCAAAGCGCTGATTGACGCCAATCCGCACGCCAACGAGGAACAAGTGCGCACGGGACTCGCCGGTAACCTCTGCCGGTGCACAGGCTACGACAAGATCGTCAAGGCTGTGCTGTCGGTCACCAATGGGGATCCGGTGCCGGTTGGCGTGGCGAACGCGAGCACGAAAGCTTCCACGGTCGAAGGCGGCTCGCCCGTCATCATGTTCCAAGAGTAGGTCCGCTTCGCAGACACCAAATAGGAAGGAATAGCGTCGTGGTTGACCTGCAAACCCGCCCAGCTGAGGCGCCGGTTGATACCCGCAGCGAACGTAAGTACGTGGGCAAACGGCTCGCGCGCGTCGATGCACTGGATAAAGTAACTGGTCGGATGGTGTACGGGGCTGACTTCAGCTTGCCCAACATGGCTTGGGTGAAGCAACTCGCCAGCACCTACGCGCACGCCAACATCGTGTCGATTGACACCAGCAGGGCCAAGGCTCTGCCCGGTGTTCTAGCGGTAATCACCGGTGCGGACATGCCCCGGCTGATCTCCGAAATCTCCGGCACCGAGGTGGGCGAAGAGGAGTTCGACATTGCCAGCCGTGGCCGGCATATCCTGGCCTGGAAGAAGGTGGTGTTTCACGGCGAGCCTGTGGCAGCCGTTGCGGCCACCACAGCGGCCATCGCTGAAGAGGCACTATCGCTGATCGACGTGGTGTACCAGGCGCTACCCGCCGTGGTCGATCCGGTACGCTCGCTAGCCACCAGTTCCACGGTGCTGCACCAGAGCAACCAAGCAGAGACGTTCGCCGGCAAGGCCGGGCATCCCAGCAACGTGTGCCGCGTCAACGAAGTGGCAACGGGCGACGTTGAACAGGGGTTCGCGCAAGCCGACGCCATTGTTGAGGACACGTTTGCCACGGTGTTCGTGCACCAGGGCTACATCGAGCCCCAGGCCACTGTGGCGGAATACGCTCCGGGTGGCAACCTGAATATGTGGACCACCACACAAGGGAGCTTTGGCGTCCGCGCTGGCATCGCCGGCTTCCTCCACGTGCCTGCCAGCCGTATCACCGTGACCCCACTGGAGGTAGGCGGCGGATTTGGCGCCAAAGGCGCCATGGGTGTCGAGCCGCTCACGGCGCTCATGGCACACGCCGCTGGACGCCCCGTGAAGTGTGTGTTGCGCCGCTCCGAAGTGCTCAAGGCGACGCGGCCAGCCCCCGGAGCAGTCATCCACGTCAAGATCGGCGCCAAGCAGGACGGCACCTTCACGGCGTTGCAGTCGCGTATGGTGTATGACGTCGGCGGCTACCCAGGCGGTGCATCGGGTGCTGGATTGAACATCGGTCCTGGGCCATATCGCTGGCCGAACGCTCGCATCGAGGGCATCGACGTGATGACCAACAAGCCAAGTGTCACCGCCTATCGTGCTCCCGGTGGTCCACAAGCGGCTTTCGCCATCGAATCAGCCATCGACGAACTGGCAGTCAAGCTGCATATGGACCCCATTCAATTAAGGCTCAAGAATGCGGTCCGGCCTGGCGATCGGGCCATCAACGGCGTTGCATTCCCCAGTATTGGCTTCGTACAAACCCTGGAAGCCGTCGCAGCCAGCCCGGCCTGGACCAAGCCCGTTGGCCAGCCCAGCGTCCCAGGTCGCAAGCGTGGTCGCGGTGTCGCTGCTGGCTACTGGGGCGGTGGCGTTGGCACCTCCACTGCCGAGATCCACTTTACAGAGGATGGCGCCGCCAATATCGTCACAGGCTCGGTGGACCTCACGGGTTGCCGGTCGTCGGTCTGCCAGATTGCCGCCGAGGCGCTGGATGTACCGTTCGACAAGATCCGCATCACGACAGCGAGCACCGATGCAGTCCCTTTCAACGACGGAACTGGTGGGAGCCGGCTGACACTCAGCCTAGGCACCGCCGTTTATCGTGCGGCGATGGACGCCCGCGGCAAGCTGGTACAGCGCGCCGCCGGGTTGCTCAAAGTCGATGCCGATCAGGTGGAGGAGCGCGATGGCGAGTTCGTCGTGCGCAGCGCTCCAGAGCAACAGATCAGCCGCCAGCAGGTGATCCGCCGGTCGATGAACTCTGGCGAGGGCCCGATTATCGGCATCGGATCAACCACACACCTCACGCGCGCCCCCGCCTTTGCCGTCCAGGTGGCCGAGGTGGAAGTGGACCCGGAGACGGGCCAGACGTGGGTCGTCGATTTCACCGGTGCACAAGATGTGGGTTGCGCCATTAATCCCTCCCTGTGCGAAGGGCAAATACAGGGTTCGGTGGTGCAAGGCATCGGCTGGGCACTCACCGAAGGCTACGTGTACGATAACAACGGGTTGCTGCGCAATCCGTCGCTGCTCGACTACCGCAAGCCCACCGCCCTGGACGTACCGGACATCAACACCATTCTCATCGAAGTACCAGCCGACGAAAGCCCCTACGGGGTGCGCGGCACCGGCGAGGTGAACATCGTGCCCACGCTTGCAGCGGTCGGCAACGCACTGCGTAACGCCATCGGCATTCGCATGCACCAGTTGCCGTTCTCGGCCGAGCGCGTGCTCAACGCCATGCAGGGCAACGAAGCAACGCCCTATGCCAACACCTACATGGACCAGGTGGGGTCATACGCCGATGTGGCGCTCACCCATACCGGGTCGGCCGATGAGCCGGAGATTCCCTGCGAAGAGGAATCACTGGCCGAAGAGGTCGCTGGCGACTACACCCAAACCGAAGGGTAAGGATCGCAACTCCTCCCCCGCGCCGGGTGCTCGCCCAAAGGGCACCCGACGTCTGCACCCGTCCCCGAACTCCCGGGGAGGGGTGCAGGCACGAGGATCCCACTCCCCGCTCCTCCCCCTGGCGGGAGAGGGGAGCTTGTACGACGGAGAGCACGGCACTTCCGGCGCAATGTCCCCCCCGCAATGGGGGGACGACAGGGGGCGTGAAAGGGTCACCCTCCCCGATTTCCCGGGGGGGGCGAACTGGAGGCGGCTGTTGCGCATCACCGGCGGGACGGCGCGCAGCGTGCGCCTAGTGGTACCACCGGGGCTCACTACGCGGCCAACCTCCGATAAAGTCAAAGAGGCGCTGTTCTCAATGATCGCCAATGCTGGGCCGTTTGGACGGGTGCTCGACTTGTATGCAGGGTCAGGCGCGCTAGGGCTGGAGGCGCTGAGCCGCGGTGCGCGCTCGGCAACCTTCATGGAGGCCGACCTGCGGGCCTGTGCAAGTATCAAGCGAAACTACGAAGCCACGCGGCTCCCTCAGCCGGTGGAGATTATAGCGGGCACGATACCGGCCGCGTTGCGCCGGTTGCACGAGCCCTTCGATCTCATCCTGTCGGACCCACCGTATACCGACCTCGCCAGTGACCAAGTGATTGGCTGGCTCGAGGCACAGCACGTGCTCGCCGAGCGTGCGCTCATCGTGCTTGAACATGCGGCTACAATTACGCTACCTGTTGAGATTGTGGGTTACACCCAATGGAAACATCGCCGTTACGGTGACAGCGCGCTGACTATGTACCGCAAAGCGGAGGGTGGCGAGAACGTTGAACAGCCCGGAGTCGATCCTTGAGCTGGCCGACGAGCTGGACGATGTGCTCAGTTCAGCGGTACACGTGCCGATTGGGAATAAAATTGTTCTCGATGAACGGCGCTGCCTGGACCTGCTCGACCAGATGCGTGTCCAAGTGCCCGATGCGATCCGCGAGGCGCGACGCATCCAGTCCGACGATGAGCGCATGGTCGCCGAAGCCCGTGAGCAAGCGGCGCACATCATTCGCGATGCGAACGACAAGGCGCAGCGAATGGTAGTGGAACATCCACTGGTCATCGAAGCCGGGCGAAGTGCTGCGAGCATCATCGAGGCCGCACAGCGTGAGGCGAGCGAGCGCCGCCGGGAGGCTGAAAAATATGTCGCGGATACCCTTGCGAACTTGCATCGCATTGTTGAATTGCGGCTTGCCGAAGTGCAACACGGACTCGAAGCGATGAGTGGGTCATAATGTGGTCAGCGGCGCAGCGGCCAGCAGTCAGTGGCCGCCGCGAGAGGTATCGAGGGCATGGCTACTAGCCTGGTGTTGAGCGAGCAACTCGAGCATCGCCTGGAAGAATTGCCCAACAAGCCAGGCATTTACCTCATGAAGGATGGCACTGGCACCATCATCTACGTCGGTAAGGCGAGCAACCTGCGCCATCGCGTGCGTTCCTACTTCCAATCGCCCGAGACGCATGCACCGCGCATTCGCAGCCTCGTCAATCACATCGTCGATATCGAATGCCTGGTGGTGCAAAACGAGCTCGAAGCCTTCATGCTCGAGTCCAACTACATCAAACAGCACCATCCGCGCTATAACGTGCGCTTGCGCGACGACAAGCAGTATCCGTACCTACGCATCACGCTCCAGGAAGACTTCCCGCGCGTGGAGCGCGTGCGCCACGCCGCTAAAGACGGCGCACGCTACTTCGGGCCGTTTGCGAGTTCTAAGTCGATGAACGAGACCCTGTCGCTCATCAAGCGGCTGTTCCCCTACCGTTCATGCGACCTGCCGCTCAAGGAAGAGACCATCGACCCTACGTTCCGTGCCTGCTTAGAATTGCACATCCATCGGTGTCTGGGCCCATGCAACGCCACCTGTACGCGCGACGAATACAACGCCACGATGGAACAGGTAGTGCTGTTCTTGGAAGGACGGCAAGAGTTAGTCGTCCGTGCCTTGAAGACCGATATGGAAACGGCCGCCGAGGCGCTTGACTTCGAGCGTGCCACCCGGCTACGCGACCAGATTCGCTCGGTCGAGCGTGTCATCGAACGGCAGCGCGTCGTATCACCGGACCAGGAAGACCTGGATGCCGTAGGTCTCGCGCGTGATGCCACCGGCGCATGTATCGAGCTGTTGCTCATCCGCCAGGGCAAGCTGATCAGCAGCGACCACTATCAACTAGACGCCCCGGCCGATGTGCCCGATGGGGAGGTGCTCACCGCTTTTCTGCGCAGCTATTACGAACGCGCAGGCAGCCCAGCGCCCGATATGCTGTTACCCACGGAGCCCGAAGATGCGGACGACCTACAAGCGTGGATCCGCGCCCTCGACAAGGGCCGTATCACTCTGGCCGTGCCGAAGCGCGGCCACAAACACGACATCGTGTCGCTGGCCAGCGACAATGCCCAAAACTCCTTAGCCGAAGAACGTGCCCAATGGCTAGCGAGCAAACAGCGCACCACCGGAGCAGCCGGTGAACTGGCCTCCGCGCTCAACTTGCCGCGCTTTCCGCACCGCATCGAGTGTTATGACAACTCCAATATCCAGGGCAGCAATCCCGTCGCCGCCATGATCGTGTTTATCGATGGCCAGCCCGCCAAGTCTGAGTACCGCAAGTTCAAGGTGACGTCGGTTGATGGGCCTGACGACTTCCGATCGATGGGCGAGGTGCTGCGCCGGCGGTTTGCGCGCGCACTGCGCACGGAAGGTGCCGCCGTCCCCACATCCGAAGCTTTGGACACCGCAACCGACGGAGACGCACAACAAGACGTAAGCCATACAGCCGCGGTTACTGTCGGTTGGGCCGCACTGCCCGACTTGGTGATCGTTGACGGCGGCAAGGGCCAGCTTAGTGCGGCCCTCGGTGCCTTGGAGGAACTCGGCCTCACTGAGCGCGTGCCCATCGTCGCACTTGCCAAGCAGCAGGAGGAGCTATTTCTCCCCGGCCACGAGGAGTCGATCCTGTTACCCAGGACCTCGCCAGCGCTGCATCTGGTGCAGCGCATCCGCGACGAAACCCACCGCTTCGCCATCACCTTCCACCGCCAGCAACGCAAACACGCGGCGTTGGGTACGTCACTGGACGCCGTCACTGGCATCGGCCCCAAGAAGCGGCAAGCGCTCATCCGCAAATTCGGGTCGCCTAAAGCTGTGGCCGAAGCTCCCGTCGAGGAACTGATCACGGTGCCAGGCATCACGCCGGAGCTCGCACACCGCCTCAAGTTGACGCTGGGCTACGTCTAGCCGCTACCAGCGCGTGGCGTTGTGCCTGATCGTTCCAAGGGAAGTGAATGATGGTTGTACCGGATTCGTATGGCGAAGTCTCCGAGGTCAACTGGCAGTCACCATTGGCCGCCATCTATGGCACGTTTGTGCGGCCGCTCGGCGCCGGACCGTTTCCCGCCGTCGTGATGGTGGCGGGTAGCGGTCCGACGGACCGCAATTGGAATTCACCCCTGCTGCCGGGAACCAATGGCAGCGCCCGCCTGCTTGCGGAAGCGCTTGCGCGGGCTGGGATTGCTTCACTCCGCTACGACAAGGTGGCGTCCGGCCCACACGTTCGCGAGAACGTGCAGGCCTTTGCTGGCAAGCTCAGTATGCAAAGCCACCTCGACGAACTCGCCGGAGCTGTGCGCACTCTGGCCGGCCAGGGCCACGTCCGTGATGGCCGGATCTTCGCGCTCACCAACAGTGAGGGAGCCTTGCACGCGCTGAACTATCAAGTGGGCAGCCCCGCGATTCCGTTGGCTGGCCTCGTGCTCACCGCCCCTCCCGGCCGGCCCGTCGGCGTTGTCGCGCGATCTCAGCTGGCTGCGCAGTTTGCAGGCGTACCTGATGGCGATGCGCTGCTGAGGCTTTACGACGCAGCAATCACACGTTTTCTAATGGAAGAGCCCGCCGCCCCGGATCCGTTATTGCCGCAGGGGGTCCAGCTGCTCCTGCAGAGTCTGGAAGCGCCGGCCAACCTGCCCTTTGCCCGCGAGCTTTGGCTGGCGGATGCATCCTTGCTGCTCAAGCAGGTGAATGTCCCGGCACTGATCATCATCGGCAAGCGAGACCTCCAGGTAGACTGGCAAGCTGATGGCGAGCCGTTACAGCAAGCTGCCGCGGGGCGCCGGGACGTTACCTTCCTCTTCCCCGAGCACGTGAATCACGTCCTCAAGCATGAGCCACGGCCACGGGCGGAGCTAGTACCGGCTGAGGTGGGTGCCGGCTACAACTCGCCTGATGCCCAGTTGGATCCGGAGGCTCAAGCGAGCATTATTGACTGGCTAGCTGCCCGGGCCTGAACGGAGGCGCGCGGGGCGAACGAGCTACGACCCCCCCCTGTCGTCTCCCCCAGTTGTGGAGGACGGTGCGCCGGAAGTACGCGGAATTCGTGCTGCCGCTTAGGTCAAGCCCGTTCCAGCGATAGTGCCCCACTACATGTGCTAATATCGCCAGCTTAGCACTCATAGGAAGACGCACAGCGTCATGACCGGCATCGCCTCTCAATCTCGCCCGTTCACATCAGGCGCTTGCTTCTTGGGTGCTGATATGAGGCGGGTTGTACAGCGGCATCCTACGAGGAGCGTGATGGCGCCGCCACCACCATCCGCCAAGAAAGCCGCGCTGAACTCCTTGCCAACCACCTTGAGGTTGCGGGTCTGTTGGACCACCGATTGAAAGGCACTCCGGAATGAAAGAAATACTCGGCAAGGCAAAGACCATCCGTGAACTGCTCAAGGGCGTAAAGTATTCGATTGACTACTACCAGCGCGAATACAAGTGGCAAGAGAAGCAGATTCGCGAGCTAGTTGATGACCTCAGCGAGAAGTTCCTGGAGGAATATCAGCCCATACACCAGCCCACTCAAGTCGCGGAGTATCCGCACTACTTCCTCGGCTCCATCATCATCAGCAAGAAGGATCATGCCAATTACGTCGTTGACGGCCAGCAGCGTCTCACCAGTCTGACGCTGCTGCTCATTCTGCTGCGCAACCTCCAGATGGAGAAACAGCAGCGTCAGGTGAATATTGACGAGTTGATTTATTCAGAGCGGTACGGTGAGAAGTCGTTCAACCTCGATGTGGATGATCGCACTGATGCCATGGAAGCACTTTTCGGTCGTCAACCCATCGACACTGCTGAATGCTCAGAGTCCGTACAAAACTTAGTTGGTCGCTATCGGGACCTAGAATCGTGCTTTCCCGAAGACCTTCGCGGCGGGGCGCTGCCCTATTTTGCCGACTGGCTGCTAGAGAACGTTCACGTGGTCGAGATCACCGCATACTCCGATGACGATGCCTATACTATTTTTGAAACCATGAATGATCGTGGGCTGTCGCTTAGTCCTGCGGACATGCTCAAGGGATATCTGCTCGCCAATATCGACGAGAACAAGCGGACCGTGGCCAGCAATCGCTGGCGCGACTGTATTCGCAAGCTCAATGAAGCAGGAAAGGAAGTGGAAGCCGACTGTTTCAAAGCGTGGTTCCGCAGCCAATATGCCTTGAAAATCCGAGAGCGCGAAAAGGGGGCGAAGCCAGAGGACTTCGATCGCATCGGGACCGAGTTTCACCGCTGGCTTCGGGACGCCGCCGCCAGCATCGGGCTTAAGCAAAGCGACGACTTCCTTCGCCTCATCGATCGCAACCTCGACTTCTACAGCCGCCAGTACCTTCGGCTACTAGATGCTTCGAAACAACTCATACCCGGCCTTGAGCACGTGCTATTTAATGCTCAACAGGGATTCACCCTGCAATACATGCTCCTCCTAGCGCCACTTGTGCCCGGCGACAGCAAAGACATAATTGACCGCAAGATCGGCCTCGTGGCAAAGTACCTTGACATCTTGCTTACCTGGCGGTTGTGGAACTTCCGCCTCATCGCTTATTCGACTTTGCAGTACGCCATGTTCGTGGTGATGCGAGATATCCGCGGACTGGAACCTGACGATCTCGCCTTGAAACTCAACGAGTCTCTTGCTAAGGAAAGCCAGACGTTTGCGAGTAACGACCGGCTGCGGATGAACCAGATGAATCGGCGCACGCTCCACCGGATCCTTGCCCGCCTGACTGACTATGTCGAAACGCAATCTGGGCATCCTTCTCATTATCGCGACTATGTGGCGGAGGGTAAGGCTCGCTTCGAAGTTGAGCACATCTGGGCCGACCACCCTGAACAGCATGTCGACGAGTTTGGTCACGCTGCCGATTTCGCCGAATACCGCAACCGTATCGGCGGCCTGTTGCTCCTGCCCAAGACGTTCAACGCCAGTTACGGCGATCTCACATATGCTGAGAAACTGCCACACTATTACGGCCAGAATCTACTGGCACGTTCTCTCAATCCACAATGCTACGAGCACAACCCTGGATTTCTTAAGTTCAAGGAACAAAGCCAATTGCCATTTGTCGCGCACACGACGTTTGACAAGGCCGCGCTAGATCAACGCAGCCACCTATACGGTCAGATCGCCGAGCGCATCTGGAATCCCGATGACTGGCTCGATTAAAGCCAGCTATGATCGCTGCCCTACTAGAATCTCGAGCGCTTCCCATGCGTTCGGAACGAGCGTGACGAAGGTTGACAACCCCCCGCTCCTTAATGTCCCTCCTGGCGGCGGGACGGAGCCGCTGGAAAGGCGGTGGTCTTCGTTCCGATTCCACGCAGGCCACGTACTTCCGGCATCCCGTCCCCCCCGCCAGGGGGGGACTACAGGGGGGTTCTGTTCCGGTGCTGCCTTCTGGGCCCGGTCGGGAGTGGCGTTCGTCGCTCCTACAAGTCCTGCTAAAAATGCGCACCTTCCATCGCGCCGGACGCCGCGCGTGAAAACAGCGATAGCACGCCGGTGGGGTGTTGCGGCGCCGGTGGAGTCCAGCGCTGCTTGCGCTCGGCCAGCACGTTCGCAACCTCATCGGGCGACTTGCGTTCGTTGTGGATGCCCACGATGGCCAAGCGCCGGTTGGCAACGCTGATCTCGATCAGGTCCCCATTTTCCACCAGCGCCAGCGGGCCGCCCACGGCTGCTTCCGGCGTGACGTGGCCGATGCACGGTCCCTTGGTCGCTCCGGAGAACCGGCCGTCGGTCACGATGGCGGTGGATGTGGCCAGTTCCGGACGCGCCGAGATGATCGTGGTGCAGAAGTACATCTCTGGCATGCCGGCTTGGCGCGGCCCCTCATTGCGGATAATCATCACGTTGCCGGGTTTGACTTCGTGCCCCAGAACTCCTTTGATGGCGTCTTCTTCGCATTCGTAGACGATGGCCGGACCGACGTGCTCGTGCATCTTGGGGTCGGCGGCGGCGTGCTTCATCACCGCACCACCAGGGGCGAGGTTGCCTTCCAGCACGGCGATGGTGCCGCCACGGCGGATGGGGTCGTCGAGCGACTTGAGCACGTGCCGCTTGGTCAGCCGGTGATTAGCAAGGTAGCCAAGCCCCTCCTTGAAGAACATGGTCTTTTGCAAATCTTGCAGGTTTTCGCCCAGCCGCTTCCCTGTAACGGTCATCACATCCAGGCGCAGGAACGATTGCAACTCCAGCATAATGCCTGGTACGCCGCCCGCGTACCACAGGTACTCCGCTGGGTATAAGCCTGCCGTCTTGGTGTTGGTGATCACGGGCACGTTGCGGCCGGCGTCATCGAACATCTTGGGCGTGATCTCGATGCCCAATTCGCGTCCGATGGCCGGGAAATGGAGCATGGTATTCGTTGAGCCCCCAATGGCAGCGTGCAGCACCAATGCGTTGTGAAAGGCGTCGCGCGTCATGATCTGGCGCGGCCGGATGTCTCTATCCAGCAACGTCATGATCTGCTTGCCGCACTCGTTGGCCATCCGGTAATACGTGTTAAGTACGGCAGGTGTAATGGCCGAGCCGGGCAGCGACATGCCCAGCGCTTCGACCATCACCTGGTTTGTGCTCGCCGACCCCATGAACTGGCACGCGCCGCAGGTGGGGCAGGCCGTCTTCTGTGCCGAGATGAGCGCCTCGAACGAGATCTTACCCTCGTCGTAATCCGCGCCCATCGGGTACAGCCAGTCAGACGACAGCAAATCGGGCCCGCTCAGTTGGGTGCCACCAGGCACCACGATGGCCGGCAGGTTGACACGCGCAAGCGCTTCCAGATGAGCCGGTACTGCCTTGTCGCCAGAGGTGATCGACACGATGGCGTCGTGAGGGTGGGCCATGGCATGAATCTCCATCATGGCCGCGATGATCTCGCGCGACACCAGGGAATACGACATCCCGTCGTGCGCCTGGGCGATGCCGTCACAGATGTCGCTGGTCGTGAACTTGGCGGGCTTGCCCCCTTCTTCCAGGATGCCCGCAATCACGCGCTCGGCAACCTGTCCCAGGTGAAAGCTGCTGGGGTGCGAGCTCCCTTCGCTGGTCTCCACCAGAATTTGCGGCTTGCTGAGGTCGTCGACCGACCAATCCATGGCCATACGCAGCGAGTCGCCTTGGCGGTTGACACTGCGTAAGCGCTGGCTGCGTAGCTCGCGCAAGCGTGCTGCCGAAATCGCCATCGTAACCCAGGGCTCCTTTCACGCGCCGCGTGGCGGGCGCGGGTAGAGTGTAGCCCGCGATACCGGGTTGGCGAGTTTGGCCAAGCGCTGAAGGGCACGCCGTTGCAAAGTCCGTGGGAGGTCCTGATGCGCCGGCTTCCCGAGGCTAGAGACGGCGCAACACTGGTTTTCCAGGCTACGCAGGCCGTACCGCTCCCCATGCTTGCCAAACTGCGCCCGATTACCGTTCAGGCCCACACGCACACGGACTATCTGGTGTTGCAACACCACGTACCGAGCGGTATGCAACTGACCGAGGAAGATAACCTGCAGGCGTTGATGCGCCAGCACGGCCCGTTCAGGCACGTTCTGTGCTTCACTGATCCACTCATGGCCCGTGGCAATGCGTACGCCCTGGGCCAGATAGTGGCCGCTGCGCATGAACTGCCTGTGGACGGGACCCTGTGGCTTGTTGGTACCAAACGGCACGGCATCGACACACTTGCTCAGGCCCTCGGCGAGGTGTTCACGCTGCTCCAGGTGGTGAGCGGCTCCGGCTGCCGCGTGCTGCACATTGAACCGAGACCGATTACTTCAGATCTAGAAACCTTCCCAGAAGTACCGGAAACGGTCGAGGTGGCGGCTCAGGGTCAAACGCTCACGCTGCACGTGGCGCCTGGTGTGTTCTCGTCGCACAAGGTGGACGAGGCAACCCAGTTGCTCCTAGACACCATGCTGGTGCGGACTAACGATCAGATACTCGATGTTGGCTGCGGAGCCGGCGCCATTGGGCTCGTAGCGGCTCTCCTTGCGCCGCAAGGTCAGGTCAAGCTCGTTGATACGCTGCCAGCAGCCGTGCGCGTGACGCGGCTCAACATCCAATACAACGGTGTAGCCAACGCCACCGCTGAATTGAGCGACGGCTACTCCAGCCTTGGCATCCACCAGCGCTTCTCGCTGATCGTCACTAACCCGCCCTTTCACGTCGACGGCCAGGCTACAACCGCCGTGGCAGAGCGCTGGATCAGCGAGGCCCCTCGCCACTTACGGCCGGGCGGGCGGCTATACGTCGTGGCTAATGTGTTCTTGCGTTATCCGCAGGTCGCGGCGCGGTACTTCTCGTCAGTGGAGGATGTTGCTCGTACTCCCCGCTACCGCGTGATGCTGTGCCAAGGGCTAAAGGGGACCAATTCGCAGACTCGATAGAGCCAACTGTACGTGTAGAAGGCAGCTCGCAAGCGACAGCGCATGTCGCGACGATCAGCGTCCAGTGCCTTCGATCCAGTGAGCAAGGAATTCCACTATCGGTGGAGGCGGACATACCACCCTCCGATCGTTCCTGGGACTGGTGGTAATCCCAACACAAGTGTCTTCGTCTTCAGATGCTGGTGTGCGGTATTGCTAGCTGCTAAGGAAATGCCTTTGGTCACGCTATAGCGCTGCCAGCACTGCTCCACCGACGACAAGGATCGCGCCCAACCAGACCTGCGGTCCGGACCGTTCGCGGGCGATCAGCAGGCCGATCAACACCGATATTTCGCGTAACGTGGAGACACGGCCCGCCGGAGCGCGCTGAAAAGCAAACAGCACGAGAACATAAGCGGCTGTGGAGCCAGCGGCCACAAGGAGCCCCGGGCCTAGTGCCAAGCGTAGACGTTGCAGGTCAACTCGCAGGAGGACCGTCAAGAGCACCCCTTGCAGAGCCATAACAAGACACAGGTAGGCAATTGGTGATGAAGCTTCCACGGCCCGCGCGTCGATCAGCGAGTAGCTGGCGATGCACACACCGGTCGCCAGCGCGAATACGATAGCGGCGCGTTGCGCCTTGTGCTGTCCCGCCGTGCCAACGAGCGTCAGCCCACTCACCAGCGCCAGCGCAGCCGACACCGTGTGCACCGTTGGCGTTTGGCCCAGCGCGAACCAGCCGCCTAGCGTCACAAGCAACGGAGCTGTGCCGCGACCGATGGGATACGCCAGAGACAGGGCACCGCGCCGGTATGCCGCAACCAGGCAGACGGCGTAGGCAGTCTCGGCCAGGGCCGACGGCACGATGAAGGCCAGTGCGTTGCGCGGCGGCGCGACAACCACCGCTGGTAGGAGCACCACACCTGCCGCCAAGCCGGCGATCGCCATGACCGCCAGCCGGTCCCCGGTGTCGTGGAGCAAGCGGTTCCAGCCGGCGTGGAACGCTGCCGCTGCCAGCACCAGCGCAAGCGCAACCGGCGGCGTGACAGCCCCCTCTTCGTTCTGGAAAACAGCACGGCCCAGAGTATACGCCCTCATTCCCACTTCCCTCCCCCGCCAGGCTGACTGGGGTGGTTTAGCAAGGGGGGAGTAACACGACGCCGGTGCCGCGCCCGACCGTGAACGGTCGGGCTACGTTCGTTCGCCCCATAAATGGGGCGTAGAGCACGGGGTACCAGCTACCCGTACCCTACGCCTGTTTCAGCAGGTGAGCGACCGTAGCCTGCTGCATCAGCGGCAGGCGCCGACGACCGGAGGAGACAGCAGGATTGGTGTACCGTCTGGTTGCCGTACCTTCCAGTTAGCTCCCGCCAGGGGGAGTGGCAGGGGGAGGGGTCCGCACCCGCCAGTGTTACACTACGGCCGCTACGCAGACGGTTCGACCGGGCGCTGCTCCTGATGCAGCGTCACAATGACTAAGGTGGGCATGGCCAGCGGAACGCAGCACGCCGTGCAGGCGGTCGAGCGCGTACGCGGCATGCTCGACCACGGGCCTGACGAAGCGGCTAAGCGTGGCCAGCTCTACGCGCTGCTTGCCAGCCACCTTGCCAGCCATGGCTACCAAGCCATCGATGCGCCGGTGCTGGAATTCGCCGAATTGTTTTTGCGCAAGTCTGGCGCCGACGTCAGCGCACGCATGTACGCGTTCAATGACCAGGCCGGCCGGCGGCTCGCACTGCGCCCAGAAATGACTGCGCCAGTGTTGCGTGGCTTCCTGCAACAATCAGAAACGCCCCCGTTGCCCGCTCGCCTGTCGTACGCCGGCCCCGTGTTCCGCTACGAAAAGCCGCAGCGCGGACGCTATCGCCAGTTCACGCAAGTGGGCGTCGAGCTCATCGGTGCTGAACCACCCTTCGCCGACGTCGAACTCGTGCGCCTGGCTGCCGGCGTACCAACCTTGCTGGGTATCGCACCGGTGCGCATGGTGCTTGGTCACTTGGGCGTCGTGCTCGCCTTTCTCAACGCCTTGAACGTCGATGGACGTACCCAGTCGCTGCTGTTGCAGAGCCTGGAGATGCTCAAAAAGGGCGGCCAGTCGGCTGACGTATTGCGCAACCTCCTGGGACGGCATACGACCGTCAGCCAGGACGACTTGCCCGAGGCTCAGACCCCTGATGTGTTGCCCGAGCAAGCCGAGCGCATGCAGCACTTGTTGCAAACGATCGATCGCGCCGATGCCATCCTGCTCGTCCGCTCGTTGTTGGGCAGTATCAATACCGATGTCGGCGGCGGGCGTGATCCCGAGGAGATCGTCGACCGGCTGCTCGACCGCATGCGAGCAGGCGACCAGCGCGAAAAGGCCGAGCGCGCCATCGCCTTTATCCAAGAACTTGCCCAACTCGCTGGCCCTCCGCAGGAAGCGTTAGCGCAGGCGGCCGACCTGCTCCGCCGGTATGGCATGTCGCAAGCGCCCCTCGACGAGCTGCGCACGATTTGTGAACTACTCGACCAGACGCAGTTCGACTGGACCAACGTCTCCATCGACCTGTCGCTCGGCCGTGGCTTGCAGTACTACACCGGGTTAGTGTTCGAGATGTATGCCGCCGGGTTGGGCGCAGAGAACCAACTTTGTGGTGGCGGCCGCTACGACAGCCTGGCGCGGGCGCTCGGCGCCAGGCACGATATCCCAGCCATCGGCTGGTCGTTTGGCGTGGAGCGGCTACTCATGTTGTGGTCGCCGCCCACAAGTGTCCAATCAGCAACCGTGCTCGTTGTTCCCGCAGGTGACACATTCGCCTACGCATCGGTGCTCGCCGACGCCCTGCGCTTGCACGGTTGCCAAGTAGTGCAGGAGGTTCGCCAGCGTTCGTTGCGGGCGTCCCTGCAATATGCCGATCGTATTGGCGCGCACTGGGTTGCTATCGTGGGCGAACGCGAGCGCGACGCATCCACCGTCGCCGTGCGCCGGCTCGCCGACAAGCGAGAGTGGTCGGTCGAGCTGGCTTCGGTACAAGCGCACGGCCTGGCCGGTATCGAGGAGGTGCCGGCGTGAACGCGGCGAGCCCGTCCCTGCGCCTCGCACTCCCCAGCAAGGGCCGGCCGTACGAGGAAACGCTCGCCTTCATGGCGGATTGCGGCCTAGCGGTGGCGCGTCCCAATCCACGCCAGTACGTTGCGCGCATCCCCTCGGTGCCTAACGTAACGGTGGTGTTTGATCACTCCAGCGAAATCCCCACGAAGCTGCGCAACGGCAGCGCTGATTGCGGCATTACCGGCATTGACTCACTGCTGGAGTCCGGAGAGTCCGACGACGATCGTTCGGCCATCATCGTGCCGGATCTGGGCTTCTTGCACGCGGTGCTGGCCGTGGCTGTCCCTGACGCATGGGTCGATGTGTGGAGTGTCAACGACCTAGCGGACCTGTCGGTGCGCTTTCGCGAACGCAACCGCACCTTACGCGTGGCGAGCGACTGGCCGAATCTCACACGGTCCTATCTCCATCGCTCGGGCATCTATTACGTCGATGTCATCGAGCAGCCGGGCGCTGTAGAAAGCGCGCCGATGATGGGCTACGCCGACGCAATCAGCACGCTCACGTCCACCGGAACCAGCCTGCGCGAGAACCGCCTAAAACTGCTCGAAGGCGGCGACGTGCTGCACGTGCAGCAGTGCTTTGTCGCCAACTTGATCACACTGCGTCAGCACCCAGAGAAGTTGGTCGCCCTCAAGACGGTGCTGGAGTATATCGATGGCCGCGCGCAAGCGCGCGACTTCGTGACCGTGGTGGCCAATGTGTGTGCAACGTCCGCTGCGGAGGTATCGGCGCACATCTGGCAACACCCGGACCTTGCAGGCTTGCAGGGCCCAACGATCGCCCCCGTATTCTCTCGTGATCCGGACGACGTGAGTTGGTTCGCCGTCACACTGGTAGCCCCGCGTTCACGTCTGTTGGATACCGTGCGCCACCTGCGCGCCTCTGGTGGCTCTGGTATCACCGTCTACCCCGCCACCTATGTCTTTGATCAGTCGTCCAAGAGCTTTGCTGCGCTCCAGGAACGCCTCGCAACACACCCTACTTCGTGACGCCGCTCACTGTCATCGTGCCGTCGCCGATGGAAATCTGCTGCACCGTAAACGGGTAGTCACTCAGCGACGACTGGGTTTGTTGCGCGATCTGCTGGTTAAGCGAGTCGCTCACCGATGCGGGCACATCCACACCATCCGCTTGGATCGATTGCACGTGTACCTTCGGCACGCCGTTGTCAACGCTGACTGTCATGTCGGTCGTCACCGTCATCGTCACGAAGGACACATCGTAGTCGCCGATGAGGAGGACATGGTCCGGCTTGAGCACGATGTAGGGGTTGCGCAGCGGAAAGTTGGGGTTCTGCTGCAATTGCTCGACCACCAACGCATTGACCTCTGCTTGGCTGAGCGTAGTGGTGACCGGACGGTGACTTAGTCGCGGCGCCGACCGGATCACGGACAGCAAGGTGTTGAGTTTGGCGCGGGCGCTGGCATCGGCCGCCAAACCTCCCGATGGCGCTTGACCGGCAGTACTCACCGTTGTAACTCGGGAAGTGATAACTGGTCGTGGGGGCACGGCCGGGCTGTTGTGTGAGGCCACCACGAGGTACAGGATGAGCGCCACAGCCGCGAGGCCAATGATGCCAAGCACGACACCGATGATCTTGAGAATAAGGCCCAAGCAACCCACAAAGCAATTCCAATCCCATTCAGCAATGGGCGCAAGGAGCCCATATGGGCAGCTGTCTCAACACTGTATAACGCCCAGACCCAGTTTCCCACACGGCGCTGGCCTAGTCGTTGAGCTTGAGCGCCTGCTGCAACAGCTGTGCAGCGATGGGGCCTGCTACCGTGGCGCCTTCACCACCGTTTTCGATCAGCACCACCACCTCGACAGTAGGTTGGTCAGCCGGTGCGAAAGCGACAAACCAGGCGTGGGGATTTGCTCCTGTGCTCACTTGTGCCGTCCCGGTCTTGGCCGCGACACTAATCTGAGGAATCCGGGCCGCTGATCCCGAGCCTTCGTTCACCACTCCGACCATCATCGTCGTGAGGGTAGCGGCCGTTTGTGCGGTGATCGCTGTGCGCCATGGCCGGCTCGACTGTTCGTACACGATGGTGCCATCTGGTGAGGTAGCCTTAGCCACCAGGTAGGGCTGCATCATAACGCCGCCATTGGCCACGGCATCGACCACCAGGGCCATTTGCAGTGGCGTCACGAGTATCTCCCCTTGGCCGAAGCCGCTACTCGCGAGCAACACTGGTGACCACGCGTCGTTCGGGTTCTTGATCCGGCTGGGCGTCACCGGCAAGCCAAAGCTTGGTGCGTCGCCAAAGCCGAATAGTGTGGCGTATTGCGACAATGTGTCGCTGCCCAACTGGCCGGCCACTTGCGCAAACACACCGTTGGCGGACAGTTCCAGGGCCCGCTGAAAGGTGAGGACCTCTGGAATCTGGGGGTTCTCACAGGAAATGTGAAACCCTTGTACCACCCAATCGCCGATGCAGGTGTACTGCGTGGCCGGCGTGTCCAGCCCGCTTTGCAGCGCTGCCGCCGCGGTGACCAGCTTGAAGGTCGAGCCGGGTGGATACAGCGCTTGGGTAGCACGGTTGAGCAGCGAGCGCTGCGGATCGGTGCTCAGCGCCGGCCAATTTTGGTCGAGTAGGTTGGGGTTGAACCACGGCTTACTCACCATCGCCAGCACCGCGCCCGTGCGGGGTTGCAGCACGATGATCGCACCGTTGGACGAACCCAGCAGTTGCGCCGCCGTCGTTTGGAGCCGCACGTCGATGGTGAGGGTGAGCGTGTCGCCAACCGTTGGGTGGTGCAGCAATTGGGTGAGCGTGGAGGACCACGGGTAGTCACCGATGTCGCCATTCAAATACGGGTTGAATGCGGCCTCCAGGTCGGCCCGGCCATAGCGAGCACTGGCATAGCCGATCACACTCGCCAGGCTTTCCTGCGTATACACGCGGGCATTGTTCTGCGCAGGGAGGTTTTGGGCGAGCACCACGCCGTTGCGATCCACGATAGTGCCACGTTGCGTCTCTTGCGCCGCGATCACCGTGCGGGGGTCGGATGGGCTGCCGCCCACATCGGCAAAGCGGATGACCTGCCAATAGGCCAGCGCGACCAAGAGCACAACAAAGCCAAAGACAAAGAACGCCGCTAGCCTCGCGACGTTGGCGGCGAACACCGGCGGTGAGCGATCAGCCTTCAAAGCGCGCCACAAGCGAACCAAACCGGATCACATCGCCGGTGTGCACCAGGATGAGCTGCGTCACTCGTCGGTCATTGACCCACGTGCCATTCGTGCTGCCCAAATCCTGCAGCCACCAGCCATCCTTTTGCAACCGCAACACCGCGTGGTGTCCCGACACAAATTCGCTGGCCAGCGCGATGGCGTTGTCTTGTGCCCTGCCGATGGTGGTCACCGAGCGCAACGGAAATGCCGTGGCATCACCGCCAGTCGTCGTGAGTGTCACTACGCGTGCTGTGCTCAGCGGCGCCATCGCCGGCGCCGGACTAAACAAGTCGGCCCATAGCGAGCGCACTGCCCACAGCACGAACAGGTAGAGCACCACCACGATGCCGAGCCGCAAGGCCAGCATCGGGACGTCGGCAGCGGTCACGGCTCGAGGGTCAGGTGGGCGGCTCCCAGCCGCACGCGATCGCCCGGCTTCACCGCTTGCGACGTGATCCGCTGGTTGTTCACAAAGGTGCCGTTGCGGCTGGCCAGGTCTTCGATCACGAGTTCGGTCGCATAAGTGAGCCTTGCGTGCTCCCGGCTTACGCTCAGGCCATCGAGCACAATGTCGTTTTCAAGACTGCGTCCCACCGTGAGGTGTCCGGCGGGCATGCGGATGCGCTGCTCAACGCCTT
>JANWJO010000169.1 GCA_025449435.1 Chloroflexota bacterium | reverse complement strand
GATTTACTCGTAGGGTTGCACACGGCGGATGATGCCGCCGTATACAGGCTCAACGACGAGCAGGCGCTCGTTCAGACGCTTGACTTCTTTCCCCCAGTCGTTGACGATCCGTACGACTTTGGACGCATTGCGGCAGCGAATGCCTTGAGTGATGTGTATTCGATGGGCGGCGATGCGCTGCTAGCCCTCAACGTTGCGGCGTTCCCGGATACCCTGCCCACCGACGTTCTGGTGGACATCCTGCGCGGCGGGGCAGATATCGTTGCAAGTGCCGGCGCCGTGATCGGTGGCGGGCACACCATCACCGACAACGAGCCGAAGTATGGTCTGGCAGTCACAGGGATCGTGCGCCTGGACCGCATCATCCGCAAGGGGGGCGCTCGGGCCGGCGATCGCCTCATCCTCACGAAGCCGTTAGGTACCGGCGTTATCACGACAGCCTTGCGCTCCGAAGCCGCGGATGCTTCGGACGTGACGGCGGCGGTCGCTTCAATGGCATCGCTCAACCGGGCGGCGTCACTGGCAGCGCGCACTGCTGGTGTGGTGTCTGGCACCGACATTACGGGGTTCGGTCTGTTCGGGCACGCAAGCGAAATGGCTATGGCGAGCTCGGCTACCTTCCGGCTGTATCTTGACCGAGTTCCGTTGTTGCCGGGAGCGACGGTGTATGCGGCAGAAGGATACTTTCCGGGAGGCATGAGCCGGAATCAACGCTTTTTCCAGCACCGTGTGCGGCATGCCGGCACCCTTGACACCATCCTCGCCGGACTCGCTTACGATCCCGAGACGTCGGGCGGGCTCCTGCTGGCCATCCGACCCGACCGGCTCGCCGAGTTCAGCACGGCGATGGCAGCGTCCGCTCAGCAGTGGTGGGAGATCGGTGAGGTGCTGCCGCACGACGACATCGCTGTGGTTGCCTGACGCAGCGAGCCAGAATCGCTAGTGGCGTACAATGCGCGCACGACATGAGATAGGTCTCACAACCGTGCACTGAGAGGGGGAAGCTGTGCGTAGAGTGGCCGTCACCGGCATGGGGATGGTTACGGCGTTGGGCGTTGGCGTTGATGCCAACTGGGCAGCCGTACACGTCGGGAAATCTGGTGTGGCCACTATTTCGCTGTTTGACCCAGAGGGCTTCGACACGACGATCGCGGCAGAGGCAAAAGCCTTTAATCCGCTCGACCATATGGAGCGCAAGACGGCCAACCGATCCGACCGCTTTGCCCAGTTCGCTATCACTGCGACCAAAGAAGCGGTTGCTGCCGCCAACCTGGAAGTGAACGATAGCAATCGGGAACGCATTGCGGTGATGATCGGCTCGGGTATCGGCGGCCTAGGGACGCTGTCCGACGCCGTCACGGCACTCAACGCCAAAGGGCCGCGCCGGGTCGCCCCGCTCTCGGTGCCGATGTTCATCCCCAACGCTGCCAGTGGCGTGATATCTATTCAGCTTGGTGCCTGGGGACCGAGTTACGCCTGTGTATCGGCGTGCGCATCGTCGGGTCACGCCATCGGCGAGTCGGTCGAGATGATCCGGCGTGGCGCGATCGACGTAGCAATCGCTGGGGGTGCTGAGGCACCCATCGTGCCAGTAGCGGTGGCGGCCTTTGCCTCGATGCACGCACTGTCCGAGCGCAACGACTCGCCGGCGACAGCGTCACGACCGTTTGACAAGACGCGCGACGGGTTCGTGCTGGGCGAAGGGGCGGCCACGCTGGTGCTCGAGGCAGAAGAAGTGGCGCGTGCCCGTGGCGCCCCGATCCTGGGCTACGTGGCGGGCTACGGCGCCACCACCGACGCCTATCACATCACAGCCCCGGCCGAGCGCGGTCGTGGCGCCCGGCTAGCGATGGCCGCGGCCATCAAGGACGCCGGCCTCGAGCTCAATGACATCCAGTACATCAACGCGCACGGCACGAGCACCGAACTCAACGACCGTGCCGAGACCCAGGCGATTAAGGATCTATTTGGTGAGCTGGCATACCGTATACCAGTGAGTTCCACCAAGTCGATGACGGCGCACACGCTCGGCGCCGCGGGCGCCATTGAGGCGATCTTTTCACTCCTGGCGATCCGACACAGTTGCCTGCCGCCCACGATCAACTTGCACGAGGCCGACCCTGAGTGTGACCTGGATTATGTGCCGAATGAGGCGCGGACCGCGCTGGTTCGTCACGCCGTGTCGAACGCCTTTGGATTTGGCGGGCACAACGTGTCGTTGGTGCTCTCCACGGCAGAATAGGCGCCAATGTCAGCTGAGGGCTTACCGTTTCGCCTGCGCAATCCGGTATTGCTTCGCCAAGCGCTGACGGTCCCTACATCCCGCGTGGGAGCGGGCGACGTCGAGCTCAAGCAAGCGAAAGAGCGGCTGGAGTTTCTCGGCGATGCGGTGCTGGGCTTCCTCACGGGCGACTACCTCTATCAACTGCTCCCGGAGGCCCCGGAAGGGCAACTGAGCGCATTGCGCGGGGCATTGGTGTCAACCGAATCGCTGGCAGAAGTGGCCGCCCGTGCCGGCATCACCGAGGCCCTCGGCATTGTTGGTGGCCAACGGTCCAGAGGAAACAGCCGTCTGCTGGCATCAACCTTAGAAGCGGTGGTGGGCGCCCTGTACGTCGATGGGGGACTGGAGGAGGTCGACAGGTGGATCGGGCAGCTCCTTGCCGAGCAAACCGCCATCGTCCGGCAGCGCGGCTACATTTCCAGTAAGTCACGCCTCCAGGAACGCACCCAAGCACTGCAACTGGGCCACCCCACCTACGAAGTGGTGTCAGCGGTGGGCCCTGTGCACGAGCCGCTGTTTACGGTGCGGGTGCGTATTGGGGAGCGCGTGTACGGTGAGGCCACCGGACCTTCCCGGCAAGCAGCCGAGCTACGGGCCGCCGAAGATGCGCTCGACCGCTGGCACGACGGTCATGCTGCCGCACGGTCTGCGAGCGCTCGCGACCCGGCGACCCGGCAGCGCAAGCGCGACATCTGATACACATCGCCAGGCGCGACACGATGGCCGGCTAGTGTTTGCCGGTTTGAGGGAGCGTCGTCACGCCGTCAATCACCAACGCGATCGCACCGTATAACCCGGCGTCATCACCTAGCTCTGCGGGGACCACCGTACACGCCTCGCGTGGGATGACCATCGCCTGGTCTTGTATCACCTGGCGGACGACCTCAAAGAGCATATCGCCCGCTTGAGACACGCCGCCGCCGATGATGATCCGGCGCGGATTGAAGATATGAATCAGGTTGACGCAACCCACGCCGATCGCCCGGGCGGCGCGTTGGAAGATGGCGCGCGCTTCAGCATCGCCGGCTTGGGCCGCCGCAACCACCATGGACGTCGTGACGTGCGCAGGGACGCCGCCGGCTGCACGCGCGAGTGCCCCCGTGGGGTTGGCTTCGGCGGCAGCTGCACCCTCCCGAGCGACAGCCGGCCCCGCGGCGATGACCTCCAGGCAGCCCCAGTTGCCGCATTTACAGCGCGGACCGTGCAAGTCGATGGTCATATGGCCAACTTCACCGGCCGTGCCACTCACACCTGTGAGCAACCGGCCATCGATGATGATGCCGCCGCCAATGCCGGTGCTCACCGTGAGATACACCAGGTCGTCCACGCCGCGGCCCGCGCCGTAGCGCAGTTCGCCCAGCGCTGCCAGGTTGGCGTCGTTGCCTACAAGTACCGGCACCGCTAATTCCTGGCGCAACATCTGACCAAGCGGCACGTTAATCCAACCAGCGAGGTTTGGCGGTGCAAACACCACACCCGTTCCCATGTCGCTGGGTCCGGGCGCACCGATGCCAATACCCTTTAATTGCGTGAGAGAGGTGCCCGTTTGGCGCAAGACGTCGCGCACGGCGTTCGCGATGGCGCTCACCACCGGTCCGGGGCCATCGTTGGCTGGCGTTGCGTGGCGGACGTGCGCAATCATAGTGCCACTCATTGTGGCTACCCCAGCCCGCACATTCGTACCGCCAAGGTCTACCCCTACCACCACCTGAGGGGGCATGTCGTCGTGGCTCATCCCAATAAACTCCTTGTGCGGCCCGGATGCAGATTTGGCAGCGCAGTATAGCAAGCCCAGGTCAAGACTCTCGTTGCACCGTGGCTGGCTGTAGATTACGCTTGGCGCCAATAACAAGTGCACAGATACCAAGGACGGCCAGTATGAAGACCTACGGACTCACGCTACTGCTACGCGACGACCCGACGAAGGTGGCACTCTACAAAGAACACCACCAACACGTGTGGCCAGAGGTCACCGATCGCATCAGGGACTGCGGCATCCGGGAAATGCGCATCTTCCTTATTGGTCAGCGCATGTTTATGTATATCGAAACCGACGACTCCTTCGACCCGAGCGTCGATTTCGCGCGCATCAATGAGGCGCCGAAATCAAAGGAATGGGACGACCTGATGCGCACGTTGCAACAGCACGCACCTGAGGCGGGCCCGCAGGAGTGGTGGGGCCAGATGGAGCAGGTATTCGACCTCAATTGGCCGCAACACCGCTAGGTTCATCTATAGGTAGTGATCGAGCCCTTCGCGCCGTAAGCGGTCAACGATCCGCCGGACATCTTGATCGCGGTGCTTAGGTAACACGAGCACCGCGTCATCGGTATCGACCACCACGAGGTCTTCAACGCCGATGAGGGCGACCAACCGATTGGAGCGGTGCACGAGGCAACCACTGCTACCTTCAAACAGCACCGGAGCCGTACCGCTGCCTACGACGTGGTTGGCCTCGTGTTCGTCGGCAACGATATACATGTCGCTCCAATTGCCCACATCGATCCAGTCGAACTCGGCCGGGACCACCAGGATATTGTTGGCCATTTCCAGGATGGCCGTGTCGATGGGTTCAGCCGGGAGCTGGCTGAAAACCTCGCGCGCAACGTCCGCCTCTCGACTGGTTCCCAACGCCTCTTGGATGCGGCGAAGTCCCGCATAGGTGGCGGGTGCATGCCGCTCGAATGCGCGCATGATCGACGCGACGCTCCACACGAAGTAATTGGTGTTCCAGACGTAGTCACCGGCGTTCAGGTACGCCTGCGCTGTAGCCCTGTCCGGCTTTTCCTTGAAGGACTTGACGGCATTGACCTTGGAGCGGCTCACGCCGTGGACCTGGTCGCCCATCTGGATGTAGCCATATCCGGTGTGGGGGGAAGTGGGCCGCACGCCGATGGTGATGAGATAGTCGCCGCTACTGGCTGCCTCTACGGCCACGCGCACACAAAAGCGAAACCCCTCGACGTCATCGATGAGGTGATCAGCGCCAACAGTCGCGAGGATAGCGGTGGGATCACGCTTCTCGACGGTGATGGCCGCCAGGCCAATGGCCAGGGCCGTCTGGCGTGCCGCTGGTTCGGCGATGACGTGCTCACTGGGCACGTACGGCAGCGCCTGGCGCATCGCGGGTGCGAGCTCCTGCGAGGTCACGACGTACAGGCGGTCGTCGCCGCACAACGGGTGGACCCGTTCTGCGGCCATCTCAAAGAGGGAAACCCCGCCTTGGAGGGCTAGCAGTTGCTTGGGCAGCCGGCGGCGGGACGTGGGCCACAGCCGGGTGCCCCCACCGCCGGCGATGATTGCACAATACACCGTTGTCACCCATTCTCTTAGTACCCAGACGCGCCGCCGGACGGCCAGACGCATCGTACGATGGCGGGCACTTGGCGGGTGCCTGCATTACCGTTACCATGGCGCGTTGCCCGATAGCAGCAGCCCGTGCTTGTGTGCAAAGGAACCGCCGCCAGTGGCCGTAGCCGTGTTGTTTAGCGCGCTGCTCCCGCTGGCAGCGCTCGCCATGCTCGTCGTGGCGGTCGCGTTGGGTGTGCTGTCGTTGGACCACGCCATCGCCATGTGGTTTGTGGTAGCGAGTGCCGCACTCCTGGTGTGGCTGTTCGCCGGACGGTTCGCCGTTTTGCTGTTCGTGCCTCGGTCTGCCGATGAGCCTGGCCATCGAGCAACGGTGCGCGCACACCAACTGGCCACGCGCGACAAGGCGTCGCTATTTGTGGACTCGGTGGGTCCACGCGAGCAGTTTTCGGTGATCCTGACTCACGGCTGGGGCGTCACGAGCGACGTGTGGCACTACATCAAGCGGAGCCGGCGCCTGGAGCGGCTCGGCAGAATCACCAGTTACGACCTGCGGGGGGCGGGCCGGTCTGCGGGCCTGGGTTCCGCCGAGTATTCGCTGGACGCACTGGCGCGCGACTTGCGCGACGTCATTGAGAATGAAGGCGCACGCCGCATCGTATTGATTGGGCAGGGCCTGGGCAGTTTGGTGGTGCTCAACTATTGCAAGTTGTTTGACAACCAGGTGGGCCGGAGGGTCATCGGGCTGGTGCTGGTGAGCCCGCCATCGAAAGCGCTGGCGAAGGTGCCAACGACCGTATCGCTCGCGGCCACGTTAGGTCCGGTGGTGGCACTACTCAACCGGCTCGCCTATCTCTCCGGCATGGCGCACATCGCCGTGGCACGGCGGTTGTTTGGGGGCCGGGAAACGCGTGGCCAGTTGGACATGGTTGCTCGGTCGGTCGCGCTGATGCCGCCCAGCCTCTCCAAGCTAGAAGTGCAAGCCGGAGCCGGCTTTGACGCCGGCGCCGTGCTCCAAGCCATCACTGTGCCGGTGTTGGTGGTGAATGGTGACCGGGACGCCGCCGGTTCACTGCCTCCGCTGCCACCAGGAAACAAGGTGGAGGTGATCGCCCACGCTGGACAGCTCAGCGTCCTCGAGCGCAGCTTGGACTTCGAGCAGAAGCTGCAGGACTGGCTCGACGTTCTGCCCAACGGCCCAGGTGGCCGGCGGGGACAGCGCCGTCAAGCGCAGGATGGGCAACTGGGTTCCGACGAGCCGGACGCTCCAGCGTAGTCACTCTGGTAACAGAATCAGTCGAACACAATGACGCCACGAGCTACTTCGCCCTGTTCCATGGCGCGCAATGCCTCGTTGATTTCTTCCAGATGAAAGCGCCGGCTGATGAGCTCATCGAGCTTGATCCGTCCGAGCAGATACAGCTCCATATTGCGTGGAAAGTCGACGTGGGGGCGCATGGAACCATAGTTGCAGCCGGTGAGCGTCTTGCCGCTGCGCATCAGGCCCGCCAGGTTGATATTCACTTCCGCGTCTTCTGGAGCGACACCCACTACCACCGCCGTACCGCCCTTGCGCACCATTTCATACGCTTGCCGCACGGTGTTGGGGTTGCCGATGACCTCGAAGCTGTAGTCCGCACCCCATCCGACTGTCAGGCTGCGTACGCGCTCGATGGGGTCATCGATGCGGGCGTTGATGACGTGGGTGGCACCAAAGTCGCGCGCCATTTCCAGTTTGTTGTTCAGCACGTCGATGGCGATGATGCGACCGGCGCCCGCCAGCCTGGCCCCTTGCACCACGTTGAGCCCGACGCCACCTAGACCGATAACAGCGACCGACGCGCCGGGCTCGACGTGCGCGGTGTTGGTGACCGCGCCGATGCCGGTGGTGACGCCACACGCCACCAGGCAGGCGCGGTCTAAGGGCATGGCGTCGGGCACCTTCACGACGCAACGCGCATCGACGTTGGCCTTCTCGGCAAAGGAGCTGATGTTGAGAAAGGTGTTTAGGTGTTCTCCCTGGCGAGACAAGCGCGTATGGCTAGGAATGGGCGTCGCACACAGGTATGGCTGTCCGCGCAGGCAGAAGAAGCACTCGCCACACTTCATGCCAAAAGCCATGACCACGCGGTCGCCAACGGCCACGCGGCTCACGCCGGCACCGAGCTTCTCGACGATGCCAGCGCCTTCGTGGCCAAGCACAAGCGGCAATTTGGACCAAGTGTCCCGTTGAATGTGGCTGAGGTCGGAGTGGCAGACGCCACTGGCCACCAGGCGGACCTGCACCTCACCGGGCATCGGGTCGGCGATCTCGACCTCACTGATGACCAGCGGTGTCCGGCGCTGGTTTAACACGGCTGCTTTCACAACTGCACCTCGATCCAGATGCGAGAAGAAATCTCGCCCGCCACCGTACCGATTGTACTCGCTGCTTGCGGCGGGCAGGAGTGGCAGCCCTCCGAACGATGTGTGCCACGCGCTGTCTTTGGCGCGCTTCGACGTTCGCTTGACAGGTGTGCCAGGCTGGCATACCATAGCGCCGTCGCCCCCCTTGTATTGACCGCACCAGGTTATGGAGGCAGTTCCCATGGTGACGCACGTAACGCTGTATCGCTTCACCGAGCAAGGCGCCAAGAACATTGCGTCCACTGTCGAGCGGGCCGACCGCATAAGCCAGGGGATTGGGCAGATGGGTGGCCGCCTGCTTCAAGTGCTTTGGCTGCAAGGGCAATACGATATCCTCACTATTGCCGAGTGGCCCGACGACGAGATAGGGACGGCCGGGGTCATCGGCCTGGTCAAGGCAGGAAACGTGACGAGCGAGACACTGCGCGCCTTCGATAGGGAAGCAATGCTGCGCATCCTGGCAAAGGTGCCGCAAGGGTAGGGTTGGTCGCACCCCATCCCCTAGCGAACAAAAGGGCACCCACCCCAGTCTCCCGGGGAAGGGAGAAGCCACTAAGGGGCCGGCAGTGGTGAGTGCCCGGCAGGTTCTGGTGATCTTCACCGGTCTCATGCTCGTCATGCTCCTGGGATCGCTGGATCAGGCCATTGTCTCCACGGCCCTCCCCACCATCGTGGGCGATCTCGGGGGCCTCAATCAGCTCTCATGGGTAGTGACAGGCCACCTACTGGCATCCACGGCGTCGACGCCGCTGTAGGGCAAGTTGGGCGACCTGTTGGGTCGCAAACGGCTCGTAGCGGCTCGGCGAGAGGGGTCAGCCGAACTCCTGAACGAGTGGACCCCTGAGCAGCATGCCGAGCTCGCTGCGCTCCTCAGCCGTCTCGCCAGTGCGCTGCTAGCTGACGATAAGGGCTAGGCACTTCCTGATGGTGCAGGCCGCGAGTGATCGCTGGGCCACGGTGTAGAGAATTATGTACGTTGACCTAGTATCCACCGTCGCGCTATACTCGCTGGTTGCGTCGCGCCCAATGGCGCGCTATCCTGGTGCGCCCGGATGGGCATGCATCGCTACCAGCAGGAGTGCATGGATATGTTCGCGGTTATTGAGACTGGCGGCAAGCAACATCGGGTTTCGGTGGGGCAGAATATGCTAGTCGAGCGCCTGCCAGGCAGCATGCACGATATCGTCGAGTTCAGCAAAGTGCTACTGATCTCGCATGATGGCGGCGTGGTGACCGGGACGCCCACCGTTGCCGGAGCCAAGGTGGTGGCGACCTTGTCGCGCCAGGAGCGTGGGCCCAAATTGCTCGTATTCCGCTACAAGTCCAAGAAGCGTGTGCGCGTGTTGAACGGGCATCGCCAGGAGTACACACGCGTGTTTGTGCGCGACATCGTGCTCGACGGCGTGAGCCTCGTGCAGCAACCGGAGCCGGCGGCCACACCCGTTAGCGCTGCAACCGCTCCCGAGGGTGAAGAGAAACCGTCCGAAAGCACCAGTACCGAGGAAGTGCCAACCGCTTAGGCGAGGCATCCTCACGGTCGCGCGTACGCGTGATCCTCACCGGCGTGTAGGCGGCTCGGCTGCAAAAAGGGATGAGTGGAAATGGCACACAAAAAAGGTGTTGGCAGCTCGCACAACGGGCGTGACAGTGAAGGCCAGCGATTAGGAACAAAACGTTCTGATGGGCAGGTCGTGACTGCTGGCAGCATAATCGTGCGCCAGCGAGGGACGCGTATCGATGCCGGTCGCAACGTTGGGTTGGGCCGGGACCATACACTGTTCGCCAAGGTGGATGGCAAGGTAAAGTTCGAGTGGGCCCGCAAGGACAAGCGGCAGGTGAGCGTTTATCCGGTGGTGGCAGTCCAAGCCACCAGCGAGGACCTCGACACAGCTACTGTCTAGCTGGCCTGGCCACGCTGGTGCTGCCACGCCGGCATGCAGCTTTGATGCAGCAGCGGCGGGTCAGCCGGCCCTAGGCGGGGACGGAGATTTTTGGCCCACGCCCATTGGCGGTTGCTGGCTCCGTGAGCATGCCGCGCAGTACCTGTTCGATAGCCATTGTGTGGCAACAGGCGTGCTCAACTTGGAAGAAATGGCAGGTGCATTTCCACTCGTCATTGCGGAGGGTCACGGAATACGCGTCATTGTCGCCCTTGAAGGCGACCGAGAATTCAGTGAACTGGATGCGCTCTTCTTTTTCATTGGCGTAGCGGTGAGCCTTCTCGATCTTGCCGTACCACCCTGAGTGCATGTGGCTCTCTCCTTTTCGTCTAAGCAACACGAGCGGGGTTGAGTGCGACTCCTTCTGTGCCGCCGCTAGGCCCACCCCGAAGGCGCAGTCCAAGAGATATCAACAGCGACGCCGGTCTGTGTCCACGGTAACGCGGGAGGGTGAATGTGCTCTGAAGATTGCCGACCATTGTAGTGGTCCGTTCTCCAGCTCGACGCGGTAGAAACTGCTCGCAGTATACCAACCACACACGCCGGAGTTAAGTGTTCCAACGTCCTTACTAGGCATGTTGACTGGGCGGGGAGGCGTAGCCGATTGGCCCCGTCACCGCTCGTGAATACCACAAAACTCCCGGGGAGTCATAGCCCGTTGGTGTCGCGAATGCGCCACTTGGGACGGCTCACCTAGTACACTGGCCGCAAGCGTCCCAACATCTATGCACTGCCGCGGATGGAGTACCGGCTTGGCTCGCCAAGGTGAGCGCGTTGTTCGCGATCTGGCTGATCTGGCCTCCTTGCTGCAAGGCGTCGAGCTTGCGCCGGTCGCTGATGCGAACGGCGATTCACCAGACTCCCTGACCACAAGCGCTGAGCCTGTTTCCGCGCCCCAAACACGGCCGGCAGGTAGGTCCGGTCGTCGAAAGCTAATGGGCGCGATTTTGCCGGAGCCTTCGCCAGTAGCGGGCGACACTTTGGCATTGAGCGGGGATGCGGGGACGATGACCGCGATTTCCGCTCAGGATGCGCCGTCTCTGGATCACGCTAACGGACACGTGCTCCTTGAGGTAGCTCCCTTGGCGGCTTCACCGAGTATGGCGCTCGCGTTGCGCACGGAGCCGCCATTCGAAGAACTGCATGTAGTGCAACCTAGCGATGTACCGGCTGCCCCCGCGCCCGTTCAGGCGCCGGCGGGTGAGGACAGTCTCATCCTGGCGGGACAGCGTCCGCCGCTGCTCGTGAAGTCAAGGCGTGATCGCACCAAACGGAACCTGCCGCGCCCGGATAAGGTCCTCGATGGCGGCAGTGATGTGGCTCCAGTTGCACAGAAAACACCGGACCAAGGGTCGCCTGGCGAGCAGCCCACAGGTAGCGTAACCGTGCCCGTCGAAGCGAGATCATCAGTTCGGGATGTCGAAACGCCAGTTAGCCAAGTTGACGGACCGGCTCCGGAAGCGTTGGTTTCCAAGGTCGATGCGCCGGCCGATAGCCAATTGGCGGTCGCTGTCGAGGGAATGCTCTGCGGTCCGCAAGTGCCACGGCTAGCCGAGTTGCTCTACGCCCTTGGCTTGCACCTGCGCCAGCGTAAGGTCACGACGGCATTTGTCGACGTGTCGGCGTGTGGGGCGACCCGCTTGGTGGCTTCACTTCCCACTGGTGCTGTGCCGCCGTACTGGTTTGAGACACTGGACGACGCCACACAAGTCGCCTTGATCGCCAGTAGCGCGCACCTGCCGGTGCGGCGGCCGCCTGATCAGTCGCCGGCTGTGCGCCGATCTGAGGTGTTGGTCGCGCCCGCGCCTGCAGCGGTGTCGGGCAACTTGCCGTTGGAGTGGCTCCTGTTGCGCTGGGGGTTGCAGATCGACCGGGTCAACCGCAAACCATGCCAGATCTTGATCGATATGCACACGCCCCAGGTCATCGTCAGCGATTGCAAGGGCATCCTGCCCAACGTCCGCGAGGTGCGCCCGCGTGTGACGTTTCATCCCGGTCAGCTTGCGGTGTACAAGAAGGGCAGCGCACCGGCCCAACTGGTGACGGTACGGCGCCTCGGCACCAACCAGATCAACGTCACGCTCATCGACGGTACTGACCTCGCCATCCACCGCAAATGGCTTTCCCCTCTGCAACTGCCTGGGTAACCGGCGCTGGCGCTTCGAGCAACCAGGCGGCTTGACTGCTTAGCGCTATAATCTGGCGGTCGTCACGCCTTCCAGTGAGCGTTGGAGCGAGGCCGCCATGTTGCAACAGCCGGTTAAGGTCCAGCCGCACCACCCCGTGCTGTTTCCAGCGCTGGCTGGCGTTGGGTTCATCCTGGCCATTTTTGCGTGGAGTTCCCAACTGCCGGTCCCTTCGCACACGCTGTACTTCATTCCGCCGACGCTGTCGCTGCTGGCCGGGCTGGCCATTGCCTACTGGTTGCACCGCGTCCACAATCGCCAGCTAGCCGCGGTGCTGGCGGTGGTGCTCGGCCTGGTGATCGGCGTGGTCGTTGGCCTGCTTGCACTGTTCCTGGTCGGCGCGTTCCTCGGTGCCGCCGACCTGCTGGGCGACGATGTGATGGCGCAGAACGAAGGGCTGGTCTCCCTTATTGTTGGCCCGCTTGAGTGCGTGGCGGTGAGTTTTATAGGCGTGGTGCGCGACCGGCGGCAGCGTCCGGAACAGGGCGAAGTGCCGAGGGCCATCAGCCAGCCCAACCTACGTTGGAATCCAGATCCAGTGACCTCGTTTATGCCTCATGCGGTGGTGGCGCGCCATCGCGCTTTCCAGCGCACCTTGTTCATTGGCTTGTTCGTGTTTGCTGCATTCACGTTCATCACCGCACTGTCGGGCAGTGTAATCGCGGCCGTGTCTGTGCTGGTTATTGGCAGCTTCTTTGTGCCAGTGGTGTACGTACAGTATCTGGACGAGATCGACGCCTTTGGTGGCATACCGGCCGGCATCCTGTTGCGCGTGGGGTTTCTCACGGCGCTGTTCGGCATTCCGTCGGCCGGGTTTCTGGAAGCGATCAATGGGGCTGGCGCGGGTGCATTCATTCCCGCCCTTATCACTGGGCTCACCGAAGAGGGAGTAAAGATTCTCATGGTGTTCTTGCTGGTGCGAGGCACGCGCTACCGCTACGAGCTGGATGGAGTGATCCTGGGCGCGGCGGCCGGCATGGGGTTTGCTGCGTTCGAGGACGCCGGATACGCGATAGCGGCGTTGAACCAGCACGGCATACCCGACTTCTTGAGCACCTTATGGCTCCGGCAGGTCCTCGGCCCGTTCGGGCATGGCACATGGACCGCATCGATTGCGGCAGTGATCTTCCGTCACCGCGCCGAAGGCCAGAAGCCACGCTGGGGGCACGTGTGGATCGCCTATTTCGTATCCAGCTTGCTGCACGCGCTGTGGGACTGGAATCCGCTGGCGGGCCTCGGCTCGTTCATCTGGATGGTGGTAATTGGCGGCATCAGCATCATCAGGTTGCGCGGCTTGGTCATCGAGTCGATCAAAGAAGAGCGCGCGCTCGGCGGCGGCCAGCTCGCCACTTCATGAAACCGAAGCGACCACAGCAGACTTGGCTGCTCGTTGAGCATGTTGGCGGCGATACGTGATGGCCAGCGTAGGGTAAAGGTAGGCGCCGGTGCAGGTCTGCACAGCGTTCGCACCCGCTTCTAGGTAGGCATCGAAGTCACCTGGCGTCATCACGCCGCCAACCCCGATGATGGCCAGGTCCAGCCGGTGGGCGGTCCGCAATGCGGTGAGCCGGCGGACTGTGTCGAGTCCAGCCTCGAAAATAGCGCGGCCAGAGATGCCCGCGGTGGGCCGGCCGGGGAAATACGGCTGCCCAGCATGGTCCACTATTTGTTGCGCCACGGTATTAATGGCGATCACACCTTGCAGATGCGGTGCGCAGGCGAGGGTGAACGCTTCGAGCGCATCCGGCGGCAAGTAGCTCACCTTCGCTAGGAGCGGCTTGGCCGAACTGGCAATGGCCGCCGCTGCGGCTGCGCATACCTCCACCGCAATGTCAGGCGACTGGCATACGATGGCGCCGCGCGTGTTCGGACAGGACAGGTTGAGTTCGATGGCGTCGGTGCTGGTCTCTGCCGCGAGCTTCACCGCGAGAGCAAAATCGCTGGCCAGCTCGCTGGGCGATGTCGCCACCTCCGGCGAACCCATGACGCTGGCGATCAGGCGCTGGCCTGGTCCGAGCCGTTCACGTGTGGCATTGAGGCTCGCTTGCCATGCAGTAGGTTCAGTGGACGGAACGCCAACGGAGTTGGCCATCGACTCGTCTGCCAGTGATGTGGCCATCGGCTCCGCAGACGCCACCGCGGTGCCTAACGTTGGCGATACACCAAGGGAGTCGCCTGGCACACGAGCGAATGCCCAGCGGGGTGCCGGATGTGGTGGCCAAGGTCGCGATCGGTACGTTTTGACAGTGAGCAGATCGAATCCACAGCGAGCGAAGAACTCAGTGCGATCTGGGTTAATAGTTAGAGGGCAGGATGGAATACCCAACGGCGACGGGAGCATCCAGCCCAACAAAGGTGTCGCGATTTCAGGCAGGGAGTGCCAGGGTACCCTCTCCAACAACTCTTTGCCGCGCACAGGCGATGCCTCATCTTGCAGATCAAAGATTTCACGCCAGGAAGGGATGTCCATCAGGTTGCCCCTCGCACGATCGATACACTCTGCAGATACGATACGTCGCGGCGAGGGTAACCGCATGTAACTGGTCGAAACCGTCCCACCCCAACTGCCTTCTTGATAGGATCATCGCTTGAGCCCGATTGATGCGTTGCTGGTGGGTAGGGCGCGGGTTATGCTGGACGCATGCCAAAAAGGTCCAACGCGCAACGCTACCGGTCGCCCCGACAATCCAGGCTGGCTGTCGTGGTTATCGCGGTGCTGCTCCTGGGCAGCCTAGTGATTGCTGGGTTCGTGGGCTTCGCATCGCCTGCTCAGAACAACGCCACTACACCCATAACTTCGGGGCAATAGGTCGACGTTTCAGCGGGCGTAGCGCACGATGCCATTGACAATGGTCATCGTCACGTTGAGGTGGCGGATCTCCGCCGGATCGACGTGGTAGGGGTCGCCGCTGAGCACTGTCACATCGGCGAATTTGCCTGGCGCCAAGCTCCCTAGTTCGTGTTCCCGGTGAGCAGCGTAGGCAGGCCCCGCCGTGTAGCCCGCGATAGCCTCGGCCACCGACACGCGTTGCTCGGGGTACCAGCCGCCGCGCGGAAGACTCTCTGAATCGGTGCGCGTGACCGCCGCGTGGATACCCTCCAACACGCTCAACGTTTCCACGGGACAGTCGGAGCCAAAGGCGAGCGCTGCACCTGAATCGAGCACACTGCGCCAGGCATAACCAAGCTTGTTGCGCTCACCCCAGTACGTGTCAGCCATGTGCATGTCGGCAGTGGCGTGGGTGGGTTGCATGGATGCCACGATGCCAAGCGCCGCCAAGCGCGGCAGGTCGTCGGGGTGGAGCAGCTGTACGTGCTCGATGCGCTGGCGAAGATGGCGCGGCTGCCAGACGTTACGTGTCCGCTCGAACGCGTTAAGGACAATCCGGTTGGCTCGATCACCAATGGCGTGAATGACGGCGGATAAGCCCGCCAGCGCGGCGTCGTGGATGAGCTGCTCCATGTCGTCGGCAGGCGTCACGACTACGCCGGTGTTGGTGGGCTGGCCTGCGAACGGTTCCAGCATGGCCGCCGTGCGTGAGCCGAGCGCGCCATCCGCGAACAGCTTGAGACCTCCGGTGCGTAACATAGCGGGTCCGCTATTGGTCGTGGCGCTTGCCGGCCAGCCAAGACGCCAGGCATCTAGGTCGGCCATGATGATGGTGCGCAGGCTAAGAGTGCCTCGCTCGTGCGCCCGCTGGTAAGCGGCGCGGGCGTCGGAGCGTTCCATAGCATGAATGCCGGTGAGGCCAGCTTGGTGGGCGATGGTGGTGGCCCGCGTCAGCGCCTGGTCGTGCGACTGTTCGCTGGGAAGGGCGATCAGGGATTCGACCAGGTCCATCGCCTCCTCAGCCAGAATGCCGGAGGGTTCCCCATTGCTGTCGTGCTCGATGCGGCCACCTGGCGGGTCGCTGGTGGTGGATGAGATGCCCGCCCGCTGCAACGCGACGCTATTCACCCAGATGGAGTGGCCGTCCTTGCGTCGCAGCACCACCGGATGGCGCGCAGTGAGGCGGTCGAGTGCGTGCCTCGTTGGCTGGCCGCCGTCCCACAGGTCTTGATTCCAGCCGCCACCCACCACCCAGTCGCCGGCGGACGTCGTTTGGATGCGCGCGCCAATTCGGCGTTCCACCTCAGCGTAGCTAGCCACGTCGGTGAGCTCAACTTGGTCGAGGAGCAAGCCGTACCAGTGCAAGTGGATGTGGGCATCGACAAAGCCGGGAAAAGCAAAACCGTGAGCGAGGTCAATACGATGCGTCCGGGCGGTTGCCTGTGTCCTGGCGATGTCGCCATAAGCAGTCACCCGGCCGCCAGTGATCGCCAAAGCAGAAGCCACGGGAAGCCCTGCGTAGCCCGTATAAATCAGGCCATTGTCCAGGAGCACATCGGCGGCCATGCCACCCACTTCACCGTTCGCGCGCACGTGTGCCTGGCGGCACCGCGAGCAGTATACGCAGCGAACGGCGCCGGCTGGCTATTGCACCGTGACCGAGACGGAGTGCAGTCCAGCCGCGCCGGTGGGAAAGCTATCTTCCGGCACAGTGTCCTGGACTTTGCCGCTACCATCCACAGCACGCACGGTGAGTTGGTAGGTTCCCGACTTGTCGGGAGTCCAAGCGAATGTCCACCGAGCCCACACGCTGGTGCCCGGGAGTTGCGTGACCTTGGCTGGCTGCCAGGGGCCGCCTTGCGACGTCGCCACGTCAACCGCACTGATGCCGCGCGCGCCAGCGAACGCCACGCCGTTCAATTGAATAGGGCCGAGTTTAAGTGTGCTGCCCTCGGCAGGCATCTGGAACGCCGACATGGTGCGCACCACCGCTTGCTCGTCCCACCCCTGGTGTTCCCAAAAGCCCTTGTCGTCATCTGGTGCGACCACGATGTCGGTCAGCCACTTGGGCTGCTTCATGCCGTAACGGTTGGAGGTGACGATGCGGGCAGGGTAGCCGTGGTTAGGCGGCAGAGGTTTGCCGTTGACGGCGTGTACGACCAGTGTGGTGGGGTCCATAGCGACGTTCATGGGCAGGCTTTCCGAATACTGGTCGGCACTGCGGAAATGGACGAAGTTGGCATTGGCGCCGAGCCCGGCGGCATTGAGCAAGTTGGAGAGCGGCGTTCCGGTCCACAACGCGTTGCCGATCAAGTCGCCGCCGACGTCGTTACTGATACATTCGAAGGTGCGGAACACATCTTGCTGCGGAAACGCCATCAACTGATCAAGCGTCAGCGACAGGGACTTGTTGACGCCTCCCCCTACGGTGAGCCGCCACGACTTGCCATCGACCACCGGGTCGTTGAAGTTCTTGGATACGGTGTACAAGACCGCTGTCGGAGTGACCGCCCCAGGGGGTAAATCGGCTTGCACGGCGGTTGTCCCCGATCCCGTTGCCGTGGCGTCAGCGGTCACTCCAGTCGATACCGTAGCCTGGCTAGTACTCTGGCCGGTTGTTGCCGCTTGCGCGGATTGCCCAGTTGCTGTGCCTGCGCTCGCGAGTGTGGCAGTTGCCGTTGTGGAGGGCGTCGCGGCGGCTGGACGAGCAGGCGACGACGCGACCGAAGCAAGCGAGGGGGAACGGTCCGACGCATAACGCCAGAAGAACACGCCGCCCAACAACGCCACCGCGGTCACGCCGACACCGCCTGTGACAGCGCGACGGCCTGTCGAAACGTCTGGTGCATCCGCTGGGGTGGCTGTGACGCCCAACAGCAACGTGACGGCAGTGGTCACAGCAGCAAACAGCACAGACTCGAAAAACACACTCACAGCGACCGTGCTGGCGGAAAATTGTCCACTGGCTGCAAACAGGCCGGCGCCAAACACCGGCAAGATAACGATACCCTCGAGCAACCAAGCAGCAAGCGCAGCGAGGATGGCCGCGCGGGTGGCCCACGCTTGCGTAACCTGCCCGCTACCAGTAACAGTAAAGCGGCGAGCCACCAATACGAAGATAACGGCCCCGAGCACGGTGAGGTAGACCAACTGCCCGAGGAGCAACGATACGTACAGCAGTGGCCTGCCAAACAATTGCAAGTGATCGATCAAGAATCCGAACATCGCGCCGGGCGTCAGTTGGACGATACGATCGACCAATAGCTCCGGGAAAGCCGGGACGTTCGCCAGCAGCCGCAACACCAAACTAAGCAGCGCATACGCCAGCGCACCCACTGCACTGGCTGCGAACGCGTTGTTCCAACGAACCGGCAACTCGGGCCTCCTTTCCAAGGAATTGGGCCTGGTCAAACGGTACGCCGGCTGGTGCTACTGGTTAGCGCCGCCTTGATCCCACCACAGGCCCATGCGAGCGGTTGTACCGCCATCGACGTAGAGCACCTGCCCGGTGACAAAATCGGCAGCGTCGGATGCCAGAAATGCTGCCACAGTGCCGATGTCGGCTGGCGTGCCCACCCGGCCCCAAGGCACCAACGAGTTACCGAACTCTCGGGTATAGCCGGGTATCTCGAAGTAGCGAGGCACCTCGATAACGCCCGGGCCGATAGCATTTACCCGGACATGTTTGGGCGCGAGCTCGATGGCCAGTTCCCGCGTGAGACCGTTGATCGCACCCTTCGTGGCAGCGTACGCCGCGTGACGCGGGAATCCGCCGAAGCCGTGGACCGACGTGATATTGATGATAGAGCCACGACCGCGCCGCAGCATGCCGCGCAGCGCCTCCTGAGCGCAAAAGAAGTAGCCCCGAATGTTGAGGTCGAATACTTCGTTGTAGACCTCTTCCGAGGTCTCTTCAAAATCGCGCGAACGGGTGACACCACTGTTGTTGACCAGAATGTCCAAGTCGCCGATCGCGGCCACGGCATCCGTCACGACGCGCCGGCAATCAGCCACGTAGCGCAAGTCGCCTTGAATGGCGAGCGACTTCCGGCCCAACTGGGAAATGGCATTGGCCGTCTCGTGCGCGCCCTGGCCACTCTGAGCGAAATGCACAGCCACATCGGCCCCTTGGCGGGCCAATTCGAGTGCGATGCCCTGCCCGATGCCCATACCCGCTCCGGTCACCAACGCGCGCCTGCCATCTAAGGTCCCCATATTGCGCGCGTTTCTCCTCACTCGATAAACTAACCATTAAGTTATTGCTGCAACGTGACACGGCTGGGACCTGCCAGGTCATCCGTGGGCAGGACTCACCATTGGCACCTGTCACCGTCGAGTGCCATGATACCGGTGAGTGGCCGGACCGAGTGGTATGATCTACGTTAGCATAAGGTTGGCAAACATCGAATAGTTGGGAAGTGCAATGGCTGTAGAGGAAAAGGCTCGCACCAGCGAGGTCCAGCCGGCGGAGGCCCGCCCGCTGGCAGGTCCACAAGCCGGTGCAGCCGCCGGCCAGAGCCGGGGCGGTACGCAGCCAGCGCAGAGCTTGCCGAGTGCGCCAGGTGCGGCGTCAGCCGGTCGAAACCGGACCCGCATCCTGCTGCCGGTACTGGCGGTCATCGCTATCGTGGCAATCGTGCTGGTGTACCGCTATATACGCGACCAGTCCCTGTATGTGTCGACCGACAATGCGCAAGTCAATGGCGCACTGATCCAGGTGGGTAGCGTCAACGCCGGACGCATCGCGACCATCAGCGTCGACGTGGGCTCCAACGTGACCAAGGGCGAAGTGCTTGCTGAAGTGACCTTACCCTCAACCGTCGGCGTGACGGCGCAGGGAACGCCACAACTCGGCTTCCAAGGCACGCAAGACCAGCAAGCACCGGTGGTGAGCCCGATAAATGGCGTCGTGGTGCAGCGCACCGGCAACCCCGGCGACACGGTGGCTCAAGGAACAAGCATCCTGACGGTGGTCGATCCGACCCAGTTCTGGATCACGGCGAACGTCGAAGAGACCAATATCAAGCGCGTGCAACTGGGCCAGACGGCGGATGTGACGGTAGACACCCAGGGCACTACGCTCACGGGTCGGGTGATCGCCATCGACCGGTCCACCGCCTCAAGCTTCTCCCTGTTGCCCACCGGAACGACGGCTGGCAACTTCACCAAGGTCACGCAACTCGTCCCAGTCAAGATCAGTATCAACTATGGCACGATGCCTTTGGTGCTCGGCAGCTCGGTAGAAGTGCGCATCCACGTTCAGTAGTAAGCAGGTCGTACTCCCGGCAATGGTTCAACAAGCCGCACTGCGGCTAGTGAGGGTAGACGTAGGATGGCGGTAACCGCGGCGCCGCTGCGGCGCGTAAACCCGTTGGCCGACCTTCGTACTCATCTCCATGGACTGGAATATCACTGGCAAGCACTGATCGTGGCCGTGTTCGGCACCTTTATGGTGATGCTGGATACCACCGTGGTCAACATTGCCTTGCCGCAGATGATCAACGTGTTCCAGACCAACGTAGCCACGGCCCAGTTGGTGTTAACCGGCTACACGCTGGCACTGGCCATCATCATGCCTGCAGCGGGCTATTTGACCGATACCTTCGGCATCAAGCGCGTGTTCATGCTGTCGCTGCTGGGCTTCACCATGGGCTCCATGCTGTGTGGGCTGTCATGGAACATTCAGTCGTTGATCTTCTTCCGGATCTTGCAGGGCCTGGGCGGCGGGCTCATTGGTCCGTTAGGCACAACCATCTTGTTCACAGCGACGCCGCCACGCATTCGCGGCACAGTAAACAGCATTTATGGACTGCCGATCATGATCGCACCTGTCCTCGGCCCGACGCTCGGTGGCTACATCGTGCAATACGTCGACTGGCGCGTCATCTTTACGATGAACATACCCATTGGTATTGTGGCCATCTTTATGGCCTTCACGCTGCTGCGCGACACGCCTAAGCGGCCGAACATGCTGTTCGATGCGTTCGGGTTTGTGCTTTCGGCCGGTGGCTTCGCCGCCATCCTCTATGGGCTGACTTATGCCAGCACCGACGGGTGGGGCGCGCCCAATATTGTGGCGTTGGTTGGCGGTGGAGCGGCCTCTCGTGTCGTGTTTGTGATCGTGGAACTCACGCAAAGCCAGCCGTTGCTCGACTTGCGCGTATTTAAGATACGCGCTTTTTCGTTATCTACAATGCTGAGCTTTGTCATTACCACTGGTGCGTTTTCTTCCGTGTTCTTGTTGCCGCTGTTTTTGCAAAACTTACGCGGCTTGGGGGCCATGGAAAGCGGATTGCTCACCTTCCCGCAATCGTTGGGCGCGATGTTTGTGATGCCACTCGCAGGCAGGCTGTTTGACCGCGTCGGGCCGCGACCGCTCATGTACGTTGGCCTGACGATCATGGCGTTTGCCACCTATCAACTGTCCCACCTGAGCCTGACCTTTCCCAATAACGAGTTGCGTGGCATCTTGATCCTGCGCGGCATGGGGCTTGGGCTCACCATGATGCCGGCCATGACAGTGTCGATGAACTCACTCCCCATGAACTTGATCGCCAGAGGATCTGCGCTCACCAACGTCCTGCGGCAGTTGTTTAGCTCGTTCGGCACGGCCATGTTCGCGTCGATACTAGTCAATCGCATTACGTTCCACAAAGAGATGTTGACCCAGGTGATGACGCCCGACTTGTCTGCGGTGCGCACCGTCGTAGCGGGCATCGAGTCGATGGTGGTGCAAAACGGCGGCACGCTGGCTCAAGGGCAAATGGAAGCGATGATGGCGTTGTACAAGAACGTCGTGGTACAGGCGTCGGTGATGGCCTATGACGACTGTTTCTTGCTCGGGGCTATTCTCATCATTTTCGCGCTCATCCCAGCGACCATGCTCAACACCACTGGCCTGGCACGCACGCCGCGGCCCGGTGGTGGACCATCGAGCATGGCGGACTGACCAGCTTAGCCACCTGCGGTTCCAGTGACCTGGGCTCCGGCAGCCAGCCACACTGTGCCGTGCTACCAGGTATGCAAAGATAGCGCGCAGACTAACCTGCGACCAGTGAGGAAAGCGGACAAGATCGTGGCAGAGTCCCATCGGCATCGGGTTATCGTGACGTCGCACCATGTGCGGCGGGTGTTGCCAGAGCGTCGGGCCGAACTCGACGCTGCCGGTGTTGAACTGTTCTTTCCGCCTTTGCCGCGACCACAGCTCAATGAAGCCGAGTTGCTGACGTTGGCACCCGGATGCAGCGCGGCGATCGCTATGCCCGATGCCTACACCGCGCGCGTGTTCGACGCCGCCCCCACCTTACGCCTGGTAGCTCGCACGGGGGTTGGGTTTGACTCCATCGACCTGGATGCCGCGACCAAGCACGGCGTGTGGGTGACCTCGACACCGGGCTCCAACCACGAGTCGGTGGCGGATTTCACCTTGGGCCTACTGCTGTGCCTCACGCGCAAGCTGGTCGAGACCATTAACCAGACGCGCAGCGGTCCGTGGGTACGCATGTCGGGTATGGAACTGGCAGGGAAGACCCTCGGTGTGGCTGGCACCGGGCGCGTGGGGCGTGCAGTGGTGCAACGGGCCCGAGCATTTGGCTTGCGGATCATTGCCTACGATCTGTACCCCGACGCCACGTGGGCCGCGGCGCAGGGCGTGACCTATGTGACGCTGGAGGACCTGTTTGCGCGCAGCGACATCCTCACGCTGCACGCCCCAGCCAACGCCGAGTCGCACCACCTGGTGAATGCTGCGACGCTGGCGCTGTGCAAACGGGGTATATATCTCATCAATACCGCGCGCGGTGACCTGGTGGATGAGCCCGCGCTATTAGCGGCATTGCAGAACGGGCAGGTTGCCGGTGCTGCGCTTGACGTGTTTACGCAAGAGCCGCCGAGCGATCGCAGGCTGCTAGAGCACCCGCTGGTGCTGCCGCTGTCGCACTCGGCCGGAGGCACGGCCGAAGCGCACGTGCGGGCCGCCAATATGGCGCTTGATGAGGTGTTGCGCGTTCTTAGCGGAAAGCGACCATTGTGGCCGGCCAACGACCTGCCTACATCAGGCGCTTAAACAAACCAAGCGCCCCCTGGCTCCAGGCCACACGATGCGTAACACCGGTCGCGTTGCCAAGTTCGCGTTCATGGTCCAGATACCACTGGTAGGACGCGATTAACGCCTCGGCATTGCTACGCGTGGCCTGCCAGCCGAGGGCTTTGGTGATCTTCTCGGTCGAGACAAACGAGTCCTTGGCAGCAGTGCCGTAGACCCACTTGTACAGCGGCGACAGGTGCACTGCTTCGAGTACCTGCAAGGCAGTGGTCACGACCGGTGCGGGTGTGCTGAAAACGCGCGCACCAGAGTCGGCGTAGGCACACAGCGCGCCCACATCCTCACGCACCGTGCCGAAGCGCGCCGCTCCCACGTTAAAGGTGGCATTGGCGCGGTCCGCCGGGCCGGTCGCCGCGCGCCAGATGGCATCGACAAGGTCTCCAACGTCGAGCAGTTGGTAGCGGTTACGACCGTTGCCGATGATAGGGATGCGCTTGCCGCTCTTCACCCAATCGTACAAGATTTGGAACACACCTAAACGGCCACTGCCAAGGAAGGTCTTCGGTCGCAGCACCGGCACGCACAGACCGGCCTCGCGTGCAATGGCGCACATCGCCTCGGCTTGAATCTTGCTTTCGCCGTATGGCCCCACGCCCTGAACCGGGTCGGACTCCTCGAGTGGATGCTTTTCAGGCACGCCGTACACCGCCGTAGAGCTGATGTGGACCACGCGTGGCACGCCCAGCTCCTGGGCCACACGCAACACCGTTTGGGTGCCTCCGGCGTTAACGCTGTAGATGTCTTTGGTCTTCCATAGTGGCAGGGCTGCGGCGGCATGGATCACCACGTCGACCCCCTGCAGGTGTTCGTACAACGCAGCGCCATCTCGCACGTCGGCGTTGACCAGGCGCATTTGAGGTGCGTATTCCCCTTCGGGAAAGGGCGCAACGTCGATGAGCGTGGCGTCGGCATCCTCATGGACGCAGCGTTGAGCGATGTGATAGGCCAGAAATCCGGCACCGCCAGTAACTACAATGCGCACGTTTGTGACTCTTCCTTGCTGGTCAATGTGCTCGTTCTGTGGACAGGCTACCAGCGTCGGAAATGAGTGGGAGTCACACTGAGCAGTGCCCATGGAGTACAGTAGGCTCAGCACGGTGGACGGACCGACGTATACTATGGCTATGAGTACACAACTACCTTTCCTCAAGATGCAGGGCATCGGTAACGACTTCGTCCTGGTCGGGCCCGAGGATGCAGCCCGGCCGCTGGACTGGCCAGCGCTGGCGATTGCGACGGGCGACCGCCACTTCGGCGTGGGTCACGATGGCTTGGTGCTGGTGGAACGCGACGAGGCAGCCGATTACCGGATGCGAATGTTCAACCCTGATGGCAGCGAAAGCGAAATGTGCGGCAACGGCATACGCTGCTTTGCCAAGTACCTGTTCGATGAGGGACATGTGAAGGGCGAGACCATGTCCATCGCCACTGGCGCCGGTATTCAGCACGTGCGCGTGCATCCTGCAGGCGGAATGGCGCAGTCGATTGAGGTCGATATGGGCACGCCGGTGTTTGAGGCGGCCAGAGTACCGGCGCTGTCAACGCACCAAAGGGTAGTCAACGAGCCTCTGGTCGTGCATGGCCTGACCTTCACCATCAGTTGCGTGTCGATGGGCAATCCACACGCGGTGGCGTTTGTCGACGATGTGCGCAGCGTGCCCCTCGAAACGGTGGGACCACTGGTCGAGCACCATCCCTGGTTTCCGCGGCGGGTGAACTTCGAGGTGGTCCAGGTGCAAAGCCGGCAGGAGCTCACCATGCGCGTGTGGGAACGCGGCGCAGGCATCACGCTTGCTTGCGGCAGTGGTGCCTGCGCAGTGATGGCAGTGGCGCACGAGCAAGGGCTCGTAGATGACCGCGTGACCATCCACTTGCCAGGAGGCGATCTGGCACTGTACTGGCCTGGCCACGGCGGCGTTCACATGACGGGGCCGGCAGCGTACGTGTATCGAGGCACCTGGCGCATCTAGCGTATGGATCGAACGCCCGCGTCGCCAGAAGAACTTTCAGCAGCGGCTACACCATCCGACGAAGCTATCCATTTCCCAGTGGCGACTCGCCTCGCGTCGGTACTAGGTAGCCTGCCACCGACCACCGAAATGTACTTAGCGCGCTTGCGGTCCTCCGGTGTCGACGTGATCACGATGGTCGCCGCTGATCCGCAGTATCCGCCGCCAGCCGAGGCCGGCCAGGCTTTGGCAACCGCAGCACAGGACGTTGAGCCGATTCGTGGCCCGCACGGTTCGCCAGAGTTTCGAGCGGCTGTAGCACGCTGGTACCAGTCACGTTTTCATACCAGTATCGATCCGGAGCAAGAGGTGCTGCCGGTGTCGAGCGTGGAAGAGGCTGAAGGTGACATCGCCCACCTCTTCCTCAACCCTGATGACGTGAGCCTGGTCCCCGACCCCTGCCGACCGTCACTGCAAACGGCGCTCGCCGCCGCCAGCGCCCGCATCGTGCCTATGCCGTTGCGCGCGGAGCGCGACTTCTTGCCGGAGCTTTCCGCTATACCCGCCAAGGCGCTCGAGCGCGCGCGCATCCTTTGGTTGGACTACCCAAACTTGCCAACGGGTGCAATTGCGCCGGCTGCCTTCTTTCACAACGCGGTGCATTTCGCGCGCCAACATCAGCTGTTACTGGTCCACCTGTCCGACCACAGCGAATTCACCTTTGACAATGTGCGTGCCTTCAGTGTATTGGAGGTGTATCAGGCACGCCTGGTCAGTTTGCAGGTGATCTCACCAGCCCACATGTTTCATTTGCACGGCTGGCCTGCCGCCGCCATCGTTGGCCAGCGTGAAGCGCTGCGCATGCTGCGCACCTATCGTCAACGGCGGCATATGCTGTCGTTCGGAGCGGCCCAGCGTGCGGTCGCCGACGTGTTACGCACCGTTCCAATGTCCTGGACCGTCCAACGCAATGCCTTTTACCAACACCGGCGTGACCAGGCTATTCCGGTGCTGGAACACATAGGGCTATTTGTTCAGCCGTGTCGCGCCTTGCCTGCGCTGTGGGCGTCAATACCGCCTGGCTACACCGCAGAAGCGCTGGCCACGACGATTGTGGATCAAGTTGGCGTGTGGGTGACGCCAGGCACGGTCTTTGGGCCCCACGGTGAGGGCTATGTGCGCGTATCGTTGACGCTCGAAGAGGGTCAGTTTGGCGAGGCCCTGCGGCGGCTGAGCAAGGTAGTGTTGCCGGAGCGAGCGCCCACCTCGGGTGCCACGGAGTCACCCGGGGAGGAAGCGTATGTCTTCCGACCACCAGCACAAGAATTGGAGCTTGGCGACGCCACTGGATAATCTGTTACCGCATTCCCTGCGTTCCCAGGCAGAACGCTGCCATCTTCTCGGCGTCGAACTCAAAAGTGGCGAACCTGACAGCCTGCCGTTGAGCGAATCCATGGCAGAACTGGCGCGCTTGGTCGATACAGCCGGTGGCCTCGTGGCTGGTACATCGATCCAGCGGATGAACTCGTTCAACCCTGCCACGTTGGTGGGGAAGGGAAAGGTTGAGGAACTCAGCGAGCTGCACCGGCAGGCGACCTTCGACACGCTGGTAGTCGATAAGGAGCTAACGCCGACACAGCAACGCAACCTGGAAAAGCTGGTGGAGTGCAAGGTCGTCGACCGTACGGCGCTGATCCTCGACATCTTCGCCCAGCGTGCGCACACCAACGAGGCCAAGGTGCAAGTGGAGCTGGCCCAACTCGATTATCTGTTGCCGCGTCTCGCAGGCATGTTCACGTTCTTTTCTCGCGCATCTGGCGCCGTCGGTGGCGTCGCTGGAATCGCCACCCGCGGCCCAGGGGAAACACAACTGGAAACGGACCGGCGACATGTGCGGCAGCGCATCGCTCGTTTGCACCGAGAACTCGAGGAAATCCGGGCATCGAGAAAGTTGCACCGCGAGCATCGCGCCCGCCGGGGTGCATTGGTCGTGTCGCTCGTGGGCTATACCAACGCTGGCAAGTCGACGTTGATGAACGCGCTGACGCGCTCCACCGTGTTGGTGGAGGACAAACTGTTCGCTACCTTGGAGCCCACGACGCGCCAACTCCACTTAGTGACCGGTCAAGAGGTCTTGCTCACCGACACCGTGGGATTCATTGAGAAGCTGCCCACGAAACTGGTCGCGGCATTCCGCGCGACACTGGAAGAGCTGCACGAAGCCGACTTGCTGTTAGTGGTCGTGGACGTTGCGGATCCGAACCACCTGACACGCTACCGCACGGTGATGGAAACCCTGCGCGACCTCGAGTTAGAAGGCATTCAGCAACTCGTAGCTCTCAACAAGATAGACCAATTGGCAGTGCTGCCGGCCGGGCTGCAAGCGGAATACCCGAACAGTGTCGCCATTTCGGCCGCCGAGTCAATCGGCCTGGAGGCATTGAGCGCGGCGATCGCGGATGGATTAAACCGCTTGGCCGAGGCGATAACCGTGGACATTCCCTTCAAGCATCCGGAACTCGTGCACTTGTTCCGGCAACGCGGCCAAATCGACACGGAAAGCTTTACGGCCACTGGCACGCGGCTGCGCGGACGCATCCCCGCAGCATTAGCCGCGCGCTTCCGTCCGTTTCAGGTGTAGCCGGGCAGCGGGTCAGGTAAAGAGCGCGCTCACCGACTCGTCGTCGTGGATGCGCTTGATTGCGCTGGCCATGAGCGGCGCAACGGAGACCACGGAAAATTTCTGGCGTGGTGTACGCAGGGCCTGTGGCAGCGTGTCGGTGATGATGACGCCCGTCAGCGGGGACTGTAGCAGCCGTTGCACGGCGTCACGCGCGAGGACAGCGTGCACCGCACCAGCCGTCACTTCGCGAGCACCGTGGTCGAGCAACAGCCGTGTCGCTTCGAGCAGCGATCCGCCGGTACCAATGATGTCATCAAACAACAGGACGCGCTTGCCGCGCACGTCACCGATGACGTGCCGGGCCACCACGTGTTCGGAATCGAGGCGTTCCTTGTCCACAATGGCCAGGCCAATATCTAAGCGGCGAGCGAATTCGCGCACGCGCTTGGCACGGCCGACGTCGGTTGAGGCAGCCACGGTATCGGTGAGGTCCGTTTTTGCCAGGGCATCGCAAATCAACGGCACGGCGGTGAGTTGGTCGGTTGGGCAACGCATGAAGCCCTGGATTTGGGCCGCGTGCAGATCGATGGTCAACACACGATCCACTCCGGCAGCTTCCAGGAGGTCAGCGACGAGCCGCGCAGTGATCGAGATGCGTCCCACGTCCTTCTGGTCAGACTGCCCGTAGAAGAAGAACGGCATGACGGCCGTAATCCGGCGGGCGGAGGCAAGCTTGAGCGCGTCGACCAGCATGAGCAGCTCGACCAAGTGCTCGTTCACCGGAGGCCCTGCTGACTGTATGACGTAGGCGTCGCAGCCACGAACGTTTTCCTGGATGCGCACAAACGTGCAATCGTTGTAGTACTTGGTGCGCTCGACGGCTCCAGCAGGCTGGCCAAGCTCGGCGCACACCAGGTTAGTGAGTTCGACGGAGGAGCTCCCAGAAAACACTTTAAGCGGGTTCATGCACACCTTCTCCAACAACGCTGGCACGGACGGCAGGCGCGTATGGCATGCACGTACCCCGCTGTCTATGCTAGCGCTTGTGGTTCGGTGCCTGCCAGTGTTGGGCAGGACACGTTTTGAACCGGTGAGGAGTAGCCTGCGATGCGGCACAGCAACGTCAAGACCAGGTGGCGGAACGGGCAGGCAGCGATAGGCACTATGGTGAGCCTGCGCAGTGCACTGGCGGTCGAAAACCTTGGGCACGCCGGGTTTGATTTCTTGCTGATCGACTTGCAACACGGCGAAAATGCACTCACCGACCTCGTGCCCCTGTTACAGGCAGCGAGCACCACATCGGCCACACCACTGGTACGGGTGCCGCGCAATGACCCGTGGCCCATCGGCCGTGCACTAGATATGGGGGCCTATGGCGTGGTGGTACCACTGGTGAACACGGCCATTGAAGCACGGGCGGCCGTCGACGCGGCGCGCTACCCGGCACTCGGGTCACGCAGTTGGGGTGCGCCGCGCGGCTTGACGTACGGCGGCGGCGACTACTTTGCTGCGTCAAATGACGAGCTCGCGCTCATCGTGATGTTGGAGACGCAACTGGCGATAGCCAACGCTGTAGACATCCTGTCCGTTCCCGGAATCGATGGGGCGTTCATCGGGCCTAACGACCTCAGTATCTCCTTCGGGCACGGGCCGGAGCACGCCAGCCTACCAGCGGATGTCGAGGAAGCGATCCAAAGCGTGTTGCGTGCTGCACGAGCAACCGGCAAGTCGGCCGGCATCCAAACATATAGCGGCGCCGATGCACAGCGGCGCGCGATCGAAGGATTCACGTTCCTGGGGATGTCGACTGACAGCCGCTTGCTCGCTGCTGCCGCACGGTCCGAGCTTGCCAGCGCGCGCGTGGCCGGATAACGACATCGCCTAATTGCGCGGTGTGGACGCTGGCCGCCGGTTGCTCGCATTGGCTACCTGCTTTTGGTTCGGCGGTGCCAGGTAACTTCGCTTGAGAAGCTCGTTATCGTGCGCGGCGAGCGCTTTGGGCAGTCGTCGGTACATGCGGCCCAGCATCAGCAGATACGCCACGCCCCAGGCGATGACGGTGAGGATGAGCCAGATGCGCCAGGAGATGACCGGCGCATTGGTGTGGCGAGCAAACAGCACGATCGCGGTGATGGCGGCGAGAGCCGCGACCCACCGCAACGAACTATCCAGAAAATGGAGCACCGGCTCGTGGTGGCGAAACCGCCGGCGCTCCTCCAAGACATAGTGGTAGCCGCCCCACACAACGACTAGGCCGATGCCAACGAGAAACGCGGTGTTATAACTGAAATCGACGCCTGGTTGTTGAAAGAGATACCGGACAACCGCTGACCAGATATCTGCCACTGCTTCTTCGTTCCTAGCACTGCGCCATCCAATCGAGCGAGGTGAGGTAGCCGTGACTACATCCGCAACAGCACCTTCACCTGGCCTTCGAGTCCAAGCTTGGTAATGTGCTCGTCCACCACGCTGGCTGGCACCAGGCGCAGGAATATTTGGAGCACTGCGAGCAGCATGACGATGTCGCTGATCTGGCCCACGAAGGGTATCGAACTGGGCAACAAATCCAGCGGCGAAAACACGAGTCCCAGCCCGACGATCAAAGCGACCCGGGCATATACCGGCACGCGCCGATCTTGCATGAGGCTCCAGGTCAAACTGCCGTACTTCCAGAGCAACGGGAGGAGTTTTAAGGCGCCGGCAATGCCTACAGGCAAGCCTGGCAAGGCTGGCTTTTTTTCTGCCATTTGTACATCCGTTCCTTACGAGCAGTGCATGCACGTATTGTACGTGTACTCGGGTGACACAAGAGCCGAGTGGTGCTGACCTGCCGGACACGAGTCTTCGACGGCGACCGCGCAAGGAGAAACAGGTGATTCACCGGCACGTTCTCGCCGACCTGTGGCTGCCAACTGATGGCAAGCTACGCACTCCCGAGCCACTCTGGCCGGAATTGCTCGCTGCACTCGACAGTGTTGGGGTGCAAATCCTGAACGCTACCGTGCATCGCTTCCAGCCTGCCGGCTTTACAGGGTTCGCTCTGCTCGCGCAGTCGCATGCCAGCATACACAGCTGGCCTGAGGATCGATTGCTCCTGCTGGACGTGCAGTTATGTGGTGATGGCGACCCACTGATGGTGGTTGAGCGCATTGTCAACGTGGCGAGGCCCACGACACAGAGCGTGCGCATTGTGCAGAGGGGATGATGGATAGGACGTGCTTGTGCCCTGCATTGGGGAGAGCGGACTACTGCTACCTCTCATGTGCTATTGAGCTTGCCAAGCTGGTTGCTGCACAATAGGTATGCGCTTGCGAAGATGCCCGCACGAGTCCTGTTGAGAGGCACCCCCTTTGCTCAGGTCAGCAGTTCGCAACGCTTCATCGAGTGTGCACGACGTGCTGCTTCCATGGTCCGGTATCACGCGGCGCCCAGTTTTCACTGGACTCCCGACTCCTCCGTGTGTAATTGCTATCCTCGCCTACGCCGTAATGGCTCTCGGCATCGGCCTGGAGTTTCCCGCGTCCTTCGCCTGGTTTGTCCACTTGGGAGCTCCTTCTGACGGCGCCATCTTCTATGCCATGGCCCACGATACTCACTTCGGAGTGACCACGCTTTCCCGGCTGCTGAGCTCAGCGGACATGGCCTATCGCTATCAGCGGCCGCTGTACCCGGCTCTGGCTCGCTTGCTCAGCTTGAACCAACCAGGATGGTCAGCCTTCGGCTTGGTAGTGGTGAACGTGATTGCCGCGGCGATAGGCACGGAGATGCTGGCGCGATGGGCACGACGCTACAAGCGGTCGCTGCTATGGGGATTGGCATTTCCCGCAAGCCTCGGCGTGCTCACAGCCTTTTTCTTCGATTTGTCCGAAGCGTTGCTCTGGACGTTACTGCTCGCTGCCTTTGTCAGCCATGAAGCTCGACGTATGGAGCTAGCAGGCGTCGCGCTCGCACTTGCGGTCCTCACCAAGGAAACCGCGATGATAGCCGTGGTGGCATTTTGCGTTGGCTGGATAGTCAACGGGCAGCGCGGTTTAAGCAAGGAATTGGCTTGGCTCGTAGTCCTTCCGGCCGGTGCATTTGTTGGCGTGGAAGTAGCGCTCTGGATCACGTTTGGGGAACCTGGACTGATGGGAAGCTCAGGACAGCTCACCGTAGTGCCATTTCTCGGCGCCTATACGTCTCCAGCATCTGTGCCACCGAAGCATCTCATAGAAGACGTGTATCTCACCCTCACCGTCGTCGTTCCAGCGATCACTGGCGCCGTATGGTCGCTGTCGTTGTTGCGACAGAAGTACAGCGCGCTAGCGCTGACACTGTTCTTCAACTGCCTGCAAGTAGCACTGATGACTTCCTGGTCATGGACAGGGCTCGTGCATTATGGACGCCTTTCCATGGGAGTTCCCCTGCTCATGTTGCTCGTTGCGCTGCAGCGTGGGATGCGAAAGACCTCCATGTTGCTTGCTCTGCAAACCATCGCGTCGATTGTGGGCATAGCATTCGTGGCTGGAACGCCAACGTAGGTCTCTGCTTCGCTCAGGTAGTCTCGGGTTCTCGACTTCGCGTAGCTCACGAGGGCTGGGAGGTCGTTGCACAGTGCTCTCTAACTAGCGATTTCCACACCTAGCGACTACACTCTTAGCCTGCCGACAACTCAGGCACCAGGTAGGGAAGGGTGATCTCGCAGTGGCCAACCGGCGGGTTCGCATCGGCGTCCTCGGCTGCGGCGCGATCGCCCAATCACAGCACCTCCCCAACATCACGGCACGTGACGATCACTGGGACTTGCACGCAGTGTGTGACGTGTCAGGCCAGCTGGTTCAAGCCGTGGGCAACCGGTTCCACGTGCCGCAACGGTTTACCGACCTACAAGCGTTCCTCCAAAGCGATATCGAGGCTGTCATCTTATGTCTCGCCGATCCCAAGACGGATGCGGCCATAGCGGTGGCTGCGGCTGGCAAGCATGCGCTCATCGAGAAGCCAATGTGCTACACCGTCGAAGAAGCTGACCGCATAGGCGCGGCATTCGCCAGCAGCGGCACCGTGGCGCTGGTTGGCTACATGAAACAGCACGAACCCGGGTTCCAATTCGCCCGCGAGCAGATCTTGGCGATGCCGGATGTTCGGTTCATTCAAGTTAATCACTTGCACCCGGACAACTCGTTACACATGAGTGACTTCCGCATCGCGCGGTTCAGCGACGTGCTACCCGGCATCGCGCAAGAGACGACGGCACGGCGGGAAGCCGCCATCGCGAGGGCCATCGGCCCCAACGTGACGGAGACCGAGCACTACGCCTTTGGCATGCTCATCGGCAGCTTGATACATGATATAGGCTGCTTGCGCTCGATCTTTGGTGTGCCGCGGCGCGTGGTGAGCGCTGATCTCTGGCTCAATGGGCGTGGGTTCACCACGGTGTTGGCTTACCCCAACGGCGTGCGTTGCGTAGCCACTTGGGTTGACCTGCCCGACCTGTGGGATTTTCAGGAGTCTCTGGAAGTGTATGGCTCCGCGAGTCGGGTCATCATCACCTTCCCAACCGGCTTTTCGCGCGGGCTGCCGACCACCATCGCCTTGCAGGGCAGCGACGGCGGCATCCCCTGGCGCAAGGAGATCGTACGCTCGCGCGACCCAGGGTTTACCTTTGAACTAGAGCACTTCCACCAGTGCATCACCACCGGTACACAGCCACTCACGACCATTGAGGGTGCGCGTGCAGACGCCGCATTGGTGCGCGAGATCATCTTGACGGCTCGCCGTCAGCGAGAGGAGGCCTGAGCCGTGCCGCTGCGCGTCTTCGACTACCGCACCGACATCCAAAATCTGGAGATCACGCCAGAGATCCGGGCCCGCTTCATGCAACTGGGGCCGCACGAAGCCGCCGACGCCCACAGCCACGATTTGGGCCACGAAGCCTTTCTGGTGCTGCAAGGCACCCTGGAGGTGGTGTCTGGCGACGACACGGCCGTGCTGCATCCTGGCCAATTCTGCTTCTCGCGAGCCGGTGAACGCCACCGAGTACGCAACCTCGGCGATGAGCCGGTGGTGCTCTATCTGTCGGTCACGCCCCACGTCGAGCCCACACACACCTTCTGGTCGCACGACGGCGAGCGGCTGCCAGCGAGGTACGGAGGAAGCACACAGCGTGACAGCGAGTACCGTGCATCAATCCAAAACGTTCCGCTCGTTGACCTGGCGCGGCAGCAAGCGGCAGCAATCGACCAACTGTCGCACTCTGTCGCCAAAGCTGCTCGGGCCCTGGCGGAATTGACCGCTCGGTTGGAATCGCACCAGCAGTCGTCCGAGGAACAGGCAGCGCTGGGGCAGATTGTCGATGGCATCTGGGCGGCGCTGTTTCCGGTGTTTCGTGACACACCACTTGTGGCTGATGCCTGGAACCGATTTGCCATTCGCGGCGCCGGTACGTCCGAGTCTGTAGTTCGTTGACCCGTTGAGCGCCAAACTGGAAATGAGCAGGAAGGGAGCGGACACCGTGGCCACTGCCGAATCTGAGGAGATCATCCGTTTACTCGAGGACCAGCACACGTTTGCGGGGCACGCGCTGCAGAATGCCTCCAAAGAGGCCATCAACTGGAAGCCAGCGACGACCCCTTGCGACTCGCTGGCAGGGTTGGTGCATCACATCGTGGAGGTCCAGCGGCTGTGGCTGGACACCGTAGTGGGAGGCGAGGAGGTGCCGCCTGGCCTGGCGACGGCCCACGCGTCTTCCGCCGAGACTACGGCCGAACTGCAGCAACTGATGGACGACTCGCTCGCGCGCTCGAAGGCTCGGCTGGAAAGCATTGCGAGCGCGCAACTCGATGAGAAACGTGAGCGGCGCGGCCGCACGGTGTCGGTGCGTTGGTGCGTCTATCACACGCTCGAACATACCGCCATGCACGTCGGCCACATGCAAATCACTCGCCAAGTGTTCGACGACCAAGCTGGCGCCGCCATGCGGCGGACCGGCACGGGAACAGGGCCTGACCGCGACAGCTAGGGTTCCGCATGCCTCCAAGCTCGCGGCGACATCGCTGGCTCTACGCGCGCTTGGGCGCTGGCGTCGGTGTGGCCGTGCTGCTCGGTGTGGGCGAACTCGTGGCCGGATTTGGCGTGACTGCTGGCCCTGGTGTTCCCTTGGTCGCTGTTGGCGTTGATTTCGCATCAGGGGTAACGGTGGCGCCAGGAGTTTCCGGATCCGAGCCACTACTGAGCGCAATGTGCAAGGCTGTGCCAACGGGAGCCAATGTTCCAACCGCTGGATCAACCCTCACGACAGCGCCAGTGGGTACTGCCGTCGAGGGAACGGGAGGATCTACCGTGAAAGCAAACGGATAGGCTTGTAGCAGGTATTTCGCCTGAGCAAGGGTGAGACCGGCTAGGTTTGGCACAATAGCCACCGGAACTGGGGCGGGACCAGGATTGCTGCGCAGATAGTACAGCGGATTCACCGGTGTGCCCCGGTAATGGATGGCGAAGTGCACGTGTGGACCGGTACTGTGGCCCGTCGAGCCGCGATAGGCGATGAGCTGTCCACGAACGACCACCTGGCCAACATGGACGGCCAGGTAGGAATTATGTCCATACGCAGAGATATAGCCATTGCCGTGATCGATCTCGACTGCATAACCGAGGCCGCCGTAGTCGATGCCCGAAAACACCACGGTGCCAGTGTCGCTCGCTACCACCGGTGAGCCGGTAGGCCCGGCAATGTCGATAGCGAGGTGGGAATTGCTGTATGGCGTGGAGATATCGCCATATACTGGCCAGATAAAGACACCAGTCCCCTCAACCCCGGGAACCGCCCTCACGACCTCACCCGGTACCCAGGCGGGCCAATCGACCCATGCAGCGTCGGCCACCCGGCCCAGATTGGTGAGCGAATCGCCACTGTAGGGGTTGGGCGATGCCGTTGGCGAAGCGGTAGCAGTGGGCGTCGCGGTGGCCCTTATTGCGGGTGTGGCAGACGGCGCTACGGTGGCGGTTTCGGTAGGCTCCGGTGTGTCTGTGGCCACTGCAACCCCTTCCTCCTGCCCGCCGATGCCTGCCACTGCGACGCCGATGGTTTGCTGCACCTGCCTGGGTGCTGGTGTCATTGTTGGAGGATTGGGGGTAGAGGCAGGTTCTGACACGCGGCCCACCTGGGCCTGGGCTAGACGGTCTGGACGCAGAGAACTTACCATCGCTTGGAGCGCGTTTGCCGTTTGCACCTGGGCAGTGGCGACCGGCACGACAGCAACTGCGGCGGCGATGTCGCTGGGTTGTACCCTCATCGAGATGTTGCCATGCCATAAGCCTAGGCCCGCTGCGAGAGCAAGCGCCAAAGCCACCTGCACGGCAACAACGTGGAACAGAAATCGGCGGCTGCGCTCTAGGTCTTGGGGGGCGGCAGCGTTGCCAACACGGCGAAGCCAAGTCGCGCCAGCGTACCATCGCTGCCACGGCGAAACATGGTCCGCAGTTTCCTTGCTTCCTCCTTCCCACTGCCTGCCGTCTTTGAACGCGTCGCGTGATATTGCCAACCTGGTGCCACCTTCGCTATCTACGCAGAACGAACGCGGCCCCAGTTGGCAACACGCCGGACGCCGACCATCGGTAGCGATAGGATTGGAGCACCCGTCATGACCATGCCAACTCCCCCCCCATGCCACCACTCATTCCCAGAGAAGCAGCGTGAGTATATCGACGATGTCCGTGCTCAAGGCACGTCTCCTCTCCGGTCAGGACCTCTCGCATGGCCCTTTTGGCGATGAACATCTGGTACAGGTACGGCTAGCCGCGTCGGTTGCATAGGACTTATGGTGTGCTCACTGCGTGCTGCACGCGGGAAGGATGGGCATTGATCAGGTTGCAGCGAACGTTACAATCGGCGCGTAGCAGGGATGAGCATGCTCTGCCAGCTGGCTCACTCGGTAAGGGGATAGCGGCTATGCTGAAAGCACTCGAACTCTTACCCTGGCTCGCCGCACAGCGCGGACAAGCAGTGGTGGTGAACACGATGACCACGGCGCGTTTGTGGCCCGCCGTCACGACCAAACGAGAATTCGACCTGCCTATCTCCAACTGCATGGGCAAGGCTACGCCCGTCGGGCTTGGCCTGGCACTCGCACGCCCTGAGCAGCCCGTGTGGGTGTTCGACGGTGACGGCAGCCTCGCGATGAATCTTGGTGTTTTGTTGAGCGTGGCTCAAGCGGCTCCCCACAACCTGATGCACTTTGTGTTCGACGATGGCGCCTACACCACGGTGGGCGGTTCGCCAGTACCGGGGGCTCGCGTGACCGATTACGCAGCGCTGGCGCTGGCCGCCGGCTATAAGGCGGCACGCCGCATTGACACCATGGAGGCCGTACGCAGCCACCTGCCAGCGATGCTAGCGTCAACCGGGCCGGTGTGCGTTCACTTGGTCATCGAGTCGTGGGATGGCGTCGCCGATTACGGTCCGATGACGCAAGCGGTGATGGACCAGCGACTTGCCGCTGCCGCCGACAAGTTTTGGGCCGTGCGCAAGACGTTGACCGGCGAGGGTGCTGGCCGGCGGCCAGCGTAGCGCACCGCCATGGCGCTACTCGGTGTAGGGCGCGTCGAGCGTACACCTACGGTCGCGGCTAACCGTGCCGGCCCAATGATCTTTGCGTGCCAAGGTTGTGGTGCCTTGTGCTGCACCAACGAGCACCTCGTCTTGAGTCCGCTCGAAGTCGCCAGGCTCACGCGCGTCACGGGAGCACCAGCGAGTGAGCTCAGTGCCGCCGGCTGGCTCATCGCCTACCCCGATCCGGAATCTGGCATACCGCGCGTCGCGATCCGCAGTCAGCGCGTAGACGCCGGCCTTTCGATCTGCCCGTTTCTCGGCCTGGACGCGGGCGAACCTACGGAATCGGCCTCTGTAGATGGCTTGCGCATGCGGCACGAACGCGGTGTTGCAGCATTGACGGCAGCGCCATCCGCCGGCATCCAACGGCTCTCGCTGCGTTGCGGCGTCTACGCAGCCCGCCCGGCGATGTGCCGGGCGTTTCCGCTGCAAGTCAAGGTGGCGATGGGCACCAACGGTAAGGCTACCGGCTGGCGATTGGAAAGTAGCGCGCGTTGCCCAGGGCACGGACAAGGCAACGCTTCGTCAACGGTTGCGTCGTTCCTTGAAGGGTCAGACCTTGACGAGTTGATGAATGCTCGATTGGCATGGCACGGGCTAAACCAGGATATTGAACGTGCCGGCATCACGCTTCCCGCTAACGATGAGCCGTCAGGCAGCCGTCGAGCGCTGTGGGATGCTACGTCGAATTTGCTATTCGCCAGCAGCGATCAGCCGGCACTGCAAGTGCCCGATGAGGAGCTGGTTCCTCAGCTACACGCATTGTTTGGCGCCTACCTCGCGCCCGCCGCGCGGTATATGGATGCGGAACGGCGCTCCAAACAAGGGGCAATCAGCCAGCACGAGGCAAAGGCTCAACTGCTCGACCTAGTGGCGGCGTGCGCCGCTGTACAGGCCGCCCTGCAGCGAACTGCCACGTAGGCATCGTCATGCCAGGGCAAACCGCCGAGCAATTCCTCCAGTTCGCCGCATACCGTTGCGCCATGCTGCAATATCACCCATTACAGGCAGAGTCGCTTGCAATTTCGTCTCTACCCGCCCAACATTTCATCGCCGGGTACGAGCACTCGCGTCCTCCCACGCGGGAGATCCGGCTGTTGGTGTTTGCGCGCGCCGATGGACTCACGTCAGCCCAATATGGTGCTGTCATGGCTGAGCTCGAAGTGGTCGTACGCCGGTTCGGCGAAGAGGGGATTGCGCACTTTCAGCAAGGTGGCAACGCTACCCACGTGCAGGTAGGTGTGTGTTGGGTCTTTGAGTCGGCAGTGTTGCGCGAAGGCCTTCAGGCGGCAACCCAACTCAGCAGGACCGTGCGAGGCAGCACGATGGGCCACTGGCCAATAGATGTGCTGGCGTTAAGTGTGGCGACTAGTGAGAGGTCGCTCGTTCCACTGCTCAAGCGGCGGCGCTTGCAGCCACTGCTTAATGTGCTCGATGTATGGACGCAAGATGCCGGTCTGAAAACCGGCCTGTCCTCTGGACCGCAAGGAGTCCAGGCCTTTCGCCAGGCTGAAGCTGCCATACGGAGCCAGTTGTTCAGTGGGCAAACACCAGCGACCATCACCCTACTGGCGTTGATCGCTTCCTTCTTTGTGTTCGGCCAGCTGCTCCCTGGGAAGCGAATGTCAAACGACGTCCTCGCCCTGGGCGAGCTGTTGCCGTGGCACGACCTGCACGGCGAATGGTGGCGCTTGGTGTCTGCTGGCTTTTTGCACGCCAGCATCACGCACGTCGCGCTTAACGGCGCCTCACTGTGGTTCATCGGCCAGCTCTGCGAGCGCGCCTACGGCTGGTTGCGTTTCAGCGGGATCTATGTTGTGGCGCTCATCGTTGGCAATCTCGCCAGTGCAGTGCTGGTGCCACAACCAGCCGTCGGCGCATCAGGTGCTATTTTCGGCCTGTTGGGCGCTCTGATGGCCACGTTGTGGTTGCACCGCCAGAGCGTGAGCAGTAGCGTGACCCAATCGTTACTGCGCTGGGCTGTCACGATCACCGTGCTCAACGTTGGATTCGGCCTTGTGACGCCCTCCGTGGATATGGTGGCACACGTGGCAGGGTTCGCCAGCGGCGCCGCCGCGGCGCTGGTGGTGCGGCCGCTGCCTCCGTTAGGAAAGGCCGCTCAGGGCTTTACAGCTGGCGTCGTGAGCGTGGGCTTGATAGCTGTGGCAAGTGTGGCAATGCTGCAAGCGGTCGCGATGGTGGCGCTGGCGCTGATTGGGGGGTGAACAGGCTAAGGACCCCATCCCCCGCCCCATCAGCACCGATCTTTACGCGGCCCTTGCTCCACATATCGGTAAAAGTAAGTCCCGCCAGGCGGAAGGAGTTGTTCGCACCTAGGAGAACTTGCTGACTGCGTCTTTACCCAGCACCACGATGATCGTCGTGCTTGACGATCCGGTGCGGCTCTGATCGTTGACTGACGCGCCTAACAGGCGTGCGATATTGAGCGCTTGGGCACGAGCTTCCGGAATGTAGAAGTTGACAGCGGTGTGAGTAAGTCCGGGCTTGCCAGTCACCGGCGCGAGCACCCGATAGCCCTGCGTTTGCAGGTATGTGGTCGCCTTTTGCGCGAGGCCGCTCACTGTCGTGTCGTTTTCTACCAACACGGCAAGTTGGTCACTGCTCGGCGGCAGCGGCGTATCCGTGGCCACCGGGCGCACGGTGGCGACCGGTGTGGTCCCCGCCACCGCGCTGTGCTGGCTTTCCCGCGGTGTGGCAGTGGCCACTGGTGCGGCTTGCGCGACGTTCGCCGCATTGCGGTCGGCGATGGACGGCCTCGGCTGAGTCTTGAACAGCTGCGTCACAATCTGGTCGATCGCTTGCCAGTGCGGAATCACAATGTCCTGCTTTCCGTCCGCTGTGACCGAGTTATCCGAGTACACAGGCGGCTGGAGCACCACCTGACGGATATCTGTGGCCTTGAGGGTGCGAGCAAATCCGGCGTATTGGAGGAAGTCGCTGGCCGGAACGTCGGTGCGCACATTCCCTTCCAAGTCACCAGTAAGCTGAGGAAGGTGAAGCAGCATGTCAGGTTGGAGTAGGCGCTGTTTCAGCGCCAGCAACAGCGCTTGCTGCCGGCTGGAGCGCCCGAAATCGCCTACCAGGTCACCGTGGCGCGAGCGCACAAATTGCAGCGCTTCGACGCCCGTGAGGTGTTGTGGGCCGGCAGGCTGCAACAGCCGCATGTAGGCATAGGGGTCACTCGCGTTCAGGTCGTCCGGGTAGGCATCGTCGAGCACCGGGTGTGACACATCCATCGTGACGCCGCCAACGGTATCGATGAGCTTCTGGAAGCCCTGCAACCCCACCCACGCGTAATAATGAATCGGGATACCAAAATCTTGCTCGACGGTCGTGCGGATGAGGTCTATGCCGCCCACCTCGTAGGCGATTTGTATCTTGCCAGCGCCATAGCCTGGGATGTAGACCCACAAGTCACGCGGGATCGACAGCATGCTGACGGTTTTAGCGACCGGATCGACACTGACCACAATGATGCTTTGCGTGAGGTACGCATCAGATGCGAACTTCAGGTCAGTGTCACTACCGAGTAGGAGGAAGTTTACGCGCTGGTTGTTGGCCAAGCTCGGGAGCGTAATAGTTGGAACGGCGGTAGGAGCATCGGCAGCTTGAACCTGATTGACCTGAGGACTGCTGCTTGTGGCCGTCGCCTGTATCGGTACCGGTGTAGCGCCGGCGACCGCTATCGCCTGCTGGGGCGTCGCAGTAACCGGAACTGCGGTCGCATTCACGACAACAATCACCGTTTTGTGCGGCACGACCTGGCCGGAGATGGCGAATAGGGGCGCAATGGTGGCGTAGGCGTACACACCGCCACCGAGTACCACCACCAGCACGATAGCCAGCGCTATTGGCGCAATTGCGTTCTTTGGCTTCACGACCAGGAGACCCTATCTTTGTAGTGCGGAGCGCAGTATAGGAGCTTGGATCGACAACAAGCGCGTTGCTCCTACGGGGCTTGCCCTTCTCGCCGGAACCGCATGGTCAAGCCGCTATCGTATCTGGCACCGGCCAAGTTTCAAGCTACTGAGCGGTATTGTCGCCAGATGGTATACTGGTACCATGATGAACAGCCATCCCAAACTGTCACGCGGATCGTCAACCAAGTGTGTCGTGTGCGGCGCGCCTGGCGCCTTCCCGTTTGATGGGCGCTTCGACGGGACGTCGTGCGATGCCTGTCACGCCATGCTCACCGTGCGCGACGACATCTTCCGCCGTTTGCACCCGGAGCATGAGGACGTAATCCGCGCCATCTGGCACGATATGACCGACCCAGCCAAAGTGCTCGATATTGGCCGCCGTTACGTCCAGATCGGTTATTTCGAGTCGTTCGAGGCGTTGCAGGATGACACTGCTGCCACGGGTCCCGATGACCGGCTGCGCCGCGCGGTCAACAGCACGTATGCGAGTGATCGGGATGACAAAAGCGATGAGGAGTAGCTAGGTCTTCGCTGCCGCCTCAACGAGCCGGCTGCGAGGCGTCATAGCTATATTCACGGCCGCGATAACCATCGCTATCGCGGTCAACGCAAACGCGAGTTGGTAACTCCCCAAATGGTCGTACAGCCAGCCGGCAATAAGCGGACCCGACGCTCCACAGACAGCCGCCGTGAGGCCCTGTGCCGCCAGAATCGTGCCGTAGGCCGCACGGCCGAACTGGTCGGCGATGACTGACGCTCGTAACGGCGAGACCGCGCCGAACGGCACGCCGTACAGCACCACGAACGCAACGACCGTGATAGCCGCTGAACTGACAACGAGCGCAACCACGCCAACGGCCATAGTGACGTAGCACGCGATGAGAACGGGGCGCGAGCCAAAGCGATCGGTGACCAAGTTAAGCACGACGCGCCCCGGCAGGCTCGCAAGGCCGATGGCCCCAGCAGCGAACGCCGCAATGGTCGGCGTATACCCACCGGCTATGAGGAACGCGATCAGATGCGCTTGCACCGTACTCACGGCGAGTGAGGTGAGGCCAAGAGCTAGCGCGAGCAGCCAGAACGCGGGTGAACGCAGCGCTTGCAACAACGTGTCACCGGCGAAACGGGCAACCCATGTGAAGCGAGTACGCGGCGAGTCCACCGGGTCGCCGTCGATGCGTTGACCCAAGTCTTCCGGGCGGCGACGGACGGCGAAGGCGTGCGCGGGAAATGGCACCAGGAGTTGCGCGATCCCAATCAGCAGCACGGTTTCGCGCCAGCCATACCGGCTGGTGAGCACGCCGGCGATCGGAATGAATATGGGCGACGCGAGACCACCAAGCGTGGTGATGAGGGCCAGCGCTGCACCGCGTTTGCGAACGAACCACTGATTGATGACCACGAGCGTGACCGAGTACAAGGTCAGCGACATCGACAAGCCGATAGCGGCCCACACGAGATAGAACTGCCACAGTTCGTAGACAAACGATAAGCCCACCAGCGATACGCCACAGAACACGGAACCGGCCGCAAGGACCAGGCGGCCACCTCGCCGATCGACGATCCTCCCAACGGGCAGCCCCAACACGCCGGAGATGAGCAGCGCGATGGCATAGGCAGCGCTGACGGAAGCGCGTGACCAGTGCAGTTCCTGCCCTATTGGCGTGACCAGGACACCAAACAAGTACTGCGTACCGCCGTAGGCGAACACGGTGGTACAGCCCAGCACAGCCGCCAGCACCCAGCCGTAGTATAGGGACTTGGTGGGGCGGCCAGAGGCAGCGATCAAGCCTGCGTGGTCCAGTGCCGGATTGCTAGAGCATTGCTCACGTTGAGGCGCGAGCCCGCTGGTATGCTGCACCAACACTGGCCCGGAATGCCGGCCGTGTGCGCTCGCCGGGAGATTGGGATCGTCGCGATGCTCACCTTGACCTCGACGCCCACCTCAGTTCCGGCTGTGCGGCGCCCACAGGGCGGGCTCATAACCTCGGTCGAGCCGGGCAGCCCGGCCAGTAACGCCGGCATCCAAGTTGGCGACCGCCTCATCGCCATCAACGGCCATAAGCTGCACGATGTGATCGACTACCGCTTTTACGGCACCGAGCCGCAACCGCTCGTGACCCTCGATCGCGCCGGTCAACGGCTCAGCCGGATGATAGACGGTACCGACGGTGGTGACTTGGGCATAGGATTCACAGACGCGCTGTTCAACTCTATACGCCGCTGTGCCAACGACTGCGACTTTTGTTTCGTCGATATGAACCCCACCGGGCTGCGTTCGTCGCTGTACATCAAGGATGATGATTACCGGCTCTCGTTTCTGTTCGGCGATTTTATCACCCTGACGAACCTCAACGAGCACGACTGGCGGCGCATCGCCATCCAGCGCCTGTCGCCGCTGTACGTTTCGGTACACGCTACCGACGACGCAGTCCGCCGGCAGTTGCTCGTGGCGCCGCACGCACACCCCGTTTTGGATGACCTCGACCGGCTCGCGGCGCTGGGCATACAGGTGCATTGCCAGGTGGTATTGTGCCCCGGCGTCAACGACGGCGAGGTG